>DATBFV010000092.1:0-11299 GCA_036558345.1 Gemmatimonadales bacterium | reverse complement strand
CGTCCTGAAAGACGAGCTCACTGGTGTCCGAGGCACGGAGGGAGAGCTTCCCCTTCTGGTCTTTCGCGGTGAACCCCTTCGTGTTCGTTGGCACGATGAAGCCGCGGATCGACTTGTCGGATTTGTCGCCGTTCGTCTTCGCCCACACGACGGCGATCTGCGCCGTCGACCCGTTCGTGATCCACATCTTCGCGCCGTTCAGCAGCCACGTGCCGTCGTTCTGCTCGCGCGCCATCGTGATCATGCCGGAAGGGTTCGACCCGTAGTCCGGCTCCGTCAGACCGAAGCAGCCGATGATCTCGCCCGAGGCCATCTTGGGCAGATACGTCTTCCGCTGCTCCTCGCTGCCGAACGCGTAGATCGGATACATGGCTAGCGCGCCCTGCACCGAGGCGAACGAGCGCACCCCTGAATCGCCGCGCTCGAGCTCCTGCATGATCAGGCCGTAGGCGACGTTATTCAGCCCCGCGCAGCCGTACTCTTCCGGCAGATTCGCCCCGAACAGGCCGAGCTCGGCCATGCCAGGGATGAGTTGTTTCGGGAATTTTCCGGCGACGTAGGCTTCGCCGATGACGGGAATCAGATTCTCGTCGACCCAATCGCGCACTGTGTCGCGAACGGCGCGCTCTTCTTCGCTGAGAAGGCCGTCGACGTTATAGAAATCCACGCCAGAGAACTTCGGGGGCATGAAACTCCTCGCAGCACTCGCCAGAGTTTGTCGACCCCAGGCCCCTGGCCCGGGGTCACGAAAGCTAACTCGACTCTTGCGCTACGGGGACAGGCGTTGACGCCGGTTGGGCAGGTTTACTCTGCGAGCGAGCGAACGCAGCAGTATCGGACGGTTGAAAGCGCCCTTTGGCGGCATCCCACCGGAAGAATGTCACCTGCACCGCCACCGGATCGATGGTGACGAAATTGAAGGACACCGGCCGGCCGCCTCGCGCACGCGTGGAAAGCGTCCCCGCGGTCGAGACCACGACCCGCCCATCGAGCATCTCGGCACCCTCCTGGTGGTCGTGCCCGCAGAGCACGACGTCGGTACCGGCTTCGACGATACGGCGTTGCGCGCGCTTCCAGCGCGCGAGTCCCATGCGCCTGGACATCTCGCCGCGGAGCAGATTGTGGTGGATCACGAGGACGCGCGGCAACCCCGGCTCGGCCTTGGCGAACGCCGTCTTCACGCGCTCCATCTCGCGTTTGGGAAGGTGTCCCTTCACGGCGATGTCACGCAGTCGCGCGGTCAACGATCCCCACGCGACGCCATGCGCCGTCAGCGCGGAGACGATAATCGCGGCGCCCGGAATCGTCAGCGTCGGCGTGAGATCCGCGCCGAAATAGGCACGGTACTTCTCGTAGATGGCATCCTTGGCGAACGGGATGAAAGGCCGCCGCCACCACTGCACGTCATGGTTGCCGGGGATGACGAGGGCGGGCGCCGTTTCGCGGCATAGATTGGCGAACGCGCGGCCGCGCTGGAATTCGCCGTGACGCGCACGCTGCGACATATCGCCGCCGATCACGATGGCGTCCGGCCGCAGATCTGGCAGCATCCGTTCCAGCGCTTCGATGACCGGGATATCGGCCACGCCGCCGAAATGGATGTCGCCGATATGAACGATTTGAACGGTCATGACTCGATCTGCACGGTGTAGGTCAGCGTTCCCGAGCCGCCCGCGGGCACGGGCAGGCGGAAGCGCGACTCTGTCGACGACAGTTTCTCGGCCGGCACGCTGCTCTCCGTGATTTTCCAGGTCCCAAAATGGGATTCGCGCACGTCGACCGAAACTGCTTCGGTCTTGGCGTTGGTGATAGTAACGCGGTACGATGCGGTCACCCGTTGGCGCGACGGCATGCCGCGCTGCTGCGGCGGCAGCTGTTCCTGATTGTAATCCGTCTGCACGCGCTCGGCTGTGACGTCGAACGCATCACCCGATTGCACGCGGAGGTCACGACCTGGCGCGGTGTGGTCGTTCGCGGCTTCGCCGATGAGCTGCAGGCGGCCGATCGAGTCGGCCTGGTAGAGCTGCACCGTTCCGGCGGGCAGTGGACGATCGCCAAATGCGCTCTTGGCCGCACGCTTGATCGTGTACCACACCTGAACCGGTGGTTTGTCTGGTTCGGCATTCTGTCCGATCCAGCCGCGCCACGGCACGACGCCAGGGACGATCAGCTCCTGCACGATTGGCGCGGAACTGCGCGGGAACAGCGCGGTCGTGACCGGGACGTTCGGCTCGATCGTGAGGCGACCAGGCAACTGATAGACGTGAGTCTCACCAACCGCTTCTTCCCTGGCGCTCACAAGGTCGGCTGCCCGTTGCCGCTGGACCATCATCGCTCCAGCGAGGCGCGGGGATTCCTCGGCAGACTCGTTCCGGGTACGCTGTATCGAGCCCGCGACCAGCTGCACATCGGCACTATCGGCGCGCAGCGACTGCGCCGTGATGGTGGCCGTCCCCGACACCTGACACCTCGCACCCGTCACGATGACCTGATACAACGCTTCCCATGTCATCCCCTGCGTCACGTACGCGATGTCGGTCCGTGGCCGTGCGCGTGCGGCATCGAGCACGATCTGAGCCTCAGGCGTGCTCCGCACCAGTTCGGCGGGAAACAACGGGACGCCCGGCGATTCGAGCAACAGGCGGCCATCGGGGAGTTTGAACTGTGGTGGATCCGCGCGAACCACCGTCGCACGAACGGTATCGCCCTTCGCGCGGACGAACGACAGCGTCTGGCCCATCGCGCGCGCAAGCGCGTCGGTCGCTGTGCTGGGATAGCGAACGGTCGCGGAGGAAACGCTCACCGCGGTGTCCGTCGCGAACAGCGTTGCCGGATCGAGCGCCTCGAGCCGCAGGGTGAGCGCATTGCGACCTTGTTGCAGCGCCTGCGGGAACGTGCGGCGCACGACGACGCGCCCGTCCCTATAAATGGAAAGCGACGTCTGAGCCGCCAGCGGCGTGCTCACGAGCACCAGAATAGCCGATAGTCGATAGCCGATACCCGATAGCTTCATTTCAACCACTCCAGCGTTACTCGCTTGGCAATCACGAACGTCAAGGCATACCACAGCAGCGCACTCGCCGCACCCACGATCCGGGCCGTCCGATCCACGGGCAGCGATAGAGTCACATACACCGCCAGGGGGATCGTCGTGCCGATCGCCACAAGCCGCGCGATTCTCGTCGCACGTCGGTTCACATCGCGCAGGCAGTTTGGGCACAAACCGCCGATCGCGATGCCCGGTGTCTCCGTGCCACACTTCGCGCACGGATGACTAGGCCCCAATCCGCTTAACCACGGCGCGGGCGAACTCGGCCGTAGAAGCACGTCCCCCCAAATCGGCGGTGCGAACCTCGTCCTGCACGATCGTCGTCTCGAGCGCGCAGCGCAGCCGTTTCGCGGCTTCGAGCTCGCCCACGTGGTCCAGCATCATCGCGGCGGCAAGCATCTGCGCCGAGGGATTCGCAACCCCCTTCCCCGCAATGTCGGGAGCCGAACCGTGCACCGGTTCGAAGATCGCAGCGTGCGTTCCGATGTTCGCGCCGGGCGCGAGCCCGAGACCGCCGATCAGGCCCGCCGCTTCGTCGGACAGGATGTCGCCGAACAGATTCGTGGTGACGATCACATCGAACTGCTCGGGCTTGATGACGAGCTGCATCGCGGTGTTGTCGACGATCTTGTCTTCCGACGACACGATGCCCGCGTACTCTTCTCCGACGCGCCTTGCGACGTCGAGAAACAGTCCCGAGGTGGATTTCAGAATGTTCGCCTTGTGGACGATGGTGACCTTCTTGCGACCGTGTGCCTTGGCGTACTCGAACGCGTAGCGGGCGATGCGCTCGCTCCCTTCGCGCGTCACGATCGACATTGCCTGCGCCATGGCACGCCGGTCGCCGCCGACCCTGAAGGTGTAATCGAGTCCGACGTACAGCCCCTCGGTGTTCTCGCGAATGATCACGAGATCGACGTGCTCGTACCGGCCGCCGGGAACGATCGTCTTGGTGGGCCGCACGTTGGCGTAGAGATCGAACTCCTGCCGCATCGCGACGTTGACCGAGCGATATCCGCCGCCGACCGGCGTCGTGAGGGGGCCTTTGAGACAAAGATGCGTGCGGCGAATAGAGTCGAGCGTCGCGTTGGGAAGCGGAGTACCGGCTCTCTCGACGGCAGCCATGCCGCCGTACTCCTCGTCCCAGTCGAACTTGATTCCAAGAGAGTCGATGGCTTGCAGAGTGGCGGCGGTGATTTCCGGCCCTATCCCATCGCCGGAGATGAGTGTGGCTTCTCTGGTCACGGCACGCCTGGCGTCAGGTTCTTGACGGCGCGCGTGAGGGCAGTCCAGACGTCTTGGCCCTGTCCCCGCGCCACAGTACGAAACCCGATCTTTCCGACGCGCGAATCGATCATGACGACCGACAGTTCTGCGTTGATCTCGCCAGGCACGTCCGCGCCCGGCTGCCCGGCGGCAGGCTTCCGAAAGACGAGCCCTGCAGGAACCAGCACATAGCGCCCACCGACAAGCCCCATCAACGTGCGAAGCTGATAACGCAGCGGATCGGGGACGTCGATGATGTTCGAGGCGCGGAGAAACGGCGTCCCCATTTGATCGGGATCTGTGACGACGCCGGGCGCGCGTCGCGCGATGTGACGCAGCTCCGCCGGCCCCACCCACGTGACCTCCGGCGCGCGTGCCGTGAGAAACGCCAGGATGATGCTGTCGCACTTGTCCAGCGTCGTGCGCCGGTCGACAATCAAGGCGTCCAGATGAAGCGTGTCTTCGGCGCCTACGAGCTCGAGCGGCGTGAGGGCGACGCGCTGGCCGGCGAGACCGGCGGTGGGCAGCGGCGCGGTGGGTTCAGGAGTGGGTGGCGTGGGAGGCTTCTTGCCGCCGCAGCTCGCTACCGCGCCGAGCGCCACGACGCACCACGCACGACGCACGAAGTGTTTGAGTTGTAAGGGGTTACTCACGCACCCAATTTAAGCGAGGGTCAAGCCTCCGTCCACTACGATGACCTGTCCAGTGATGTGCCGCGCCGCGTCGCTGCAGAGGAAGAGAATCACGCGCGAGACGTCCTCCGGCTCTGCGACGCGTCCCAGGACCGATTCGTGCTCGGCGCGCTCGAGCACTTCGCGCGGCAGTTGGGTGAGTAATTCCGTTTTCACGAACCCGGGCGCGACGGCGTTCACGTTGATCCCAGCCGAGCCGAGGTCGACGGCGGCGGCCTTCGTGAGCCCGATCAGCGCCGCCTTGCTCGCGGCATAGTTCGCGATTCCGAATCCGGGACGGAACGCCTGATGGCTCGCGACGCTCACGACCTTCCCAAAGCGTTGGGCGCGCAGATGCGGCGCGACCGCGTGAAGGCAATTGAAGGCGCCGCTCACGTTCGTATCCATCACTTCCTGCCACGCCTCAGCCGTGAGCCGCCACAACGCGCCATCGTGCGTGACGCCGGCATTATTCACGAGGTAGTGCATCCCGCCGAGCTTGCTGCGAACGTCGGCGACGAACTGCTCGACCGCGGCCATCTTGCGAACGTCGCACACCGCCGAGTAGCAGGGGACACCGAGGGCCTTGATGGCCGTCTCGGTGAGCAAGGCCTGCGCTCCGACGTCGCGACCCGGCATCTCGACGTAGTTGAACGCGACTCCGCATCCCGCCTGAGCGAACTCGAGCCCGACCGCGCGGCCCAGGCCCGTTGCACCACCCGTGATGATGGCGATGCGACCTCGTATGGAGTCGGGCGCACGTTGTGGTTGGGGCCGCTCCTGCACGGCTGGAGCGGTAGCGCGCCCCGGGGACCCGCTCAACGACCAGGGATTCGAACTAGAGGGGCTCAAGGGGTTCGAACCTATGTTCGAACTTGAACATCGGCAAGCGCCATCACAACTTACGCCCCGTGCGCCGGGTGATGTGGATATTGATTGCCCTGCTCGGGGCGTTCGCCCTGGGCGTCCTCGCGCTGGCACGGGGGGAGACGATCAGCGCCGCGTGGCTCCTCACGGCGGCCGTCTGCACCTACGTCATCGGCTATCGTTTCTATTCCAAATTCCTCGCCGACAAAGTTTTTGGGCTCGATCCCCGCCGCGCCACACCAGCAGAGCGATTCAACAACGGCCACGACTTCGTCCCCACGAACAAGTGGGTGCTGTTCGGGCACCACTTCGCCGCGATCGCCGGCGCCGGGCCGCTGGTTGGTCCGGTGCTCGCCGCCCAATTCGGTTTCCTGCCCGGCACGCTTTGGCTCGTGATCGGCGTCGTACTCGGTGGCGCCGTTCAGGATTTCACGATCCTGTTCTGCTCACTCAGGCGCGACGGCAAGTCGCTCGGCCAAATGGCGAAAGAAGAAGTCAGCAACGTCACCGGCATGACGGCGATGATCGCCGTGCTGGCGATCATGATCATTCTCCTGGCGGTGCTCGCTTTGATCGTCGTGAATGCGTTGCGAGCATCGCCGTGGGGGTTGTTCACAATCGCGTGCACGATCCCCATCGCGCTGCTGATGGGATTGTGGATGAAGCGCTGGCGGCCGGGAAAGGTCGGTGAGGCGTCGGTCATTGGCGCGGTGCTGCTCCTCGCCGCACTGGTGGCCGGCGGCAGTGTTGCCAGCCATCCGGCGCTCGCGACAGCGTTCACGCAGAGCGGCATGTCGCTCACGATCATGATGATCGCATACGGCTTCGTCGCGTCGGTACTCCCCGTCTGGATGCTGCTGTGCCCACGCGACTATTTGTCCACGTTCCTCAAGATTACGACCGTCATCGTGCTCGGCGTCGCGATTCTGATCATCCTGCCGCCACTGCGTATGCCCGCCCTCACGCCGTTCGCGACGGCCGGCGAGGGACCGGTGTTCGCCGGGAAGCTCTTCCCCTTCGCCTTTATCACGATTGCCTGTGGCGCGATCTCCGGTTTTCACTCGCTTGTCGCGTCGGGGACGACACCGAAGATGATCACGCGCGAGAGCGACGCGCGGATGATCGGCTATGGTGGAATGATCATGGAGTCGTTCGTCGGAATCATGGCGATCATCGCAGCCTGCACGCTCGATCCGGGCGTGTATTTCGCCATGAACACGACGCCGGCCGCGCTCGCGGGTGCGTCGGATGTCCTCCGTCAGGCCGGATTTGTCGTGACGCCCGACTACATGCAGGCGCTGGCGCAGCAGATGGGCGAACAGACGCTGATCGCGCGCACCGGTGGCGCCCCGTCTCTCGCCGTCGGCATCGCGCATATCTTCTCCGGTTTGACGTCAGCTCTCGGCGGCAAGACACTCACCGCGTTGTGGTACCATTTCGCCATCATGTTCGAGGCGCTGTTCATTCTCACGACGATCGATACTGGCACCCGCGTGGGTCGGTTCATGCTGCAGGAGATCGTTGGTCACGTCTGGCCCAAGTTCGGTCAGACATCCTGGTTGCCGAGCGTCGTGATTTCGAGCGGCGCGGTGTGCGCCGCGTGGGGCTACTTCCTGTACCAGGGCGTGGTGGATCCGCTGGGCGGGATCAACTCGCTGTGGCCGCTCTTCGGAATCTCGAACCAGCTGCTCGCGGCAGTCGCGCTATGCGTCGCGACGACCATCCTGATCAAGATGGGGCGCCAACGGTATATCTGGGTCACGTTGGGACCGCTGGTCTGGTTGATCATCGTCACGATGACCGCGGGATATCAGAAAGTCTTCTCGGCCGATCCGAAACTCGGTTTCTTCGCCCACGCGTCCAGCCTGGCCGGCTCCGCCGACCCGAACGCGGCGCGACTGATCTTCAACGATCAATTGAATGCGGTGGTGGCGCTTTTCTTCATGGCTGTCGTCGCCATGCTCGTGTTCACATCGGCGCGCGAGTGGTGGCTGGTATTGTCACGGAGGAAACCGGCGGTCGTGCACGAAACACCATTCGTTCCAACCGCTCTCGTCGCTAGCGACTAACCGTCACCTCACTCCGCGGCCATCCATCCCACGCGGCGCATCACTGGATCTTGATGATCGACGCCACGGAGGGAATCCCGTTGGCATCGAGGATGAACAGCATGTAATGCCCGGGTGGTGCGAGGTTTGCCCCGCTCGGTGCCTGCACGGTGAAACCACCGGCCGTCGGTTGGAAGGTGAGCTTCAGGAACCGCTGGTTGGCATTGAAGGCGTGCGTCACCGCGCCCAGCCTGACCAGGTTCACCGCGGAGAGATTGGTCGCAGCGGTCCCCACGAAGAAGTCCGCGCCGTACGCGAGCGTCGCCGGCGCCGACGTAATCGTCGGTCGTGAACCCTTGAACAGGTAGGCCGGTGAATAGATCTGCGCCTCGAGATAGCTCGGCCCCCATCGACCGCCACCCGCCGACAAGACGCGGCCGTCGGGCAACAGGAGCGCGGTGGAGTGATAGATGCGCGGGCGCGTGGAGGCGGCCATCGGCGTCCAAACCTCGCTTGCCGGATTCCACAACTCCGGCGTCAGCACCGGGGCATTCGGGTCAAAGACGTCGGAGTTGAGCCCGCCGCCGATTGTGAGAACGGTTCCGTCGGGCAGCAGCGTCAGGTTGTGCTCCGTCCGCGGGTAGGTCATGTCGGCCGTCTGGCGCCAGCTCGGGTTCGGGGCGGTCATGTCGAGCACGTACGTCGTAGCCGCCGATGGCGCGCCTGGCAGATCAGGATCCCGCCCGTTCCCCGACTTCATGAACTTGCCGGGTGCGTACATGACAGAGCTGCCGGCGTCGAGTACTCTCGAATCGATCGTCGTCCACGACTGTGTGGACAGGTCCAGCGCGTACGTCGGAATTCCGCGTCTGTTCGCTCCCGTTACCAGAATCCGGCCGTCCGGCAGTACGAAGTCGTGCGGATAGTAGGGGAGGTTCAACGTAGCGCCCGAGAGCTTAGTCCAGGCTCCCGTGGCCGGATCGAACACCTCGGGGATGAGCGCGTTGTCTTCGTCGCCGTTCACCTCGCCGGCGATCACCAGCAGACGCCCATTCGGCAACGACGTCACGGTGGGGTACCAGCGGCCGAAGGTCATCTGCGCCGCCGAACTCCAACTGCTCGTGAGCGGATCGAAGAGCGTTGCATTCTTGAGGCCGACGTGATTCGAGATATGCCCGCCCGCCACTAAGACTCGGCCATCAGGGAGCAGGCTTAGACCGGCGCAGAAGAGGTTCGCCGTCGGGAATGGCACCGCCGTCACGTTGAAGGTTGCTGGGTCAAATACGACGGCGCCCGAGCCGTCGGTGTGGTCGTCCCACGCGAGCACCTTGCCATTGGGCATGAGCGCCATGTGGATCGCCACGAGGGGCCAGTCGAGCACCTGCGACCACTGCCCCACCACGGCGGGATCGGTCGACGAGGAGTTGGCAACGGTGACCGCGACCGCGGTCGAAGTTGTTTGGTTACCCGAGCCATCACGTGCTCGAGCCGTCAGACTGTGGGAGCCGTTCGGCGCGCTCACGGTGTTCCAGTTGATCGCAAACGGCGGGGTGGTATCCTCCGCGTCGAGGGGCGTGCCGTTGAGGAAGAACTGCACGCCGGCCACGATACCGGAATTGTCGGCGGCGTCCGCCGTCACTGGCACATTGCCAGAGACCATGGCTCCGCCCGCCGGCGCTGTGATCGTCACGGTCGGCGGCGTCGGATCCGGTGCGGCTGTGGTGAACGAAACTGACGCGTCCGTGCCGAGGATCGTCGAATGGTCGGCGCGTACCAGCCAGCCCTGCAATACATGAGAGCCCGTCAACACGTTCGTGAACTGGTAGACGCCGTCCAAACTCAGGTCCATGACCACTGGATTCGCGTCGAGCTGGAAATGCACATGGTTGACCTCGGTCTGGTCCCCAGTCGAGAGATAGGCGACGTTGACCGTCGTGCTGTTGATCGTGCTGCCCGCAGGCGGCTGGACGATCACGAGCTTGGGCGGAATCGTGGCGACGTCGACCGCCATGTCGCTTTGGATTTCGGCGGCCGTCAGAGGCCGATTGTAAATCCGCACGTCATCGATCCGGCCCTGGAAATTCTCGTTATAGGTGTTGCCGCCGATGCGAAGTGGCTTCGTGTTGGTTTCGAGCGACCCAGTCGCCGCCGTGCTGCCGACCTGCGTGCCGTTGACGAACAGACGCAGCGTCGTGCCGTCGTAGGTGGTGGCGAGATGGGTCCACGTGTTGATCGGGATGGCGCTGGGGGCCGAGAAATGCCGGTCGAGACCATTGAACGTGCCGCCTGTACCCGGGCGGAGGGCCCCCGCGTCGCTGCTGGCGTGGAAGAAGTAGGCATCGGCTTCGCGCTGCACGATCGTGCGCCAACCGCTCTGATTCGCCGTGGGGAACACCCACGCCGACACCGTCATCCCCGTCGTCAGGTTGAGCGAGGCAGAGCTGTTGACGAGGACAAGATTGCTGACGCCGTCGAAGCTCAATGCATTGCCGTACCGCCCGAGCGTCGACCACGTCGCCCCTGAGATCGTACCCGTGTTGTTGTAACCGGACACATCGGCGACGGTGGTGCCCGTGCCCTCCTTGAAGCTCCATGCGCCCACCAGACCTGAGACCACGAGTGGCGGTGGTGGTGGTGGCGGTGGTGGCGGCGGTGGTGGCGGCGGTGGTGGCGGGGGCGGCGGGGGCGGCGGGGGTGGCGGGGGTGGCGGCGAGCCGCCGCCCACGTCGACCGCTGTGTCGCTCAGGATTTCGGCCGCGCTTAGCGGCCGATTGTAGATCCGCACGTCATCGATGCGGCCCTGGAAATTCTCGTTATAGGTGTTGCCGCCGATGCGTAGGGGCTTGGTGTTGGTTTCGAGCGACCCGGTCGCCGCCGTGCTGCCGACCTGCGTGCCGTTGACGAACAGACGCAGCGTCGTGCCGTCGTAGGTGGTGGCGAGATGGGTCCACGTGTTGATCGGGATGGCGCTAGGGGCTGAGAAGTGCCGGTCGAGACCGTTGAACGTGCCGCCCGTCCCCGGGCGCAGTGCCCCCGCGTCGCTGCTGGCATGCAGGAAGTAGGCATCGGCTTCGCGCTGCACGATCGTGCGCCAACCGCTCTGATTCACCGTGGGGAACACCCACGCCGAGACCGTCATCCCGGTCGTCAGGTTGAGCGAGGCAGAGCTGTTGACGAGGACCAGGTTGTTGACGTTGCCGTTGAAGCTCAGCGCGTTACCGTGTCGCCCCAGCGTTGTCCACGTCGCCCCAGAGATCGTGCCCGTGTTGTTGTTGCCCGAGACATCGGCGACGGTGGTGCCCGTGCCCTCCTTGAAGCTCCATGCGCCCACCAGACCTGAGACCACGAGTGGCGGTGGTGGTGGTGGCGGTGGTGGCGGCGGTGGTGGCGGCGGTGGT
>DATBFV010000091.1:0-5398 GCA_036558345.1 Gemmatimonadales bacterium | reverse complement strand
TCCGTTCTTCTTCGGAGAGTTGGGTGAGCGGGTTCACGCCTTCTTGTCGGATGGGCCGAGCGCCAGCATCTCCCGAATTCCGCCCAGCGAGCCGAGCACGCCAGTGGCTTCGTAGGGCATGTAGATGACCTTGTTGTTCTGTCCGGAGACCATCTCCTTCAGCGTCTCGATATACCGGATCGCGATCAGGTACTGCGCGGGATCGCCACCCGTGCCCTTGATCGCGCTGGTGATGCGCTCGATCGCCTGCGCTTCCGCCTCGGCGACTTTGAGTCGAGCCGCCGCTTCCGCCTCGGCGTGCAGGATCTTCGCCTGCTTGTCGCCCTCGGCCGTGTTGATCTCCGACTGCCGCACGCCCTCGGCGGCGAGGATGCGCGCCTGCTTGTCGGCGTCGGCCGTGATGACGGTCGCGCGCCGCTCCCGCTCAGCGCGCATCTGCTTTTCCATGGCGTCGCGGATGTCGCGCGGCGGGTTGATGTCCTTGAGCTCGACGCGGCTCACCTTGGAGCCCCACTTGTGCGTCGCTTCGTCGAGGATCGCGCGCAACTTGGCGTTGATCGTGTCGCGCGACGACAGCACGTGATCGAGCTCCATTTCGCCGATCACGTTGCGGAGCGTGGTCTGGGTCAGCTTCTCGATTGCGTCCGGGAGGTTGGCGATCTCATACGTCGCCCGGACCGGATCGGTGATCTGCGAATAGATCAGCGCGTCGATCTCGACGACCACGTTGTCCTTCGTGATCACGTTCTGGCGCGGGAACACGTACACCGTCTCGCGCAGGTCGATGCGCTCGGTGCGGAAGCGGCGCGAAAAGCTGTCGCCGGCCGGCGTGACGATCGTCTGGTGCCAATCCACGGAGCGGGGACGGTCGATGACGGGCAGCACGAAGTTGATCCCCGACGCCAGCGTCTTGTGGTACTTGCCGAGGCGCTCGATGATCATCGTTTGCGCCTGCTGCACGACGCGGATGCTCTTCGAGATCAGGACAATGACGCCGAAGGCGACTGCCGCGACGAGAATTGTGGCTGGACCCATCGTTTCAGAGCTCCTTCTCGACCATGAGGGTCGTGCCGTCCACCTGAATGATCGTAACTTGAGTACCGGGCTCGATCACCGTCGCGTCACTGGAGGCGCCGCGCCAGTCCTCCCCTTCCACCTTGACCCGACCCGACAGCCCGGGTCCGATCCGCTCCGTCACGATGCCGGTCTTGCCGAGCAGGGCGTCTACGCCGGTGCGGAGCTCTGACCCGGGACCCAGCTGGAAGTAGTGCATCAGCCGCGGCCTGAGCCCGGCCATACTCACGATGCTGGCCGCCGCGAACGCGATCCCCTCGCTGATGAATCCGAGGCCCGGAATCAGGCCGACCACGCCGGCGACGGCGGCGCCCACGGCCAGGCAGGCGAGCCAAAAGCCCGCGGTGAACATTTCGCCGACAAACAGCGCGATCGCCAACAGAAACCAAAGCAGCCAATCTTCCATAAGGTGAAAGCTGCAACCCCCGAACCGGTTTCGCTATCTAACCAGCGCCAACTCCTTTGGAGCCGCTATGATCGCACGCGCATTGCTGTTGATTTCCGGCGTTGCACTGCTCACCCGTCCCGTTGCTGCTCAAATCTCCAAACACGTCATCAAAGGCGATTCGGTCGCCATCTACAACCTCGTCGGCGTGCTGCGCGTGGAAGCCGGCACGGGGAGTGACGTCGTGGTCGAGATCGCGCGCGGCGGCGCCGATGCCGCCAAGCTCGACGTCCAGACCGGACCGATCCGCGGCCGTGAGACGCTGCGCGTGATCTACCCCGATGACGTCATCATCGTGCCGGACGGGGAGGGGGAGGGGGACCACGGCTGGAACACGACGCTGCGCGTGCGTGACGACGGCACCTTCGGCGACGACCGCGATGGGCATCGCGGCTGGTCGCATGAGGGCCACGAGGTACGGATCACGTCACGACGGCGCGGGAGCGATGGCCTGGAGGCATCCGCCGATCTGCGCGTGACCGTACCCAAGGGCAAAAACGTCGCGGTGAACCTCGGTGTCGGGAAAGCGTTCGTGACGAACGTTGAAGGCACGATTCGCGTCTCCGTCGCGTCGGCCGATGTCGCGACCGATCGCACGAAGGGCACACTGCGCGTGTCGACGGGATCGGGGAACGTGGATCTGCGCTCGGCCGCCGGAGACGTCAGCCTGGCCACCGGCTCTGGGGACATCACCGCATCGGGCATCGAAGGATCGATGCTGCGGCTCGAGACGGGCTCGGGCACGATCACGCTGAGCGACGGCAAGGCCGGGACCGTGTACGCCTCGACGGGATCGGGCAATATCCGAGCGACATCGGCCTCGGGCGACGAATTGTCGTTCGAAACCGGGAGCGGCGACGTCGACGTCGCATTACTCGCGGCGTTCCGTTCCGTCCACATCGAGACCGGTTCGGGTGACGTCACGCTCAAGGTGCCGCCGACCACCGGTGCCGAAGTGGATATCGATACCGGCAGCGGGGACATCGATTTCGGCGACTTGACGCTGCTGGTGCGGCGCGTCGAGCACGATCATGTCACGGGAACGTTGGGAGACGGAAAGGGCCGCCTCTCGGTCGAGACGGGATCGGGAAACGTGCATCTACAGAAGCTCTAGCTTCCGGCGATCCTTCTTGGTCGGGCGACCTTTGCCTTCATAGTGAGGCGACGGCGCGAGCCGGTGCGCTTCGGCGAGCCGCTCCCGCGCCATTTTACCATCGGGCGACTCGTCGTAGAGGAGCTGGGCGTCCTTTGCGGATCCGCGCCGTTCCGTCACGGCTCGCACGGTGATCAGCCAGTCGTACGGGCCGATCCGCACGCGCAGCTCATCGCCGATGTGAATGGCCTTCGCGGGTTTCGCTCGCGTGCCATTGAGCTGGACCTTGCCACCCGCGACGGCAGCCGACGCCTGCGCGCGTGTCTTGTAGAAACGCGCCGCCCACAGCCACTTGTCCACACGGACGCTGTCTTCGTTCATGCGGTCTTTAGTCCGTCTTCATGAAGCACGTGGAAGTTTTGCCTCATGCTCGCCGCCGCACAGTCTCGCTTCGTGTTCGATCGCGCGCCGCTTCGGGTCTATTGGGAAGTGACGCGCGCGTGTGATCTTGCGTGCCACCATTGTCGTGCCGAGGCGCGCCCCGATGCCGACCCCGCTGAGCTTACTACAAAGCAAGCGCTCGCGCTGCTGGACGATCTGCTTGGCTTCGCCGCATACGAAGCGCTGCCGCGGCTCGTGCTCACCGGTGGTGACCCGCTCAAGCGCCCCGACCTGTTTCAGCTCATTGCCGCGGCGCGCGAGCGCGGCTTCAAAGTGTCGATTTCTCCCAGTGCGACGCCGCTCCTCACGGAAGGCATCATCACGCGGTTCCGCTCCGCCGGTGTCGAGGCGATCTCGCTATCGCTCGACGGCTCCACTGCGGAACGGCATGATGCCTTCCGTGGCACGGCCGGCACATACGACCGGACGCTCGCCGCGGCGCGCATCGCACAGTTGGTGGGGCTGCCGGTGCAAATCAACACGCTGGTCGCGGCGGAGACGCTCGGCGATCTCCCCGACATTTATGAGCGCGCCTGCGACGTCGGCGCCGCGCGCTTGAGTCTCTTCTTTCTGGTGGGTGTGGGTCGGGGCGCCATGCTGCAACCGGTGACGCCGCGCCAGGCGGACGCGGTGATGCGCTGGGCGGGTGGGCTGCCGCGCGAGCACGGCCGTCCGGTAGTCACGACGACCGAAGCCCCACATTTTCGGCGCGTCGTGCGCGAAGTGTTCCACGCCTCGCGCGGGCACGCCGGCGGCGTCCGCGACGGGAACGGAGTCCTGTTCATTTCGCATACGGGTGACGTCACGCCCGCGGGTTTTCTGCCCACCGTCACGGGCAACGTGAAAGGTGATAATATCGTGACGCTCTATCGCGCGGCGCCGCTGTTCGTCGCGCTGCGGCAGCCCGACCGCTTCGGCGGCCGTTGCGGCCGCTGCGAGTTGCGCTGGGAGTGTGGCGGCTCGCGCGCCCGCGCGCTCGCCGCATCGGGTGACCCTCTCGCGGAAGATCCGCTCTGCAGTTACATCCCGGGGGAGTGAATCCTCCGGGAGATTCAATGAAGTGGGCGCTCATCCTCATGGGTGCGCTGGGGGCGCTGTTCATCGCGATGGCGCTGATCGGCCTGTTCATTTCGCGCGAGCACCACGCCACGAGCTCCATCTCCCTCAAGCAGCCGATCGACAGCGTTTGGAAGGTCGTGCGCGATATCGGTGGAGGATCGAGCTGGTGGCCAGCGATCAAGCGAGTGGAGCGGTTGCCGGACCGCGGCGGGCGCGAGGTGTGGCGTCAGAAGATGAGCAATTTCGATGTGCCGATCATCGTCCTCGAGTCAACGCCGCCGAAGAAGCTCGTGACGCAAATCGATCCGAAGGCTCGAGCGGCGTTCGGCGGCACCTGGACGTACGAGCTGGCGTCCGATGGAAATGGCACCCAGATCAGCGTGACGGAAGCAGGATGGATCGGCAATCCCATCTTCCGCTTCATGTCGCGATACCTATTCGGCTACCACGGCTCGCTCGATAACTATCTGAAGGCGCTCGCCAGGCGCTTCGGCGAGACGGTCGAGCCTACTCACCGCTAGCAACCCTTCCACCGTGGATAGTGTCCAACCCCGTACAACCTGTAACCCCACGGAGTCCGTCATGCTGCGTCACATCGCCGCGATTTCGCTCGCCGTCCTCGTTCTCCCAGTCAGCCGTTTACAAGCCCAGGAAAGTAATGATGAATGGCTCGCCAACTGCCGCGAGAATTGGGGCGACTATGGCTCACGGGCGCGCCACTGCGAGATTCGCGAGCTCGGCATGAAATCGATCCGTGGCCCGCTCACGATCGATCCCGGTGTGAATGGCGGTGTCGATGTCTTCGGTTGGGACAAAGACAGCGTGGCGATCACCGCCAGGATTCAGGTGAACGCGCCCAGCCAGGACGAAGCCGACGATGTCGCGCGACAGCTCAAGGTTGAAGCCTCTGGGAACACGATCCAGGTGACTGGCGGCACCAGCGCCTACGGTCGGCGCCGGCACTGGGGCGTCAACCTCGTCGTCATGCTCCCCCGCCGGACCGATCTGAACGTCTCGACAGAGAACGGCCCCCTCTCGGTACAGGACGTCGCGAGCAAGATGGACCTGCAGACTCAGAATGGACCACTCTCGTTGACCGGCGTTGGCGGCGACGTGCACGCGAGCGCGCAGAACGGTCCGCTGTCGATCGAGTTGATGGGGACGAAATGGGATGGCGTAGGGCTCGATGCCGAAACGGAGAACGGACCCGCGGATCTGACGATTCCGGACAATTACAACGCGAAAATCGAATTCGGGACGGTGAACGGACCGATGGACGTCGGGTT
>DATBFV010000090.1:0-9320 GCA_036558345.1 Gemmatimonadales bacterium | reverse complement strand
GTTGGTGCCGGACAGACGAAGGTGCGTCCAGGTGTTTCCGTAGCTGTTCACGACATAGCAGTGGTAGTAGAGCAGTGCCGAGTTCGACACGTAGAACACGACCGGGCAGTCGCCATACGGCCCGTTGTGGACAGGAGTGCTGCCCTGGGTGCCGTGACCGGAACCCCCGTCCTTGTTCGACCAGGCCGGATGCGTACAGACGTCGGTGGTCGCCTGGCTCGAGCCGGCACCCACGAGCAGCCCGCCGAGCACCAGAACCATCGCCGCGATCCCGCGCAGCAGTCTGCTCCACGCGCCAATCCTTCTGTCCACTATTCGTTTCCTTTCCAACGTTGGTTTGCACGCACCGGAGTGCATGTGTGCATTTCCGGCTCCGTTGTATCTCGCGTCATCGGCAACACGCGCCGACCGCAATGTACGGTTTATCACGAAAGGCGGCGAATACACGTTGCCGGCCCGATGCGCAAGGTATTGGCAAAGAAGATGGATTATCCCCAGGCACCCCCTGCCCAATTTTTGTCACAGATGCAACAAAGATGCCACCCCAGAAGCGACGCGAGCGTCGAATCGATAACGCGAAGCACTGTACTGCCGCACAGTGAGGAAAAGCAACCATCGCGCTATTGATCAAGCAAGGGCTTTCATAATCAACGTACCTCGTTGACTTCGACGGCGTCCGTGCGAGTTAAGCGGACACCGTGACGCTCATATATGAGCGCGGATCGAACGTTTACGGCTCATTTAACCGGTGTAATGCGATGCCGGAACCGGGTCGTTCGCCGCCTTGGACCTCGCGTAGGCGCGGCAGGTGTTCGCCACGCACACCCGTAGTCGCGGTCTCGGTCGAGGTGCGCGGCGAGTGCGTCCAGCGTCAGGCCGGGACAGTGTCGCCACCCGCTGCTCGGCGGCGTCCGGGAAACGGTCCCAGCACCACGTGGGCGGCCTCCGGCGGGTCGCCCACGACCGCGCCGAACAGCGCGACCGCCGGCGCGTCCCATCCGGGAAGTCCGCTGCCGCGTGACCCTCGCATCGAAGCCTCTACCGCGTTGTGTGCCGTGGAATCGGACCATCGGTGCATATCTCTCACAGCGCGTAACACATTCGCCGTACGCGGAGACGCATAGTCTGAGACCAGATTTCCTCTCGCACACGTCGGAGTTTCGGCGGATCCCCTACGGACCGGTCGCTCGTAGCAGCGGCCGAGTCGCCGTGGCGCTTGCAGCGTGACGCTGTCGTGGACATGAAACATTTCTCCGCGGCCGACACACCGTCGGCGACGGTTTGTCGCAGCTGCCAAGGATCCGACGTCTACGTACTGATCGTCAGCTTCCGGTACGGGCTGCCAGCGGCAGCGAAAGTGGAAATGCAACGACTGGTGTTTCTGCTCAGCGAGGAGACAAGGGGACCAGCCGCGAGTCCGCCAAGAAGCGTTCCGAAATCGGACGCCGCTCATGCCTTCCCGTGCGCTGCGCCGTCCGCCTGCGATGAACACGGCCGGGACGCGTTTGACGATCTGTTGCAGCCACCGGGTCCGGACGCGGCTGTGGCCGGGCACGGGCCCGGCCACAGCTCGGTTTCTCAGCGCGGTGTTCGGCGCGGTGTTGTCCGTGTCACCTGGTCACGGCGTCGAGGGCGTCGACCAGGCCGGCGCCGTAGAAGCCGCGGCCGGATGCCCCGCCCTGGCAGGTCGCCAGGAAGTCGCCGCTGCCGTCCGGGTCGTAGACGCCCGCCGGGCAGGCGATCCGGTCGGCGTCGATGCCGAGCGCAGCATGCACCCGGCCCACCGACCAGTCCGGGTGCGTGCTGCGGATCAGCGCCACCACACCCGTCGCGTGCGGCGAGGCCATCGAGGTGCCCTGCGCGTAGCCGTATCCGCCGCCCGGGATCGTCGAGAGCACCCGGCCGTTGCGGGACGGGGTGTCGGCGACCTGCTGGCTGTCGCCGCCGGGCGCGGTCACGTCGGTCTCGCTGATGCCGTAGTTGGAGTAGAAGGACTTGCGGTCCTCCGGCCCGACCGCGGACACGCCGACCACGCCGGGGATCTCGGCCGGCAGGTCCAGGCACTGGTTGCCGGTGACCCGCTCGACCGGCGTGCCGTTGTCCGGGCTGCCGGTGTCGACGATCTGATGCGAGAGGTCCCAGTTGCTGTTACCGAGCGCAGCGACGTTCACCACGCCACGGTGCGCGGAGTAGTCGATGGCGCGGCGCATGGCCTTGACGACCGCCTGCTGGTCGGGGTCGTCCTCGCACCACAGGAACCACGGGTCGATGAAGTAGGAGTTGTTCGTGACGTCCATGTGGTGCTCAGCGGCCCACACGAAACCGCAGATCGCGTATTCGGGGTAGATGAACCCGTCGTCGTCGACGACCTTCACCGACGCCAGCCGGACGCCCGGGGCGACACCGGCGACGCCGATCCCGTTGCGCGCCGCGGCGATCGTGCCGGACACGTGGGTGCCGTGGCTGCTGGTCGTCGGCGCCCAGGCGGCCGGTGACGTGTCCGGGATGCCCTGGTTCACGCAGCCCACCGAGTCGGCCGCGTCGACGTTCGGCGCCAGATCGGGGTGTGTCGCGTCGATGCCGGAGTCCAGCACGCCGACCAGCACGTCGCGACTGCCCTGCGACACGGCGTTCGCCTGATCGGCCTTGATCATCCGGATGTCCCACTGGTCGGCCTCGAGCGGCTCCGCCGCGACGGCCGACGTGGTCGCGCGGGTCGCGCGGGTCGTGGCCGGGTCGGCCGCCACGATCTTCTCGAGGTCACCGAACCGGGCCGCGCCGCCGCTGCCGGTGCCGGTGCCCAGGCCCAGTTCGACAAGGTCACGGGAGGCTCCCGCACCGGAGACGGCGGGCTCGTGGCGCACCGTCGCGGCGAAGTCCGCGCTGCCCGACGTGGCGATGACGACCCCGATCTGCGGCCAGCTCTGCAGCACCTGACCACCAGCGGCCCGCACGGATGCCTCGGTCCGTGCCAGCCCCGTGCCCTGCGGACCGAGCACGACGAAGTGCGCCACCGGACCGTCCTCGGCGACGGCCGGGGCGGCCGTCGTGGTCGCAAGGCCGGCGGCGGATGTCGCCACCACGGCCGCGACCAGCGCCCGCATGTAGATTCTTGATCCCACGAACTACCTCCATCGCATACGTGTGCCGACTCGGCGGCCGCCGGTTTGCGGCACCGCTCGACCCGGCCGGATGAACCGTGCCACCCGGTCATGCCCGGAGCAATGCACCGTTGGGTCGGTTGTCGCGCAGCGACCGGGCAGTGACGGTGCGTTCCGGTCGGGCCAACTACGCCGCGCGCGATCAGTGCGCGATCGGTGCCGACATCGGGGCCCACCAACGACTCGGCGAAGACTATGGCTCAACGCCGTGGGGCCCGTCCTGGGCAGGCACGTTGGAGCCGCATCGACACAGGGGTGGCGAACCCCCGCTGCCAAAGGGGAAAATCGCGCCAGATCGGAGATGGAAAGGCCGCGTGATGGTGACCATCGGTACCGAGGATCCGGTTGCGGTTGCGGTGGTCGGCGCGATCCGGGCGGGTGATCTCGCGGTGCTGCGGCGGCTCTTGGCCGAGCGCCCGGATCTGGCTTCCGCGCGGATCGGTACGGAGGATCCAGGCGGCGTGGCACGCTCGCTGCTGCATGTGGTGACGGACTGGCCGGGCCATTTCCCCAACGGTGCGGCGACCGTGGCCTTGCTGGTCGATGCCGGCGCCGACGTGCACGCCCGGTTTCACGGTGCACACGAGGAAACCCCACTGCATTGGGCGGCGAGCTCGAATGACGTGGCGGTCCTCGACTCGCTGCTCGACGCGGGCGTCGACATCGACGCGCCCGGCGCGGTGATCGGCAGTGGCTCCTCATTGTCGGACGCGACAGCCTTCGCGCAGGGGGACGCTGCGTACCGGCTGGTCGAGCGGGGCGCGGCAACCACGTTGTGGACCGCGGCGACGCTCGGGCTGATGGACCGCGTGCAGGCCTATTTCTCGCCCGCGCAGACACCGGAGCAGCACGAGATCGATGCGGCGTTCTGGGGCGCGTGTCACGGCGGCCAACGGGAAGCAGCCGAGTTCCTCGCAGCCCGCGGCGCGACCGTCAACTGGACCCCACCGTGGGAACCCCACTCGACGTCGCGGAACGCAGCAACGCCGAGGACCTGGCTCGCTGGCTGCGCGAGCGCGGCGCCGAATCCGCCGCGGATCTGGCCTAGCCGGCCAATCCCTGAGCGGGCCGGCGCACCTGCTCACGACAACCGCGATGCGCTGTCGCTGACTCCCATCAACCGCTCGCCGCTAAACGCCGTTGTCGCTACTCGGCGTCTGCTTGGTGGGGTGTTTCCGGTGCGGCAAGGTGCGATGACGGCCCTGGAGAGGCCGGGGTCGGCCTCGTCCTCCTCGACTTATCCGGCTTTTGCCTCTCCTGATTCTTCTCCGGCTTGTGTTTTTGCAACTCCTCGGAATGCAGGATGCGTAGGAAGTATCGTTCCGAGAAGCCCGCCAGGAAGGCAGCCAGGATGTACACACCGCCACTGTCCACCTGGATCCCGCTGATGACCTGCCAGCTGAGGAATAGGTAGACGACGAGGGCGGCGATGGCACCGGCGATCGGCTTCAGCGACAGACGAAGCAGGCTGGTCCGGAAGTCACCCAGCGTGGCCCGGGCGTCTCGCACGCCGAACATGCCGCTGATCACGCCGCCGACCGCGCCAACTACCGATATCCCGAGCGCGGCCACGATCTGGGTCAGCCAGGTAGTGGACAGATCGAACACCGGCCAGTTGTCCGTGTTCTGACTCGTCTCGACCTGAGTCGTCACAAACGGCATCACACCCATCAACAAAACCCAGGAGGCGAACATGTAGATCCACAGCCGCCTGAGTCTGCTGACCTGCAGGTCGTCCTCAAGCTGGTCCTGTTCGTCGATCTGGAACGCGGTGATCACCGCTTGCTGGAGCCGGAGCCGAGCTGCGTCCTGTTCGTCGGAGTTGTACGTGCGTAGGTCAATCAGCTGCTTCTGCACCCACTCCGACCTGGCGGCGCGGATCTCAAGGAGCCGCCGAACCATGTCGAAACGTACCGCGAGAGTCTTCAGTGGATACAACATCACCAGTTGACGTTCCGCCAGGGTGAGAACGTTGGTACAGACCGCAAGATTCGGGCGGCGCGACTCTAGCTGGTTTCGCGCTATCGTGAGGTAGTCACCGCATCTCTTGGCATCTCCGTATATACCAGCTTTTTCGTCGTTGAGGCGCTCGTTGGCCACGAGCGAGAGAAGATCTCCACGTACTCGAATATAGCGGGCTACTTGCAGGCTGATCTGTGAGCTGATATACCGGCCGCGGCGATACACCTTTCCGATCTGCAACGTGCCGGGGTCGAACACGTCGGTGCCATCACCTTCTTTTGGCATCGAGGACGGAAACACCCTACTGCTCCGCGCCAGACGCCAACGGCGCCCACCGTTCGGGGCGAACTTGGTATCGATCGATTCTTCATCGGGACGCGTCACGTCAGCAGCTCCATCGCGGCATCTCCCCAAGTGAGACGAGGAGAATCGTACGTCAGCGGAGAGGTGAGCTCGCCAGCACGCAGCATCCGAAAGTCCCACGATCACCGTTTGGAAATGGCTGGTCAGGATGCTCGGCGGCAACTCCGCCTTGATGGATGGACAAGCAAGGGCGCTCGGCGAATAGATGCCTGATCGTGATAACGACGGACGAGACGTCACGATCTGAACCGGTCTGCCTTATCCATGGAACTTCGCACATTCGTCTTGATCAGCACCGACACATAACCCAACTATGCGTCGTCAAGCCGCCAACCGATGACGGAATGCGGTTGGGAGGCTGGCGTACAAGCGCTCGTGTACGAACCACACTCCGCGATGTACGTTCGTCAGTCAAAACACCAGCAACACGACCAACGCGGTCACGACCTCGACGGCGATCTTGCAGTCGTCGCCGATGATGAAGTCGCAACAGAACTGTCCGAACGATTCCAGGAACTTCACTTCGTGACCTCCGCGCGGGGCTGGTCAGCCCCGCGCTCGCCCCGGTCCGGCAGGTGTCGCCGTTGTCATTCCTCGTTCTACTCGTCCGTTGGGGGTAATTTTCCGGCGATCGGCGCCTCGCGAGACCTGGATGTGCCACGCTGGATTGGTCGTTGAGCTGGGGGCAGCGGATGGCGGACAGCGCGAACTGGCGGGCGCGGATGACGAGCGCACGCCGTTACGGGGAATTGCGCGAGCGGCTTCCCGGCTGTCAATCGCCGAGAAGCGGCGAAATTCGGCGGCTGCGCGGATCGCAGTCGTCCAACGCACGCGACTCTGCGCCCACGATCACTGGTAGTTCGCAGAGCACGGAGGAACATCGTGGTCGGTCGTCCCCGCCGCCGGTTGACTCGGCTGGCACTGGTATTCGTCCTTGCAGTCACCTTCGGCATGGTTCACATCCCGCCGTCCGCCCAGGCCGATCCGTCCGCCATCGGCCATTGCTGGGTCGTTGAGAACCCGTCCGGCCCGCCATACCTCGACTGCTCCGACCTGGTGATATCCGTCGAGGTGATCCAGCCCTGGCACGGCGAATGCCCGCAATGCGGATTGGCTGTCCAACTCGAGTCCGTGATCCAGCCGGAAATTCTCAACGAGGCCAGTCGGCACATCGCGGACGGGTTCGGTCAATGGAGTCAGGCCGCCAACATCGCCGACCAAACCGAACAGGCCCGACTGCGCAACCAGGCGCTCGATGTCTACACCGAGGCCGCCAACCTGCTCGGCGACGCGCCGGCACAGGTCGCCGCATTCGGCCTGATCGACCAGGACACCGGCCAGCTGTACGCGGTATCGGACGGCCCGTACCCCGAGCCCTGGGGTCCACTGCCGGACTCTTGGGGCCCAAGCCCACAGCCCTGGCAATGGCCACACCTGATAACAGATGCCGTGGCCGATCTCCAGATCGGCATCGCCAACCCCAACCAGATGCCACAACAACGCGCGCTCGCCACCGAGCACCTCGACGAGGCCTACCAGGACTTGATCACCACCCTCACCACAGCCTAGGTGTCGAGGGGCGCGAGGGTGCCGCGCCGAAGGACGGTCAGCGCCGGCCGTGGATCCGCCGCTGTTGGTTTTTTTCGTTGGGCAATGTATCTGCGTCAAGTTCCACGCACTCATTTATTAGGACACCTGCCAGCCCATACGGTCGCATGGCCGACAGCGGAGGCGAGTCATGTACCACCAGAATCCGACGCCGCGCCTCATAGGAATCCAGCCGGAAGCCTTGCGGAATCGCGTCTTTGAGATCCGGGCTGATCAGCTGCTAGTCGGCCGGGACAGCGAATGTGACCTGGTGCTCGACGACCCCCGGGTCAGCCGTAAGCACGCCACACTCCGTCGGACCGGCGGCAAGGTAACAGTCCAGGACCTCGGTTCACGCAGCGGAACCCGTATCAACGACACCACCGTGACCGTGCCGGTGACTCTGCAAGACGGGGATATCCTCGCGTTTGCCGGCGTGCCACTGCGCTTCGAGCAGCACGCCAAGCGCGGCGATGGACCCGAAACACTCCTGTGGCAACCCCGGGCACCGGTTGCGCCGCGCTTCGAAGTCGAGCACCAACGCGGTGGCGTCATCAGCAACGTCGGACGGGACCAGCACAACTACAACTCGTACGTGCAACACGTGATGCACGAGCGGCAGAGCTTTCTTCGCGACATCGCCGCGACCCGAAGCAAGGCGTGGCTGCTCGTCTGGTTCGGCTTCATACTCGTCGTCGTCGGCTTCGGAGTATGGGCGGCGAACATCTTCAACTTCATTGACAACGTCCAAAACATCGGCCCTGATGCGCAACCCGACGACCTCCCGCTCCTGGGCCGAGAGGTGTTCGGTATCCCGATCGCCGTCTACGGGTTCTTCGCCGTGATCCTCGGCTCGGTTCTGCTAATCATCGGCATCGTGCTCCACATCGTCGCCGCCGCACGGCGACGGCGTGTGCCGGCCATCCCTGTCCCACCTACGTCGTACTGACGGGAACACAAGATGACATTCAACATCCACAACCAGCACGCGAACGTGATCAACCAAGCGGCCGGCAACCAATGGATCAGCGGCGGCCAACACGTGACGGTCACCACCCTCGACGCCGCGCGCAGTGCCGTCGACTCCCTGCGACAAGTAGTCCGCACGCTTCCGCTCGACCAGGCCACCAGCTCGACGGCGCGAACCTCCGTTGACGAACTGGGCACTGAACTACGCAAGCACAGTCCCGCCCCGCCGGTCGTGGAAGGCCACCTGCGACGGCTGACCTCGCTGCTCAAGTCAACAGGAGCGCTCGTCACAGCAGGCGCCACGCTGATCGGCCCGCTGCAAGTCATCGCAGGATGGCTCGGGGACCTCGGCGCAAGCACGCTCCAGTTGCTGTCGTGATCCATACATAGGGCCGTTTACGGCACCGCCGGCCTTCAGTCCCGGCTGTTCGGCTGTTCCTGCCATACCAGAATCACCCCGCTTCTGAATGTGCTTGTGCTCGGCCATTCTTCTCAGACGTGGTTGGCGTAAACGCCGTGTTAGTTGAAGCGAGCACTACATACACGATGTTCTTCAGATCTTCGCGACGGCTTTGCCGAACTTGGCCCGTACGTAGCCTTTGCCGTATGTCGACGCCCTCGCACCGGGCGGCCGGCGCTTGGCGTACACAGCAGCTCCTCGGCGGGACCGCCTCGGCCTGCTCGGCATCGCGCCGATCTCCCCGGGCGGCTCGTTCCCCGCTCAAGCCGGCTACGTCCTTGATGGTCCGATCCCCGAGGCGACCAGCTTTGCCGTCGCAACGGAATGGCATTCACGGTGAGATCATCCCGGTAGGGTGACGCCGGACTTCGAACAGCTGTAGTCAACCGATCTCTGGAGGTAACCCTTGAACCTACGTCGGACGGCGGCCCTGGCCGCCGTGCCCCTGGTCGTGTCAGCTGCCGTCGCCGTGACGTCGTCGGCCAGCGCGGCTGGAGCACGGCAGGAACAGTTCTGCTTGGTCGCCGGAGGCCATGAGCAGACCGTGCAGCGGCCGAGCGAGGTCGTGGATCGGCTTGTCAAGGACACCCAGTCGTACCGCGGTATGTGCGCGGAGTACGGCGAGCAGCTCAGACTTGGCAACGGCAAGCTGATCGCCTACAGCGTGCGGAAGGGATCTCGCCCGGTGTCGATCGGGCTGATCATGACCGACGGCGTTCTCGACGGCCTGCCAACCGACATGCCGACCGACGGCAAGTGGTGCTTCGACAAGGACGGCAACGGCACGGTCGACCCGATGACCGAGTGCACCGGCGGGT
>DATBFV010000089.1:0-10356 GCA_036558345.1 Gemmatimonadales bacterium | reverse complement strand
GCCGCACTCGTCGGTGTTACGGCTTCGATACCTGCGCTATGCGGGGCGAAAAAGAAAACGCCCGGCCGCCGATCCCGGCTCCGGGCGCAACTCGACTTATCTAATGTGTACACTATTCGGATTTGCAGGACCGGTCAACGTCGCCGGGAAGTCAGGAACAAGTTTCTCATTTCTGTTCCTAATTCTGTTCCTGAAGCAGGTTTCGGTCGGATCGAATGCCCCGGGTTGAAGAACAGTCCAATACGCTGAAGCTTTCAAAGCGGCGAAGGGTGGTGGCGAGGCCGTGCCCTCGCCCCAAGCCGGCTTTCGAGCCGACATAAATAGCGGTTATTCGAGACTCCCTTGCTCGGTGGGAATGATGACTCGTGTTGTGAACCTCACCAGCCTGCTCGGTCGGCTGGACGAAGCTCTGATACCAAAGCCGGGCAGGGCGAAGCAGCTCAGCCATAAGTCACCCAAGTGAAATTCACCACGCCGCGAGCATTCTATCGCGAGGCACATTCGTTCGATGACGGCGCTACGGTAGCGGCAGCGGGTTGGCATGTCGCGATCTTAATCCATGGGTCATTTTCGGAGCTGAAGGGCATTGAGGGTCGATTGAGTACCTGCCATCCATCACGTGAATAGCATCTTACCCGCAGCGAGACGCGCAGCAATTGCGTGGGGTGTTACTCCCCGCCTACAAGGTTGGCGGAGCCCGAACGTGCCGAGTAGATGGCATGGAGCAGAGTCGGGATAAGAGGCTTCAGATCAGCCAATCGATTCGTTCTGGCTAGCAAAACAATCACCGCGACCGAGAACGCAGATAAATTTTGTTGCGTGGGCAACTTTCTATCGACGGTGACGAACACGTCAAAATGCCTTGACGCGAGCGCGAGCAACTCTCCATTTTTAATGCTCGTCCATCCCCTTTGGCGAGCGGTCATGACATCGTGACCAACAATATCCCGCGCGAGACGCCAGTCCACGCACTCGTCCAGCAGCACTCTCACGAGACAGATTCGATCACGCGGTCCTTCGCTTCTTCCAGAAAAGCAATAACCTGGCTCCGTGTCACCGAGGGAAAACCTTCGAGAAAATCGTCAATTGTTTCGCCAGCTTCCAGACAATCGAGCAGCGTTTGGACCGGAACGCGCGTGCCGGGAAACACCGGCGCGCCACTCATGACCTCTGGATCGCGCGAGACGACAGGCTCCTTCATGGGCCGTAATTTATGCTTGGATATGCGATCAAGCAAGCTTGGCGCCAAAGCGCCACGGCACCCGAATGCCGCGGCTGGGTACCCACGAATGTGCGATCCGGTTAGGGCTTCGCTGTCACGGAGACTGAGTTCTGTATTCGTGAGTGCCCTACCAGCGCGTAGCTCAACTGGGTGGGGTTTCGGAACCATGGCGGGAACTCGGATCGGAATTCCGACGTTTCTGACCGGATGGATCTCGGCACCAAGCCGACGACAGTATGGAATGAATTACAATTGCCGATACTCCGTGCGCCGGTTCTCTTCTGTATCCAGTTTCGAAGCATGGGCCGGCGAAGGCGCTGACTATGCGGGCAACGCCGATTTCAACAATCGCGCGTGCACTTACAGCGACGGTCGTTGTCGGCCTCGGCGTTCTGTTTCTCTGGCTCACGATCAAGGTCGATCTCGTCATCTTTGCCGGCATCCTGCTGGCAATCGTTCTGCGCCGGCTGGCCGAGTGGGTGAGCAGGCTCGCTGGCATCACGGTCGGCTGGGCGCTCGCCCTCGTGCTCTTTTCAATCGTTGTCGTCGGCGCCGGGATCGGCTTGTTCTTCTCGCAACAGATCGCCGGTCAAATCGAACAGCTCTCGGTACAACTGCCAGCTGCGTTTAACACCGTCGCAAACGGCATCAAGCAGTCCAGCGTCGGCAAGGCATTGATGGCCCATGTGGATGTCGGGGGTCTTAAGGCCTCGCCGATGCAGATAGCCGGCGAGTTTTTCGGGGTCGCAACGGGCGCGGTCGAGGTCGTGGGCGCCGCGATCGTGATTTTGGTTATCGGTGTCTACGGGGCGGCCGAGGCGAAGCTCTATGTCGATGGAGCCTTGCGACTAGTTCCGCTGGGGCGCCGCCCGCGGGCCGCCGAAATCCTGCGCGAGACGGCGGCCGCCATCTGGTATTGGCTGCTCGGCCGACTGTTGTCGATGACGCTGCTTGGTATTTTGGCGATGGTGGGCTTGTGGGCTCTCGGGGTCCCCCTGCCTTTTTCCCTCGGTTTTCTGGTCGGGATCATGAGCTTCGTGCCCTATCTCGGCAGCATCGCCTCGGCGGTGCCAAGCGTGCTGATTGCCGCCGCGACCAGCTTCAATGTGGCCCTCTACGTCATCATCCTCTTCCTTGGACTCCATCTGATCGAGGGCTATCTCGTTGTGCCCTTGGTGCAGCGGAGGCTCGTGCATCTGCCCCCGGCCTTGACCTTGGCGGCGCAGATTATCCTTGGCGTGCTCGCTGGCATCATCGGGCTGTTGGTAGCGACACCGCTCGTTGCGGCCGGCATCGTGCTGGTTCGGATGATCTATGTCGAGGATGTGCTCGGTGATCGCATTCCTTCTCGGTCGGAGAGGGCCTAGGGCCGGACGCTGGCGCGGCGTGCGCCTTCATCCACGAATGCTCGGTCCAGGCCCGGAGGGCGCCACCCCCTCGGTCCGGTACCGCCCGGGGCCATCGAAGCAAAAGTAGCGAATGCGGTTGGGCGGCCGGTCTGAATTGCCAGAAGGACAATCGGTCGCACTCTACCAGTAAATTCGTTTTCGCGCCGGTTATTTCGGTCCCGCATGCGCCGTGCTGCAAACTCCCGATTTATTACACGGCATTATTCGATGCCATAAACGGCGAGTAAATTACCAAAACTATGAAATACAGGAATTCTTCAACGAATCGGGATACATGAAAGGAGTGATTTCGAGCATAAAAGGGAAAGATCATGAGAAGCAAACTCCTAATCGGTTTGGCGCTCGCCGGGGTTCTAGGCGGCAGCGGCGTCGCCACCGCGCAGATTGCAGATGACCCGCCCGGTTCGGCGTTCCAGACGCAAGGCATTCGCGAAAACCTGGGGCAGCGGGCCACGCCGTCAGTATTCTCTCGGACCGCGGCCCGAGCAGCTGCGGCGGCGCACGCCTATGCTTACATTCCCGTGACGCCTCAACCGCCCCACAAAGTCGTCCGCCATCACCGGTGACTGGCCGTCATCCTTCGAGGCTCGCACGCAATCAAGTGATTGCGTGCTCGCGCCTCAGGATGACGGTCACGCAGCATGACGATCCTCGAGGCGCTCGTCGCGCTCAGGTCGAAGGACTCGCCGCCCGCGCGCTGAGCGCGCGGTGCAGCGCGGCCTCGCGCTCGAGGTCGAAGCCGTTAATCGCCCCGTCCCGCCAGCGCACGCGCCCGGCGACAATTGCCAGGTCGACGCCGCGCACGGCGCAAGCGACCAGCGCCGTGACCGGATCGGCTGGCGCGCCCGCCAGCTCGAGCCGGGCGAGGTCGAACGCGATCACGTCGGCGGCCCCGCCGGGCGCCAAGGCGCCCAGCTCGCGCCGGCCGAGGAGGCGGGCGCCGCCGCGCGTCGCCAGTTCGAGCGCGTCGAGCGCTGAGAACGCGGACGGGCCTCGCCGCCCACGCTGCAGCAGCATCGCCATGCGCACCTCGCCCAGCATGTCTGCCGCGCCGTTACTGGCCGGTCCGTCAACGCCGAGCCCGACCAGCACCCCGGCGCGCAGCCACTCGACGACCGGCGCCGTACCGGAGCCCAGCCACAGGTTCGACGACGGGCAGTGCGCGATCCCGCAGCCGGCGCGCGCGAGGCCCGCGATCTCGCCCGCGTCCAAATGGACGCCGTGCGCGAGCCACGTGTCCTGCGCGATCCAGCCGACGTCCTCGGCGTACTGATACGGCCGCATGCCGAAGCGCGCCATGTACGTGCCGATCTCATCTGCGGTCTCGCCGAGGTGCGTGTGCCCGCGCACGCCCTTCGCGCGGGCGAACTCGATCAGCTCGATCGCGAGCTCGCGCTCGATCGTTCCAAGCTGCGGCGGCGCGATGCAGACCTGGGACATGGCGTGCGGTCGCGGATCGTGATGGCGGTCGATCAGCCGCTCGAAGTCGGCGAGGATGTGGTCCCGCGTTTCGCGCAGCGCGGCGGGCGCCGATCCAAGCGTGCGGGCGCCGCGCCCGGCGACGAATCGGATGCCGAGCGCCGCCGCGGCCTCGATCGAGATGTCGAGCGTGACGTCGCCGGGCAGCGCCGTGTGGTGGTCGAACACGGTCGTGCAGCCCGAGCGCAGCAGCTCGGCCAGCCCGAACCGCGCCGCGGTGCGCATCGCGGCTGCGTCGAGCCGGGCCCACAGCGGATAGTGCGCCTGCAGCCACCCGCCGAGCTCGGTGCCAGTGGCCTGCGGCAGTACGCGCACCAGCGACTGGAACAGGTGCCCGTGGACGTTGACCATCCCCGGCAGGACCGCGTGGTTGCTGGCGTCGACGACCACGTCGGCAACCGCCGGCAACTCGCGTGTGCTGCCGACGAGCTCGATCACGCCGCCGCGCGCGAACAGCGCGCCGTCGCGAATGACGCGGCGCCCCTCGTCCATCGTGACCAGCGGCGCCGCATGCCTGATGAGCAGCGTTTCTGCCGCTGGTTTGGCCCCGACCCCCGTCACCTTAGTTCCTCGCGAGGAAGTCGTTAGTGAAATACCTCGCGGGGTCGCCGACCTCGCCCGTGAGCAGCTTCGACTGCGCGAAGAAGGTCAGGCTCTGCGTCCACGCCGCCGGCGCCATATAGCCGAGCGGCTTGCCCTCCGGAGCGGTGAGCAGCGGGGCCATTGCCTTCCAGCCCTCCACCGAGGACTCGACGTTGACGTCGGGGTTGAGCTTCTTCATCGCCTCGGCTGCCGCCGTCGGGTCGGCGATCGCCGCCTCGTAGCCCTTCATCGTGGCGACGACGAACTTGCGCGCGGTCTCCGGCTCTTTTTTCAGGAAGTCGTTGTTCGCGATCAGCCCATGGCCGAGTGTGACCACCCCGGTGTCAGCGTAATTGATCGTGCAGACCGGCTCCTTGCTCGCCGACTGCAGCGCGAGGTCGTAGATCGTCGTCGTCCGCGCCGCGGCGAGGCCGTTGATGACGGCAGAGGTCTGCGCTCCCGCGCTGACGATCACCTTCTGGACGTCGCTGCCGAGCTTCAGGCTCATCTGCGCGAGCAGCGCCTCGAGGTAGTTCCAGTTCGAGGTGGACGCCGAGCCCGCAACCGCCTTGCCCTTCAGGTCGGCGACGCTCTTGATATTCGACGAGCAGAGGAACGCGAGGCCGGCGGCCTCCTTCTGGAGGATGGCGGCGACCATCGTGACCTTCCCGCCGCCGGCCACCGCTTGGGCCGCCGCGGAGGAGTCGGTGACGCCGAACGGCACCTGTCCGGACGCGACCAGGATCGCCGACGTCGACGAGCCGCGTCCCGGCTCGACCTCCACGCTCAGGCCGACGTCCTTGTAAATGCCCTGATCGAGGGCGGCGTAGATGCCCATGTGGAGCGAGCCCGGAAGGAAATCCAGCACGACCTTGACGTCCTTCGGCGCCGACGACGTCCCGGCGCTCGCCTTGGACCCGGAGCTGCCGCCACTCGACTCGGAATCCCCGCCGCATGCCGCGAGGGCAACCGCCGCGACGGCGCACGCGAGCGCCATCGCGACCCGCCCAGCTCGTTTGCCCCGCGTGATGTGTGTGAATGCTCCCGCCACCGCTCCGCTCCTCTTTCTCACGCCCCTTCCCTTCCTCCACAGACTCGCCGGCCGACCACCTCGACCGCGGCGAACGAGACCATGGAGAGGACGCCGAGGCATACGAGAGCTGCGAACGCCAGCGGCGTGTTCATGTTAACCGACGTCGAGACGATCAGGTAGCCGAGCCCTGCGTTAGACCCGACGAACTCGCCGACGACCGCACCGATGATCGCGAGCGTGATTGCCACCTTTAGTCCCGCGAAGATGCTCGGCAGCGCGTACGGCAGGCGGACCTTCGTGAAGATGCGAAGGCGCGTGCCGCCCATCGACTTCCCGAGATAGAGCAACTGTGTGGGCAAGGCCCGCAGCCCCGCCATGGTGTTGATAAGCACCGGGAAGATCGCGATGAGAAACGCGATGCCGACCTCCGACTTCAGGCCGAAGCCCAGCCACACCAGGAACAGCGGGGCCAGCGCGGATTTCGGCATCGACTGCGTCGCGATGATCACCGGGTAGAGCAGACCCGACGCTACGCGCGAGAACGCTAGAAGTGTGGCCAGCGGGACGCCGCTCAGCGCCGCGAGGAAGAACCCGATCGTGAAGCCGAGGGTCGTGCGCTTCGCGTGGAACCAGAGCTGGTCGCGCTCGGTCCACAGCGTGTGCAGCACTTTCCCGGGCGACGGGAGCATGAACTCCGGGATGTCGAACACCGTGATCGCGAGCTGCCAGAGGCCGATCACGAGCACGAAGCCTGCGATCGGCAGCGCGAGCGTGGTCAGCACGTCGCCGAGCCGGCGGCTGGTGACCCGACGCTGGCGTGCGGCGCCGCGCTTGAGGGCGACGGGCGCTCCCGGCGGCGCGCCGCTGACGGTGGCGGGCATCAGGCCAGGCTCCCGTCGCGATCGAGCGCCCCGTCCTCGACACCCTCGTCATGCTCGCGCAGCACCCCGAAGTCCAGGAACATCTCTCGCACCTCCTTTACGTAGCAGCCGTAGGCGTCGCTCGAGCGCAGCGCGAGCCGGCGCGGCCGCGCAAGCTTGATCTCGATCACGCGAGCGATCCGGCCCGGCCGCGGCGACATCACGACGACATAGTCGGACTGGAAGACCGCCTCGTCGATGCTGTGGGTGACGAACAGGACGGTCGGCCGCGCCCGCGCCCACATATGCTGGAAGTCGACGACGAGCTGGTCGCGGGTGAGCGCGTCCAGCGCGCCGAACGGCTCGTCGAGCAGCAGCACCGGCAGCTCCATCAGCAGTGCTCTGGCCACCGAGACGCGCTGGCGCATCCCACCGCTGAGCTCGCGCGGGTACTTGTGCTCGAATCCGGCAAGGCCGACCAGGTCGAGCAGCTGGTGCGCACGGTCCGTGTAGTCCTTGCGCTTGAGCCGCCGCATCTCGGCCTGCAAGAGGATGTTGTCGAGCGCCGTGCGCCATTCAAGCAGGGTGTCGCTCTGAAACACCATGCCGACGTCCGCGCGCGGCCCGGTGACGAGCTCGGAGCCGATGTGGATCTCGCCCTCGGTTCGCTCGATGAGCCCCGCAAGCATCAGCATCAGCGTGCTCTTGCCGCACCCGCTCGGGCCAACCACGGAGACGAACGAGCCCGCCGGGATCTCGAGGTCGACGCGCGAGATCGCCTCAAGCTCGTCGCCGTGCGGGGCGTACACCTTGCGGACGCCCGCGAAGCGAACGCCGACTACGCCATCGCCCATTGCGGCACCACTGCCGCCGGCTCGGCTACCGGCCGGCGCACGAACCGGCCGGAAGGCTCGCCGGTCACGACGTAGCGTCCGTCCTGCAGCTCAGACACGATCGAGCCGCGCAGGATCGTGGCCAGCGGCCAGCCCTGCACGTCCCAGCCCTCGTACAGCGACCATCCGGCCGCAGCGAGGACGTGGCGCTTGTCGATCCGCATCTTCCGCTCAAGGTCGAGCAGGACGAAGTCGGCGTCGGCGCCGACCTGGATGGCGCCCTTGGCCGGATGCAGATTCCAGATCCGCGCAGGGTTGGAGGCGACGATCTCAACCAGCCGCTCGATCGTGAGCCGGCCTTTGTTGACGCCCTCGCTGAGCAGCAGCGGGAGGTGCGCCTCGACGCGCGACGGGAAGCCGCTGACGTCCTTCCAGACGCTGCCGCGGACCATCTCGTCGCGGCTCATTGTGCGGTTGACGTGGTCGCTCCCGATCGAGTCGATCCGACCGTCGGCAAGCGCCTCCCAGACCGTCTGCCGGTCCGCGGCGCCCCGTAACGGGGTGTTGAGCTTCCAGTCTCCCTCGTCGAGGAGCAGGTAATGCACGCCGGTCTGCCCGAATACGGTCGAGCCAAAGGTGCGCACTGCGGTCAGCGCTGCGATCGTCTCGGCGGTGGTCACGTGCTGCACGTGAAAGCGGCAGCCGAGCTTGGCGGCGAGGTAGCCGTAGGTGTGGACGTGCATCGCCTCGAGGTAGCCGGGCGAGCGGGCGTTCCAGGCGGCCGTGTCGGTCCGCCCCGCCTCCTGCAGCTCCTTCTCGAGCACAAGCGCGATCTCCCAGTTCTCGCAGTGCGCCGACAGCAGCCCGGCCTCGCCGAACTTCGCAATCTCGCGCATCGCCTTGAACACGAGGGCGTCGTCGAATGTCTGCACGCCAAGCTTCGGCGCCTGCGGCCACGCAGCCTCGAGGCGATGACGCCCGAGCCGCATGTGCATATAGAGTTTGTACGTCAGCAGACCCCAGCGCCGAGCAAGCTCCGGGATCTCTTCGGCCTGCTCCTCGGTCATCAGCAATGGCGTCAGCATGAAGTCGCAATGGCTGCGCTCCTCGCCGATGTCGATGAACGTCTTCGCGACATCGCTGAACTTCAGCTGCCGGTCGGCCGGCGGTCGGCCGGCGGCCGCGCGGAAGTTCACGTGCGTCGTCTGGTGGAGGTTCCAGGTGGTGACGCCGGCGGCGATCGCGGCGCGCGACTCGGTGGCGAAGTCGGTGTCCAGCGGGTGCGTGGACCCGAGGTGCGCCTCAGGGTCGACCACGCCCGGGATAACGTAACGGCCGCCCGCGTCGAGCACGTCGCCGGCAGACGGCAGCCGGGCGTCGCGCGCCACGGCCGCGATCCGACCGTCCTCGATTAGGACGCCGCCCTCGACGATCCCGGTCGGCGTGACCAGCTTCGCGTTGCGGATGGCGCACAGGCTCATGCCGCGCTCCTTTCTTGCGTGCCGAGGCGCTCCCGCAGCGCGCCGAACATCTGCACGTCGGCGCACTTCTGGTCATCGTCAGGTGCCATCGCACTCACCCCCCGACCCTTACATCATTTTTTTGGACTGGCGCAATCGTTGCACCGAAGCCTGATGTTTCCAATATTTCGTCGGTAGCCTCACCGGACAATGGACCGCCAAGAAAACTGAGAATCCTTATTCAGGTTCGATCAAATCGCGGGCCGCCTTGATGGTTTCCGCTGGAATGCTGGCGTAGCTGGCGAAGATATCATGCGTCTCCTCACCGGGCACCGGATTGTACTCTATGCTTACTTTAGCGGCGTCGGCTATCAATTGCGGATCGCGCGACGTCTCGATCATCGCCTTGCGCAGAATTGAGATGCGATCGAGCGGTACGCCCGGCGGAGCGGCAAACGGACGGGACAGTTCAGCCTGCTTGAAGATGACGTCGAACGTCAAGCGATCTTGCTCGTTCCGGGCCCTGTCGTAGAGCCGGGTGGCGCTGCCGAAGAATGGCACGGCTCGTTTCGGCCCGAACTGAACGAAGATTTTCAAGTCACCCGATTTGTATTCACTCATGAAGACGCTTCTGACCGTCGATTCCAGCATTCCACAGGTGGCGTTCACTTCCCCTCTTTGGAGGGCCAGTTTCACGTCATTGACGCCGCGAAAGCCATAAATGACTTTAAGCGGAGCGTTGAAATATCGCTTCAGCAGCATTGCATGCTGGCTCGTGGTCGCTCCCGACGCCGAGGCGCCGAAAATCACGGTATTTTTTGCGTGGATCAGATCATCGAGCGTTTTGATTTCTTGGCCGGCGCCTTTCCAGACCGCGCAACTTGGCGTGTCGCGCTCCAAACTTCCAATCCATTCGAATTGCCCCGGATCGTAGCTAGCGAGTGAGTTGCCGAAAATCGGCTCGAGTGCGATCGATGCGGCGAAGACTCCCAACGTGGTCCCGTCCTTAGGGGCGACGTTGTACAGGGTATTCGCGAGATTGAGGCCGCCGGCTCCCGGCATGTTCCTCGGCACGATTGTTGGATTCCCGGGAATATGCTTTGCGAGGTGTCTCGCAAAGATCCGAGTGCTCGCGTCGTAGCCCCCACCGGGTCCATTGCCGACCAATATCGTGATTGTCTTGCCGCCGAAGAAGTCGTCTTCGGCGCGTGCACCCGATATTGCGCCTTCACTGGCCAGGAATGCGGATGCAAGGCTCAGCAACGTTCCAATCCGGACCATCAAATCCGATCCCTCTACTCATGTTTACCAATGAAGTCGGTTGACGGCCGCCCCGCGCCTTTCTCGGGCTTTTTATATAACCAATCTTCCATGCGTGACTTGGCGCCGACCGCGCGCAGCGCGGCCTCGAATTCTTCGCGGATTGCCGGGTCTTCTTCGTGATAGGGGATCGCTTTTCCTCCGTCGCTGATGTCGTT
>DATBFV010000088.1:0-2537 GCA_036558345.1 Gemmatimonadales bacterium | reverse complement strand
TTGCGCATCTCGCCGACGGGTGACGGACGCACGTACACGATCACCGATGCGCGCAACGCGGCGGGTGGTTGCGTGAACTACTGGGTCGACAACACGCCGTGGACAGAGATGACGCCGGGCGACATCGACGGCGTCGTCAGTCCGCACGAAATCGTGGCGATCGAGGTCTACCACGGGTCGCAAGCGCCACCGGAGTTCACCAAGCCGGGGCAGGGTGGATGCGCGGCAATCGTCATTTGGACGGTCGCGAAAGTCAGACCGAAAGCCGAGTCAAGGCGTCGCCCTTGATCGTGGACCGCGCGGTGGTGACCTGTTCGCTTGTCTAACAACCTGGCTACCCAAGTAATCCCAAATATTCCAGGTCCCGCGTCGCGCCGACTCGCCTCAGCAATGGGCCATCATTCTGCGCGTAACACCGACATTGCATCCGTCTGCGCCGCGCGCCGCGCCGGCATGAGCGTTGCGGCCAGCGCAGTAACGACCATGACGATGGCGGCGCCCAGATAGATCCACGTATTCATCGGGCTCGTGCCGACCATGATCGAGCCATAGACCCTCGCCAACGCCAGCGCGCCGATGAGACCAAGCAGCGCCCCGCTGACCGCCAAGAGTACCCCATTGCGTGCGATCAACGCGACGACGGCCGCGCGCGGCGCGCCGAGCGCGAGACGAATGCCGATCTCGCGCATGCGCTGGGTCACCGCATAGGCGGCGATTCCGTAAATCCCCATCGCAGCTAGCAGAAGCCCGAATGCTGAGAAGACCTGGAAAGCAATCGCGCTGACGCGTTGCGCGAACAGCCGCTCACGCAGCCCGTCTGTGGCCGCCGCCAGCGGTCCCGCCGGTCGGCCCGTCGCCTCGTAAATCGTGCGCTGTGCGGCTGGGATCACGCGCGCGCTCTGCACGCGCAGATGGAGGATCGCCGGCGCACGGTACACCCTCGCCTGGGGGAGCGGACGGTACACCATCGGCCAGTGCCGTTCGATCGTCTCTCCCCGCTCGATGTTGGTCGCGACACCGACCACGGTAAGCAGCTCGGCGTCCGCAGGCGTATCGCCCGCGATCACCTCTTTCCCGAGCGGGTCTTGCCCCGGCCAGAACGCCGACGCGGCGGCCTCGTTGACGATGGCCACGTTGGGGGCACCGGACTGGTCGGCGGACGTAAAGGAGCGGCCTTTGACAAGGGGACTACCGAGCGTCTGAAAGAATCGGGCGTCGACGGCCTTCAATAACGGCCTGCGAATCGACGGGGCGGGGGGCTGATCTGCCGGCCGGACGAACACGGGATTGGTCGCCGCTCGAACCTCCAGACTCGCCGAAAGGATGCCGGGCGTTGCTGCCGCGCGGGCTCGCACTCCTTCGGCCGTCGCGTACCACGCGTCGAGCGCGCTACCGCCGGGCCGGCGGATGATCGTCGAGTAGAGTCGCTCCGGATTGTAGCCGAGGTCGAGATACCGGAGCTCGACGAAGTCCCGCGCGAGCAATCCTGCCGTGGTGAGAAGGATGAGCGCTATTGCGACCTGGAGCATCACGAGTCCCCCCGAGACGCGGCTGGTGGCCCGCCCGCCAGCGCCGAGCTTTCGTGAGGGATCGAGTCGCCAGACGTTCAGCGCCGGCACAAGGGAGGCCACGATTCCGACCAACACCGAGAGTCCGACGCCGAAGAAGAGCATTCGGGCGTCGATGCTGACGTCAAGCCCGAACTGGTCCGTCTGCATCCACCGCGGCGCGATCCGCGCCCCCCAGTTCGCGCATGCAAGGCCGAGGAGTCCGCCGCCAACGCCGATGCACGCGCCCTCGACCACCATTTGACCAAATAGCCGGCCGCGGCTCGCGCCAAGCGCTGCCCGGAGCGCGAGTTCGGGCGCGCGCACGACGGTGCGGGTGACCAGGAGACCGGCAACGTTGGAGACTGCGATAAGCAGCACGAGCGTCGTGAAGCCGAGAAGGATCCAGCGGCCCTGCGTTGCGCCGAATGTGAACCACTCGCGCAGCGGCTTCACCGAAATTCCCCAGCCGTGATAGGCGCCAGGTTGATCGGCGGCGAGCCGCGACTGGAACGTCTCGAGCTCGGCGGACGCGGAGGCGATCGATTGACTCTTTGCCAGCCGCCCGAACACCGTGAGCCAGCGTGTGTTCCGCTCTTCCGCTTTATCGAGCTGCAACGGTCTCAATAACGCGGGCGAGTCACGGAACTTGAACTGTGGCGGGAGAACTCCGATGACTCGCGCCGCTTGGTCGCCTTGCCCAATGCGCGTGCCGATGATACCCGTGTCGCCCCCGAGCCGCGTGCGCCAGAATGCATGAGAGAGGATGACGACCGGCTCCGCGTCGGGCGCTGCATCTGATTCAGCAAACGCTCGTCCCCGTTCGGGCTGGACGCCGAGCATCGGCAGCAGATTTGGCGTCACACGCAGACCCAAGATGTATTCGATGACGTCGTCGTGCTGCCAGGTCATGTCGTAGCCGGCCAGCGCCGCGACTTCGTCGATCGTTCGCGATTGCGCCGCCCAGTACGAGGCTGTCGCCGGTGCGCT
>DATBFV010000087.1:0-3158 GCA_036558345.1 Gemmatimonadales bacterium | reverse complement strand
CCGGATCGCGCCGCAAGCGTCCTAACGCCTCGAGCACCGGCAGGTAGGGTTCGCCGGCGCCGAACTGCTCGATGCACTGTCCACGAGCGATTCGCACGGCGCCGCGCGCCACGAGCGCGTCGACGAACGCATCGACGAGGGTCGTCTTGCCAATACCCGCTTCACCGGAGAGGAATCCGACCCGCCGTGTCCCCTGCTCGACTGCCGCGTACCACTCGCTCAACTGCGCCCATTCGGTCTCACGTCCGACCAGGTCGTGATCGTGGGCGCGCTCCGTATCCGTCGGGCGCCCGCGCGGCGCCGCGGATGCGCCGCGGACCCGGGGATCCTCCGACGCGTCTCTGACAGGTGCGATGAACCGGTACCCACGGCCGTGGACCGTCTCGACGAACTGCGGCATTCGCGTGGCGTCGCCGAGCGCGCGGCGAATCTCGCGCATCGCAGTCGTCAGAACGGCGTCGCCGACCGCGGTGTCGGGCCAAACGGACGACAACAGCTGATCCTGGAATGGCTTCGTCGCGCAACCCGGGTTCCGCTTCGCGACACCCCTTGCGCTCGAGTCTCCGAGCCAGTTCCGCCCGCCACCGCCTCCGCGTCTGAACAGCGCGGCGTACGCACGGGCTCTCGCCGAGGTCAAGGAACACGGCGCGTTGGCCAGCACCCGGCGCACGGAGGATCAAACCGCGTATGCGATCTGGTGGACGGAGTTCTCCGAAGGTTCCGTGAACCGTCTCACACGTCGTCTCGTGGTCGAGCGACACCTGCACTTATGGAACGCGGCGCGCCTTTTCGCGCATGTCGACATGGCACTCTTCGACACCTACGTGGCCGTGTGGGACTCCAAGTATGAGTACAACCGCTGGCGGCCGTACACGGCCATCCGAATGGCGGATGGCGACGGCAACCCGCGCACGACGGCGGATCCAGCCTGGGAGCCGCTGCGACAGACGCCTCCATTCCCGGAGTATGCATCGGCGCACGCCGCGGCGTGCGCGGCGTCGTTCGGGGTCCTCACGCACGAGTTCGGCAGTGATCAATCGTTCTCGATGGAGACCACTACCGCACCGCCCGGCATGCCGACGCGCACCTTCGACAGCTTCGATGCGGCCGCTCGCGAGTGCGCTGATTCACGCGTGCAGATCGGCTTTCATTTCCGCTACGCGACGGACGCCGGCCTCGAGCTCGGCCACGAGGTCGCGCGGCACACGACGAGTCACACGCTCCGCCGCCGTTTCGGGCGCGGCCACGATCGGCCTCGGTGAGGTTTGATATGGGGCCCGCCGGGGTTGCACGCCGTGCTCGGGCAGAGTGCTCCCAGCATCGTGGATGAGAGGCCTAGCAGCGAGACCATCAAAACTGGCCTGCCAGCCGTAGCTCTGTTTCGAACATGGTCGGGCCCGCCTTCGCCTAGGCTCCGGCGGGCAGCCTTCGCGTGAGCCACGAGCGAAGGCTGGCGGAGGAGGTGGGATTCGTCCGCCTGCGCCCGTTGGGGCTACGGCGGGATCTCATCGTGTCAGCGAGCCATCCCGCCGAAGCTCGCGCCGAGCTCAAGCGCGAGCGAAGGCGGATGGCGGAGGAGGTGGGATTCGAACCCACGGTACGGTTCCCCGTACAGCGGTTTTCAAGACCGCCGCCTTCAACCACTCGGCCACCCCTCCGCGCAAAGGATGTCCCGCGTCGTCAGCGACCTGCGGGATTCTCCGATCTTACGTCAACTGCATCTTTTTGCGCCTCGAGCAGGCGGTCATGTCGGTTACTTCGGGTGCGGCCTGGGCATCCCGGCGCGCGGAATCGATTGAGGCGGCGGCACGGGGACGTCCGGGACAGTCGGCAGCATCGGTGGCGCGGGTGAAGCCACCGGTTCGAAGCGCGGCGCCGTGATGTCCTTCCGCCTGGCGACGATGCGCCAGCCGAAGCGACTCGCGCTCGTGACGTCCTGAGTCTCGACGCGGAAGCCGCGCAGCGTCTGTTCCGTCACCGAGAGCACCTCATAGCCACCGTACTGGGTGAGGAACACCAGGTAGTCGCTCAGATCGACAACCGCTGCGAAGTCGGGATCGATCGCGACATCCGCGCGGCCACACGCGAGTTGCCCTCTACCGAAATCTTCGAACCAGCTCTCCGGGCTCTCCATGCAGTACAGCCGGCGACGCGTGCCATCTGGATGCGGCACAGCGGCGCTCTTCGCGCCGAACACGGTGAAATCGCCTCCCGTAATGACAGGGCCGTAAAACGCCCCCGCGTACGCGCCCGCAACGCCGTTGGTGGCGCCGACCACAGCGGCGGCCCCAGCCGTTGCCACCGCGCCTACGAGGCCGTGGCCTTTCGCCGAGAGGCCATAGACCCCAAACCCGCCGGCGCCAGGTCCGGGTCCCCCATACGTCGAATAGTTCAAACCGTACACGCCAGTCGCGTTGCTGACGCTGGTGGAAGGGACCCGGCCGAACACGCCGATGCCGCCGCTGCTGGATCCCACGACACCGTTGGCCACAGTGGCGTTCGCGTTACCCAGGATCCCGGTTCCGTTCGTCACGAACGTCGTACCCAACACTCCGTAGGAGTTGGCATCGAACGTATAGCCGGAGATGCCGGCGCCGGTTTCCCCGTCGTTGAAGCCCAACACACCAACCGTGCTCCCGGAGCCCTGAAGGCCGGTGCCGTTGTGGGCCACGCATCGGCCCGCTAAGCCGATGCCGCTGACGCCGGTGGTCTCGATGCCCGTCACGAGCGGAGCGGTATTGGATGCGCCGAGGACCACGCCCGCCGCTTCCACAGGCTGCGTCGTCTGTCTCAGGACGAACCCCGCGACGGCAGCCCACGCGCCCGCGATGAGTCCTCGTCGCTTAATGGTCTGCGAAGTGTTGTCATCGCGCGTTTGGCCGACGGCGGCGGGCATCGTCATGACTGTTCCTCCCTCCGGCTGTTTGGGGGACAGTCGGCCGATGAAGGCAGGATTCTAGCGCCTCGCCCATTGACTCGCTCGGCACACTTGTTTAGTCTAGGCCTTGATGAACATGGGGTCCTTCGAGAGTCGCGACCTCTTTCCCGGCGCGCTGGAGATGATGATCCTGCAGACCCTCCGGCGCCAGCCATCGCACGGCTACGCGCTCGTGCAGCACATCCGGCGGACGTCGAACGAGCTGCTGCAGGTCGAAGAA
>DATBFV010000086.1:0-12563 GCA_036558345.1 Gemmatimonadales bacterium | reverse complement strand
CAACCCCCGTCCCGCGACCTGATAGGCGATGGTGGACAGGCCAAACCGGTCGGCGATGACGATTTGCCCGCTGTCCAGCGCCGGCCGGATCACCCGCTCGACCAAATCGGCGCGCGCTGCGAGAAACAGAAACAGCTCGGCGCCGAACGCCCGGTCGTGCCGCGATTTCAATGCCAGCTTTCGCGCCGATTCGGCGATCGGCGTCCCGCCGGGCTCGCGGACTGTCAGTACGCGATGCCCTTCCGCGCGGAGCTGGGTACCGAGCCAGCGCACCAGCGTCGATTTGCCGGCGCCCTCAGGACCCTCGACGACAACGAACGTCCCCTGGCTCCCGACCCCTGACTCCAAGCTCCTAGCCAAGTGTAATGATGGGGCTCGCGGCGCCCTTTTTGATGCCCTCGTAAATCCGGGCATTGATTCTCGCCATCAGCTTCTCGAAATTCGCCTGCGCCGCGACCATCTGCTGATACACCGGATTCCCCTGCACGCTTTGAAGCGCGCGGTCGTACTGCTCCACCTGTTCCTTCGTCGGCTCTTTGCCCTGTTGTGCGACGCGCTCGATTTCCTGCGCCAGGCGCTCCGCTTCGGCGAGCACTTTCTGCACCTCCTGATCGTCGCGCAGGGCTTCCGTCGCGCGACGCAATGCCTTGTACTCGTCGGTCTGGCCGAGCACGCGTCCGAGATCCTCCGCCTTTTCTTCGAGCACTAATCCTCCTTGGTGGCCAGCGCGTACCGGTGGCGGCCAAACAGATCATCGTGAATTGTCACGGCCCAACCGAATGCGGTTCCCAACGCCCGAACCGCATCGGCGCGCCCTTCGTCAATCTCGAGCGCGAGCAGGCCCCCGGGTTCGAGCAGCGGCGCGGCGCCGGCGAACAGGCCGCGCGTCGCGTCGAGTCCAGTGACGCCACTGACCAGCGCCTCGCGCGGCTCGAAATCCCGGACTGACGGATCCAGCGCGTCGTAGTCAGCGATGCTCACGTATGGCGGATTGGAAACGATCGCGCGAAACCTCTCGCGCTTGTCCACCAGCGGCGCGAGGAGGTTCCCCAGGCGAATCTCGACCGGCGTCTTGGGTGCGATACGCTCCACATTCTCACTGGCAAGCGCCGCCGCGTCAGCCGACTGCTCGACCGCGATCACTTTTTCGAACGATCCCTCAACCGCAAGCGCCAGGGCGATGCATCCGGAGCCGGAACCGATGTCCGCCACGAGTCCGCTCGAGCAGTGCGCGAGGACGAGCTCGACCAACCCTTCTGTCTCGGGACGCGGAATCAGCGCGCGCGGATCAATTTTGAGATCGAGCGTGCGAAATCCCACCGTTCCCACCACGTAGGCGAACGGCACGCCGCGTTTGCGTTGCTCCACGGCCTTCCAGAAGCGACTCACGACGTCCGGTGCGGCCTCCGACTCGCGTCTGAGCCACAGCTCGGCCGGGCTCAGCCCCGCGAGCGCGGCCCACAACACGGTCGCTTCGCCCTCGTCGAGATCCCCGGACGCCTGGGTCAGCTCGTCCGTGATGCGCCGCAGCACGCGGACTTCAGACACCGGCCCGCTCTTTCTCTTGCGCTTCCTTCAGCGCGCCGATGAGATCGTCGAGTCTCCCGTCCATCACCTCGTCGATGTTGTGCGTCGTGAAGTGAATGCGGTGATCGGTCACGCGATTCTGCGGAAAGTTGTACGTGCGGACTTTCTGCGAGCGATCACCCGTGCCGACCTGCGCCCGCCGCTCGCGCGCGCGTGCCGCCTCCTGCTCGGCCACCATGCGGTCGAGCAGTCGCGAACGCAAAATCTCCATCGCCTTGATTTTGTTCTGCAGCTGCGACTTCTGATCCTGGCATTTCACTTCGAGGCCGGTCGGCAGGTGCGTGACCCGCACCGCGCTGTCGGTCGTATTGACGCTCTGGCCGCCAGGGCCGCCGGAGCGAAACACGTCGATCCGCAGATCCTTCTCTTCGATTTTGAGATCGACCTCTTCGGCTTCCGGCAGGACGGCGACGGTCGCCGCGGAGGTGTGAATGCGGCCTTGCTGCTCCGTCACCGGCACGCGCTGCACCCGGTGCACACCGGACTCGTAGCGAAGTGTGCCATACGCTTTCGGCCCGCGCGCGGCGAAGATCGCTTCCTTGAGACCGCCGAGTGTCCCCTCCGACAGCGACATGATCTCGACTTTCCACCCGCGCCGTTCGGAGAAGCGGGTGTACATACGAAACAGGTCGGCGGCAAAGAGTGCCGCCTCGTCGCCGCCGGTACCGGCCCGAATCTCGACGATCGCGTCGCGGTCGTCGAATGGGTCTGCCGGGGTGAGTAGCTCGGCGAGCTCAGTCTCCAGGCGATCGATCTCGGGACGCAGGCGTTCCACATCGGCGCGCGCGAGCTGCGATAACTCGGGATCTTTGTCGGCAAGGACTTCGCGCGCCTGTCCGAGTTCGGCTTCAAGCCGCTCCAGCCGCTGATGGGCAAGTCGAATGGCCTCGAGCTGAGCATGCTCGCGGCCAAGGGACTTGAGTTTGGCTGGATTCCGCGCGGTGGCGGGGTCGGCCAACTGCCGGGCGACCTCCTCCGCCCGCGCGAGCGCCTGGCGGAGTCTGTCGTCCACGGCGTTAGCTCGTGCCGGCGGGGGCCTTGGTTCCGTACTTCTGGCGGAAGCGCTCCACGCGGCCGGCGGTATCGACCAGCTTCTGCTTGCCGGTGAAGAAGGGATGGCAGGCCGCGCACACTTCAACGTGGATCACAGGGGTCGTCGAGCGCGTGATGAAGGTATTGCCGCACGCGCACTGGACCGTCGCCCGCTGGTATTTGGGGTGAATTCCGGGTTTCACTGCACACATCCTTGCCTGATTGTCGGACTGAACGAAGTGCGGAAATATAGTCGGGGCACGAACTTGGGGGAAGGCTCGGATTAGTGGTTCGATTGACACAGCTTGCGACACGTCGTAAGCTGTTCGCGTGTCTGCCGCCGACGTGCTGCAAAAGGTCCCGCTGTTCAGCCAGCTCTCCGCCGCCGACCTGCAGCGGGTGGTGGAGGTCGCGCGCGACCGTTCCTATCCCAAGAACTCCGTCATCCTGTTCGAGGACGACCCCGGCGACGCGCTGTACGTCGTCGGCAAAGGACAGGTCAAAGTCGTTCTGATCGGGGAGGACGGCCGCGAAGTCATTCTCTCCGTACTCGGTGAAGGGGAGTTTTTCGGCGAGATGGCATTGATTGACGATGAGCCGCGGTCGGCACACGTCATCGCCATGGAAGATTCGACGCTCCTCGTGCTGCGCCGCGAAGACTTCCAGGGCATCCTCGAGCATTCTGCCGGCATCGCGCTCGCGCTCTTGCGCGAGTTGTCGCGCCGGCTGCGGCGCGTCGATGAAAAAGTCGGCAGCCTCGTGCTGCTCGATGTGCACGGCCGCGTCGCCCAACTACTGCTCGACCTCGCCGACGAAACAGACGGCCAGCGCATTACGCGCCGCTTGACCCACCACACCATCGCCCAGATGATCGGCTCGTCCCGCGAAACCGTCTCGCGGACCATGCGCGAGCTGGTTGATAAGGGAATGATCGACGTCAGCCGCAAAGACATCGTGATTCGCGATCGTGGCGCCCTGGAGCAGGCGGCAGGACGGGGCGGCTCGTGAGGCGGGTCACTGTGAGCGGGTGAGGCCGCGGCTTGTTCTACGTCACTAATTACCAGTAACTTAGCCCGAGTTTGGGCGCGCCAACACACATGCCATACACGGTGACCTTTTGGGGAACCCGGGGGAGTATTCCCACTCCCGGTGCGGCGACGGCGCGCTACGGCGGAAACACACCGTGTGTCGCAGTCGAAAGCGCCGGGGGTCAGCTCGTTGTGTTGGACGCCGGCACCGGCATTCGCGCGCTCGGACTCGAGCTGGTCGAGAAGCAGAACGGTGCGGTGAAAGTGGAAATCCTGCTTTCCCACGCACACTGGGATCACATACAAGGGCTGCCGCATTTCAAGCCGTTCTTCGCACCTGGAAACACGGTCCGCATTTGGGGCACGCGCCAGGGAACGGCATCGCTCGAAGCGATCCTGCGACAGCAGATGGATCCTGCGGTGTTCCCTGTGCCACTCGACGCGCTATCGGCCTCGTTGACGGTGCAGCAAGTGGACATGGACGAGTTTTCCATCGGCGAGATCCGCGTCAGGACCGTGAAGCTGCGGCACCCGGGCACGACGTTGGGTTTCCGGCTCACCCCCGCCAAAGGGGGACCGAGCATCGCCTATGTGACCGACAACGAGTTGGGCGCCGGCGGCGAGTATGAAGTCTCGAAGAACTGGCGCCGGGATTTCGTGGGCTTCCTGAAAAGCGTCGATCTCCTGATTCACGACGCCATGTATACGCCGGAGGAGCTCGAGGAGCACCGCGGCTGGGGTCACTCGAGCTATGAGGAAGCGGTGACCCTGGCGCAGGACGCAGGCGTCAAGCAGCTCGTGCTGTTTCACCACGAGCCCGAGCACGACGATAAGGAGATGGACAGCCTGCTGGTGGCCGCGCGGAAGTTCGCCAAGCAGCGCGGCGGAACGCTCGAAGTCGTGGCTGCCCAGGAAGCTATGAAGGTGACCTTGTGACCCAAGGAGTAGGTATGCGCACGCGTGCCGTCGTGGCCGTGTTGAGCCTGGTACCAGTACTGCTGGCTGCCCAACAGCATGGCCAGGATACCCGACCGGGCATCGCCGTCTTCCCGTTCACCAACGGCGGCTCCTACGGCCAGGGGAAAGAGGACTTTGACGCGCTCGAGCGCGGTATTGCCGGGATGATGATCTCTGAGCTGGCGCAGAATCCCGCTGCCCGCGTGGTGGAGCGTCAGGAGATCCAGCGGATCATCGACGAGCAGAACCTCGTTGGCCAGAACCGTGTCGACCCGCAAACCGCCGCGAAGGTCGGTAAGCTGGTCGGCGCGCGCTACGTCGTGGCCGGCACGTTCATCGATTTCTACGGCGATTTCCGGGTGGACGTGCGTCTCGTCAACGTCGAAACCGGCGAGATCGTGAAGACCGAATCGGAGCGGATGCAGCGTGACCATATGTTCGACATCATCCGCAATGTCGCGACGCGCCTGATGAAGGACGCGAATCTGCCCGCGCTGCAGCGGCAGGCATCGGACCAGCGCATGGGCCGGCAGGTCCCCACCGAAGCGCTGACCTACTACTCGCGCGGGCTGTTGTACGCCGATCATGGGCAGAAGGACAAGGCGATCGAGATGTTTAACCAGGCGACCACGATTTTCCCTGGTTACACTGAGGCCGAGCAGGCCCTCCAGCGCGTGAAGTCGTCCTAACGGATCCGCTCCCAGCCGATACACGGAAGCGCGAGCGCAGGCTCCCTGGCTGCTAAGCCGTGAGATACGTGCTGCTCCATCCGCCCATGTGGCGTCCCGACGCCGTGGCGCCCGCGCTCGAGACCTCACAGGTGGAAGCACGGCCCGTGCACAATGCCCGGGAGCTCGTGGTCGCCGATGACCGGCCGACCGTGTTCCTGCTCGACGCCGAGAGCCGCTCGTCCTACCCCGTCGACATCATGCGCGCCTTCGTGGATGCGGGCGGCGCGATCGTCGCGCTCGGTCGCAACGGCGAAAACGAGGTGCCCGAGGCGCTGCCCACGGAGTTCCTGTCGGGCTTCTTGACGCAGCCAACCAGCCCGCGGAGCCTGCTCGTCGCCATTCGGGCGGGTTTCCGCGAGGCCGCCGCGCGCGCGGAGACCGCGCGGGCGCGCGGCGAGGCGGCGCAGCGCGCCCGCGAGATTGGTGAGCTGACGCGCATCGGCGTGGCCCTCGGCACCGAGCGTGACATCAAGACCCTGCTCGATCTGATTTTGACGCAGTCGCGTCGCATCACGCAGTCGGATGCCGGCAGTCTGTACCTCGTCGAAATCAACCAGCACGGCGAGAAGCGGTTGCGCTTCCGGCTGGCGCAGACGTTTTCGAAGCCCGAGGCGCCGTTCGTCGAGCACACCATTCCCGTCGACCGCGGCAGCCTCGCCGGCTACTGCGCCATCACGGGCGAGCCGCTCGTCATCGACGACGCGTACTTCCTGCCGCCGGACGTCGAGTACACGATCAACCGGTCGTTCGACGAGCGCTACGGCTATCGCACGAAATCGATGCTCGTGATCCCGATGAAGGACCACAAGGATCAGATCATCGGCGTGCTGCAGCTCATCAACCGCAAACGCAATTTCGACGCGACCCTCGCCCGCCGCGAGGATGTCGAGCGGCAGGTCGTGCCCTACTCACGGCGCACCGTGGAAATGGTCACCGCGCTGGCGGGTCAGGCGGCGGTCGCCATCGAGAACAGCCGGCTGTACGAGGAAATCGAGAAGCTGTTCGAAGGATTCGTGCTCGCGGCCGTGCACGCGATCGAGCAACGGGATCCGACGACGTACGGCCATTCGGGCCGTGTTGCCGGCATGACCGTCGGGCTCGCCGAAGTCGTCGACCGCGCCGGCGTGGGGGCCTACCGCGGCGTAAAATTTTCTCGCGAGCAGCTCAAGGAGATTCGGTACGCGGCGCTGCTGCACGACTTCGGCAAGGTTGGTGTGCGCGAGCAGGTCCTCGTCAAAGCCAAGAAGCTGTACCCGTCCGACCTCGGACTCGTGCGGCACCGGCACGCGTTCATTCGCCGTACCGCGGAGCGCGAGTTCTGGCGCAAACGCACCGAGTTCCTCGAAGCCAACGGCAAGACGGGCTACGACGACTTCATCAAGGAGCTGACCGCGGCGCACGAACAGGAGCTGAAAGAGCTCGACCGGTTCCTCGAAATCGTGCTGCAGGCCAACGAGCCGACCATCCTGCCGGACGGGAGTTTCGACGAGCTCAAAGCCTGGGCGAAGCGCAACTACCTCGGCCTGGATGGGGTCAGCGAGCCGTTCCTCTCACCCGATGAGATGCGCTATCTGACGATTCGTAAGGGCAGCCTCGATGACGCCGAGCGCCACGAGATCGAAAGTCACGTGACGCACACCTATCAATTCCTGCAGCGCATTCCGTGGACGCGCGAGCTGCACCAGATCCCGCTCATCGCGTACGGACATCACGAAAAGATGGACGGCCGCGGGTATCCGCGACGCATCACGGCGGATGCGATTCCGGTGCAGACCCGCATGATGACGATCAGCGACATCTACGACGCGCTGACCGCGCAGGACCGGCCCTACAAGCGCGCCGTGTCCACCGAGCGCGCGCTCGATATTCTCACCACTGAAGTCAAAGACGGGCAGCTCGACGCCGACCTGTTCAAGCTGTTCATCGATGGCAAAGTCTTCGAGCGGCAGATGGAGCAGGCAGCTCGGCCCTAACGTCCTCGTTAGAGGCTCGTCGGTCCGGGGACGATAGGTCCCGGCTCTTCGCGGCGGGGCATTCCCTGGGCGTAGCGGCGGCAGCAGATTCCCACACCCATGATCGCGCACCGGCACGGTCCCTGATGAGCGTCGTCGAGATTACGGTCATCATTCTCCTGGGGGGATTTCTGGCGGGCCTGCTCGGCGCGCTGACCGGGCTGGGTGGTGGTATGATCATCGTCCCACTGCTCGCGATCGGCCTGGGCGTCAACATCCGGTACGCGATTGGCGCCTCGTTGATCAGCATCATCGCGACGTCCTCCGGCGCCGCGGCCGCCTACGTGCGCGAGGGATTCACCAACATCCGGATCGGGATGTTTCTCGAGATCGCGACGACGATCGGCGCGCTGATCGGCGCGTTCATCGCCGGACTCGTGTCCACGTCGTTCATTGCGATCGTGTTCGCGGCCGTGCTCACCTATTCCGCGTACGCGTCGCTCCGGCCGCGCGCGGAGCACATCACGGTGGACCTGTCACATCCCTGGTCGGCAGCGCTGCGGCTCAACGGCAGCTATCCAACGCCGGACGGCGAGCAAGCCTACGGAGTGCAGCGGATCGGCACCGGATTCTCGCTCATGCTGCTCGCGGGCACCTTGTCCGGTCTGCTCGGCATCGGCTCGGGCGTCGTGAAGGTACTCGCAATGGATCAGGCAATGCGCCTGCCGTTCAAGGTCTCGACCACGACGAGCAATTTCATGATCGGCGTGACGGCCGCGGCGAGCGCCGGCGTGTATTTGCGCCGAGGCTACATCGATCCCGGTCTCTCGTTCGCGGTGATGCTGGGCGTGCTCGGGGGTGCCTTCGTCGGCAGCCGCCTCCTGACGCGCACACACCCGCGCCGGCTCCGCCAGATCTTCGCCGTCGTCGTCATTTTGATCGCCGCCGAGATGGTCTACAAGGCGCTGACGGGTCGCCTCTAGATGCGTCGCTGGACGGATCTCGACGTCGCCCGCGCGGTCAGCGGCATCCTGCGCGGTGGTCTCCTCCTGGCCGCGTTCGTCGCCGCCATTGGCGGCGCGGTGTATCTCCTGCATCACGCGAGCGAACAGGTCGCATACCGCGCCTTCACGGGTGAACCCGACACGCTGCGCTCGATCGGGGGCATCATCGTCGGAGCGGCACACGGCGACGCACTGGCCGTCATTCAGTTAGGGCTGGTCCTGCTGATTGCGACACCAATCGCGCGGGTCGCACTCTCGCTGATCGGCTTCTATCTCGAACGCGATCGACGATATGTGGCGATCACCACCCTCGTCCTCGCGATCCTGCTGTTCAGCCTGTTCGGACGGGTGTAGACCCTTATTTCCCCCAGCCGCCGCCGCCGGGGGTCTCGATGCGCAGGAAGTCTCCTGCCTCCAGTCGCGCAGTAGTCTTCGATCCCAAAGGTTTGCCGTTCAGCAGATTCGCCCCAGCCCTACCGTCACATCCGCCTGCGGTTCCCGCCGGACCGTGCCGACGTCGCTCCGTGAGCAATGTCGTTTCCATCGGGGCGAGCGCCTCGAATTCGCGGATCACGCCATCACCACCGCGCCACTGCCCCGCACCGCCGCTCCCACGCCGCAGCGCGTACGTGCGCACGCGCAACGGATGCTCGAGCTCGAGCACCTCGATCGGCGTGTTCAACGTGTTGGACATCCCCACATGGACCCCGGATGGACCATCCGCGCCACGGCTGGCGCCTTGGCCTCCCCCGATAGTCTCGTAATACGTCCAGGTCTCCCGGCTCCCGCTTCCCGCATCTCGCATCCCGCCAAACGTCACATTGTTCATCGTCCCCTGCCCCTGCGCCGGCACGACGCAACCGGCAGCCGCGAGCGCGCGGAACACCGTGTCGGCGATCCGTTGCGACGTTTCCACGTTTCCGGCGGCAACGGCACTTGGCGGGCGCGCGTTCACGAGACATCCCGGGGGTGCGGTGACATCGATCGCCCGTGGGACACCACCGTTCATCGGAACGTCATCAGGCAGGAGCGTTCGCACGACAAAGAGCACGGCGGAGCGCGTGACCGCGATCGGACAGTTGACGTTGCCGGGCGCCGCATCGCGCGTGCCCGTGAAATCGGCGTGAAAGATACCGTCTGAAATTTCGATCTTCACCCGAATCGCGAGATCGTCATCGATTACGCCGTCGCCTTCGAGATAATCGGTTGCGGCGGCTTGGGCCGGCAGCTTGCGCAGCACGGCCTTCGTGCGACGCTCGGCGTAGTCGAGCAACTCTCGAGCGGCGTCGCGCAAGGCCTCCCAGCCATGCCGCCGCGCCAGGGCACGAAGGCCAGTCGCCCCGCGGTCGACCGCGGCGCGCTGTGCGGCGAGATCGCCGCGCCGCATCTCCGGAGTCCGCACATTGGCGAGCAGCAGCCGCTCGACATCGGGCGTCAGGCGCGTGGGCGGGATCACGAGCCCCTCCTGATAGAGCTCGCGCGCGCCGGCCGGCATGCTGCCCGCCGTCATCCCGCCGACATCGGAGTGATGCGCACGCACGACGCTGAAGCCGCCAAGACCGCCATCGATCTCGATCGCGCCGATGAGCGTGAGGTCGGGCAGATGACTGCCGCCGGCATACGGATCGTTCAGGAGGAACAGCTCGCCCGGCGCTGGACCGAGCCGGCGGACCGCGGCGACCGCATCCGCGAGCGCGCCGAGGTGCACCGGAATGTGCGCGGCCTGCGCGATCATTTCGCCATCCGCGTCGAACAGCGCGGCCGATGCATCGCGCCGCTCACGGATGTTGGGCGACAGCGCGCTGTGCACCAACACGAGCCCCATCTCCTCCGCGATCGACGCGAACGCCTGCGACATCACCTCGAGACCAATGGCGTCGAGTCTCACGTGCGCTCCAGAATCACCGCGCCGGACGGATGCACGACGCCGCGCCAGCCGGGCTCGACAAGGCCGGTGGCGTCAGCGGCGGCGAGGACCGCGGGACCGTGTATCTGGAGCTCGGCCGGAAGCTCACCGAGGGCCCAGACGTCCGCGCGCGCGCGTTTGCCATCACGCGTGACGATGATCCGCCGCCCCATCGCCGCCCCCCCCACTTCGCCGCCCCCCCTACTTCGCCGCCCGACGCCGAATCCCGTAAAAACCACCGGGCGCTCCGCCACCACCCGCACGTTCACCAGCTCCACCGGCTGCTCGACATCCGCATAGCCGTGGCGCGCGCGGTGCGCAGCGCGAAAGGCGGCGCCGAGCGTCACCGCATCGTCGCGCGTGGCCGGCACCGTGACTTCATAGCCCTGCCCCGCAAACCGGCAGTCGACGTACTGCGTGAGCGTGGCATCGGCGAGTGCGGCTCCGGCCGCGGCGCGCAGCGGTTCGAACGCGCGGGTCAGCTCTCCGTCACGAAGCGCGTCGAGCGGGCGGTGCAACGATGCGAGGACATCCACGCGTTCCGGCGCGGCGGCGAGGCCGAGCGCGCTCAGCACGCCGGGATGCGGCGGCACGATGACGCGCGACATGCCCATTGCATCCGCCAGCGCGCAGCCGAACAGCGCTCCCGCGCCACCGAACGGCAGCAAGGCCATCCCGCGCGGATCGATCCCGCGCGCCACGCTCACGCGCTTCAGCGCGCGCGCCATCACGGCCGTCGCCACCTGGACGACGCCCGCGGCGACCTCGCACACATCGCGCGGGAATTTCAGCCCGGCAATGGCGCGCTCGGCGGCCGCGCGATCGAGCTGAACCGAATCGGCGAGCGGGTACGCGGGATCGAGCCACCCGAGCACGAGGCAGGCATCGGTGACAGTGGGCTCCGTTCCCCCGCGACCATAGCACGCGGGTCCCGGCTCCGCACCCGCGCTGCGCGGACCGACACGCAGCGCGCCGCCCTCGTCGACTGCTGCGATCGAGCCACCTCCGGCACTCACCGTTTCGATCAGGATCGCCGGGAGCGCGATGGGAACCCCGGCCACCGACTCGGCACCTTCCGTCAGCGCCACGCCCCGGCTGATCAGACTGGCGTCGGCGCTCGTGCCGCCCATGTCGAGCGTGAGAAGCTCGCGAACGCCGACCGCCTCGCCCACCAGGCGAGCGCCGACGACTCCTCCCGCGGGACCAGAGAGCGCCAGACTCGCGGCGCGACGCGCCGCCTGCTCCGGCGCGAGCGTCCCGCCGTTCGAGGTCATGATGCGCAAGCTCTGGACGTGCTTGCGGCGCGTCATCGCCCCGGTACGGACGAGATAGTCCGCCACTTTCGGCCGCAGATATGCCTCGGCGCACGTCGTGCTGATTCGCTCGTACTCACGAAAGACGGGCAGAATCTCATGGCTCGCGGTTACGGGCACACCAGGCAATGCGGCGCGTAGCGCGGTGGCGAGGCGACGCTCATGATCGGGATGTCGAAAGGCGAACAGCAACGCAATGGCGACCGATTCAGGAGCCAGCGCGCGCACGGCCCCGATCACCAGACCGACTTCCGTTTCCGACAGCTCTGCGATGACGCCATCCGGCCCCATCCGTTCGCGCACGCCGATGACGTCTTTGCGTGACACGAGCGGCTCCGGGTGCGCCCTGGCGAGATCGTACAGCGCGGCGCGGTCCTGACGCCTGAGCCAGAGCAGATCCTCGAATCCGGCCGTTGTCACCAGCACGACGCGTGCGCCGCGCCGCTCGAGCAGCGCGTTGGTCGCGACGGTCGTGCCGTGGACGAGGATCTCGATGGGGAGTGGGGAGTGGGGAGTGGGACGATCCGTGTGCCGGGCGAGACCACTCCCCACTCCCCACTCCCCATTTCCCAGAGCATCGAGCGCTCTCAGCAGTCCGACGCTGGGATCGGTCGGCGTACTCGCAACCTTCCGAATCTCGAGATTGCCGCCGGGCCCCACTGCGACGAGATCAGTGAATGTCCCGCCGACGTCGACGCCGACGCGGGTCATGGCCGGAATCGCTGTCTGAGCAGCAGCCCCGCGCCGCCGAGCGTCAGCACGACGACGAGCGTGCCGACCCAATCGCCCAGGCGGACGTAGAGCGGAATCACGTCGCTGGTACGGAGCACACCCGCGACGGCCGCTGTCTCGTTCATTTTGGTGGCTGCGTACGCATGTCCCAGCGGGTCCACGAATTCGGTGATGCCGGAGTTCGCCGCGCGCGCGATGCCCATGCGCGTCTCGATCGTGCGGAGCACGAGATGCGACGCGTGTTGCGCGGGTGCACTGGTAGTCCCGAACCAGGCGTCGTTCGTCACGTTGATGAAGAAATTTGCCCCGTGCGCGCGATAG
>DATBFV010000085.1:0-5896 GCA_036558345.1 Gemmatimonadales bacterium | reverse complement strand
GCTCGCACGCTCACCCGTGCGCGCGGGTTTGCGACGACCGCCATCCTCGTCACGGCGATCGGCGTCGGCGCCAACACCGCCGCGGTTTCGGTCGCAGACTTCGTGCTCCTCCGGCCACTGCCGTTCCGTGCCGCCGACTCGCTCGTGCAAGTGTGTGAGGGACCGCGCGAAGGTGGCGGCTGGGGCTGCATGAACCAGTTGTCGCCCGCCAACTATCGCGATCTCAAGACCATGAGCCGGTCGTTCGAGGACATGGGCGTGTTCACCGGCGGTGCCGTGAATCTGGTCGGCGGCGCCGAGCCGAGGCGTCTCCCGATCACGCAGGTGACGCCTGAAGTGCTGCCTGTCCTCGGTGTACGTCCGACATTGGGACGCGTCTTCGACCCGCGCAGTCCAGACGACATCAACACCATCGTCATCAGCTATGGCCTCTGGCAATCTCAGTTCGCGGGAAAGCCCGGCGTCCTCGGGCAGACGGTTAATCTCGACGGCGCGCCGTACACGATCATCGGCGTCATGCCGCGCGGTTTCTACTTTCCGAGCCGAGAGGCTCAGTTGTGGACGTTCCTGAATCTACGAGCAGAGGACTTCGCGGATCGGACGAACAGCTTCATCACGGCGGTGGGCCGGCTCAGACAAGGCGTCACGTTCGAACAGGCCAGGAGCGAGCTGTCGATGCTGGCGGAACAGCTGGCTCGCCAGTATCCGGACAGCAATGCGGAGACCGGCGTGAGTGTCTATCGCACGCGCGACAACATGGCGCCGCGGTTTCGGTTGATGCTGATCTCGCTCGGTGGCGCGAGCCTGTGCTTTCTGCTCCTCACCTGCGCGAATCTCGCGAATCTGCTCCTGGCGCGCGCGGCGGCGCACGAGCGCGAATTCGCCGTTCGCGCGGCACTGGGCGCCGGGAAGCTTCGGATGGTCCGGCAGCTGACCACGCAAAGCATCGTGCTGACCTCGCTTGGCGGCGCGCTCGGCGTGTTCATCGCCGCCGCCACGGTACCACTGTTCTCGGCCCTGGTGCCGCCTACGCTGCCGGTTGAGGCGCAGCCAACGGTCGACCTGCGCATGCTCGGTGTCGCGGCGCTCTTCACCGCGCTGACCGCCGTTGGCTTCGGTCTTTTTCCCGCGCTTCGCGTTGGACGCGCGGAGTTCGCCGCGCTCCGTGACGGCAGCCGCACGAGCGGTGGCAGCAGACAGCGCCTTCGTGCCGTGCTCGTCGCGCTCGAGGTGGCGATGTCGGTGGTGCTGTTGATCAGCGCGGGTCTGTTGATTCGCGCCGTGTGGCGCGTTCAGTCCGTGGATCCGGGATTCGCCTCACAGAATGTGTTGACGCTCCAGACGGCCTTGCCGCGGCCCAAATACGACAGTCCCGTGCGCCGCAAAGAGTTTTACGATCGCGTGCTGACCGGCATCCGCGCACTGCCGGGCGTTCAGGGTGCCGCATACATCACCGGTCTGCCGATGGTCTGGACCGGCTTGATCACCCGCGTCGACGTTCCCGGCCAGGACGTGCGAAGTGCGCGAAGCCGGGGCGTGAGCCACCGTTGGGTGACGCCACAATATTTCCAGACGATGGGGATTCCTCTTCGTGAGGGGCGGGACATCGAGGATGCAGACACCGGCCATCGCCCCTGGGTCGCCGTCGTCAGCGCATCGTTCGCGGAGCGCTACTGGCCTGGTCAGGATCCGATCGGCAAGACGTTCCGTCATCTCGATCGGACACGAACCGTGGTCGGCGTCGTCGGCGAGGTGAAGGTCCGCGGCCTGGAGCGAACGAGCGAGCCACAGATGTACTTGCCGGCGCTACAGGCGCCCGATGACATGCCGGCCATCTTCGACCCGAAGGATCTCGTGATTCGCCACTCCGGGCAGGATGCCGCGCTGCTCTCCGCGGTGCGTCAGATCGTCCGGACGGTCGATCCCGCACAGCCGATCTCGGGCGTGCGTCCACTGGACGTGGTCGTCGCGGGTGAAACGGCCAGCCGCCGCGCGCAGCTCGATGTGCTCGGTGCCCTGGCGGTCGTTGCCCTGCTTCTGTCCGGTATCGGGATCTATGGGCTGCTCGCATACACCGTTTCACAACGGTCGCAAGAGATCGGCGTCCGTCTCGCGTTGGGCGCGGACCGCGCGCGCGTCGGCCGAATGATCGTCGCCGACGGCATGCGCCTCGCGGCAGTCGGCATCGTCCCTGGCGTGCTGGGCGCGTATGCGAGCGGTCGCGGCATGAGTGCGCTGCTGTTCGGCGTGGGGCCGGGCGATCCCGTGACCTTCGCCGTCGGCGTGGGTCTTGCGCTCGTCATCGCGCTGACGGGTTGCATCGTACCGACGCTCAGGGCTGTGTCCGTGACGCCGATGTCGGCGCTGCGAGCCGAATAGCCGTCGCTGGAGATTGCGTCAACAAGAACCAGTGGGCAGGGAAGCGGGGGCCACGCGAACGAAGTCAAGAGAGTGAGCCGGGTGGGAATCGAGCCTCAAGGTGAACAGGCGCCTGCGGCCGCGCAGTGAGCGTGGGGAAGTTCGGGCCCACGCGAACGAAATGAGAGGATGGTGACCCGCATTCTTGCGAGTTGGAACACAGATTGCGACTTGGCTGAAACGGGTCGAGGGCCTGCGCGCAGTAGCGTGATCCGCCGTCACGGTTGCAGTCTGAAGGACAGGAGTGTCAGGGAGTGGCAGCTCTTGCCTCGCCCCAAGCGGCCTGATCGTCGATCAGTCTGCAGCGAAACAGTAGAAGAGTGCCTTTCCTCCCACCGACTGCAGGGCGGTCATCGTGCACGCGCTCGAGTGAGCGGAATTCCACGATGTGGCGCGATTCCCACCCAACCGACCCCCTTTATCACTGTGACCGACCAATACATGGCCGTGCGTGCTGGTCCAGTTTCCGCACGTTACGTCGCCGTTCGCCAGCGTGCCGTCCGGATTCGATCCCGTCATCATGTCGTGCCAATAGCCGGGTGACTCGCCGAATTCGTCGAGCGATGTCTTGGCGCCTAGCGCGTTCGATTGGTGCAGCTCATCAATGTCCGCGGCGACCTGCAAGCCTCTCGCGTTGAACCATGGGCCACGACCGATGCGATCCCTTGCGTTCACCGGGCGTCCCGATTCCGCGGTAGCGCTCAGATATGCGCGCCAGCTCTGTTTGCGCGAGCCGACTGCCTCCGCGAGCTTCTGGCAGTGCGCGTCTGCTCCGGCTAGGCCACCGATCGCCCCGCCGTCGCCTGCCTGCTCGCTGGTGACGAAAAAGCTCATTCTCTCGTCGGCACGTGGAGAACTGCAGCCCGCCACGGCGGTGGTGACGCATGCGACAGTTGTTAGGACCAACAGCTTCATTGCGCCCACATTCGACACCGCGGCTGTGAAGAAGTCGCCGGCTCACTTGGGCACGTCTCCAGCGGGTACGCACCGAATGCCTGTCACGGCACGACCCGACAGCCCCAACACCGAGCCCTCGCTTGCAGAAGTCGCGGGCTCGGATGACGTCGCCGTATACGTCGAAGGGTAAGGACTTCCTGTCCTCCGTCCCACCGGCTAGCGGGACGCCTTCTTGCGCGATCGTGCCGCCTCGGTCTTGCGCGGTCGGCCACCAAGCCGGCCGTTCGCGCGCGAGGCACGCGCCTTCGCCTTACTCCGATGAGTGCCCACCAGGGCGGCGACACCGACAATATCGACCTTCCCCTTCCCGCTGCGGGAGAAGCGGGCGACGCGGACTCGTACGTCTGGCCGACTGGCCGGGTGTTCGTTCAAGTACTCAGTCAATACGGAGCGCATAGCGCGCTCCGCCTTCACATGGGTGTCGGCCGCGGCATAGACCGGCAATCCCGGCACGTATGCGCTCACCGCTCCGTTCTCTTCGGTTTCAAGGACAATCGGATACAGCATGGTCATTCGACACCTGCCTCACGCAGAATGCGATTGCCGAGTCGTCCCGCATCTTTCTTCGTGTGAACGGCCACCCATACTTCCTTCCCCGTCGTGGGGTGCTTCAGCAGCAGATGGCTGCCTTTGCCTGACCGAACCTCGATGAACCCCGCAGCCTTCAGCTTGCGGATCACTTCAGCCCAGGTCAACTCGATATCGTAAACCTATCGCTAGGTTTCGTCAAACCGCCGCGAGTCGACAGTCGTTATCGACCGGTTCGATTCCTGCCTGGGGGTTGGGACTGCGGCCGCCGGCAAGTGGTTGATCGAGTTGACGAGTGAGGTGGTGACCCTAAATTTCACGAGTTGGAACCAGATTGGCCTCTGGCTTCGCCGGTGCGACAATCTACGCTTGACCGCGGCGAGCGCACCTTGACGCCGGGTTCATGCTCCATCGTGTCCGACGTCCCACTAAAGCAGTTTGCGCCGAGCCAAGTCACCGCCGCGCTAGCTGGAGAGGAATCTATGAGTGCTTATCCTTGGCAGCGATCGATCAGCGCCCTCACGCTGCTTCTGGTAGTCCCGCTGGGCGCGTCATCGGTGGTCGGCGTCGGCGTTTCAGAGGACCGCGGCCGTGGTGATGGTGGTACGGCGTCGACGGAGCGAATCACTGTCTTGTACGACGCGTTCGGCACGATCAGCTCGATGAAGAAGGACTGGGGCTTTGCAGCGCTCGTCGAAATCGGCGGCCGACGCATTCTGTTCGACACGGGCAACAATCCGGAGGTTTTCGCGCAGAATGTCAAAACAGCGGGCGTCGACCTTCGGAAGCTCGATTTCGTAGTCATGTCGCATCGCCATGGCGACCACATGGGTGGCATGACGTACCTGCTTGCCAGAAATCCACACGTGAAGATCTACGCGCCGCAGGAAGCGTTCGGAGTCTACGGCGCCTCACTGCCGGGCAGCTTCTACCGCAAGGACGAGTCCCTCCCCCAGGAGATGCGCTACTTCGAGGGCCAGCCGCCCGAGGCGCTGAGGTTCGGGGCCGCTTGGCCCAGGGCGAACATTGTGTTGATCGACAAGACGACCGAAGTGGCACCCGGCGTCAGGGTGATCGCGCAGGTTTCCGATGCGCCTGGCACCAAAGAACTGAAGGAGCTGTCACTGGCGATAAACACGCCTGAGGGCATCGTGTTGATCGTCGGCTGCTCGCACCCAGGCATCGAGGCGATTGTCGCCGAGGCGGCGGCGATCAATCCTCGCATTCGCTTCGTCGCCGGCGGATTCCACCTTGTCGCGGCGCAGGACTCGGTCATCCAAAAGGTCGTGGCTGCTCTGCACGATACCTACAGGGTCGAGAGGATTGCGCCTGGCCACTGCAGCGGCGAACACACGTTCTCGGAGGTCAAGCACATCTTCGGCGACACTTATCAATATGCCGGAGTCGGTACTGTCGTGCAGCTCCGTGTCGCCGCCAACGCTCGCAGTCGGTAGAGTGGAATCACCGGCGCGTCGCCATCGACCGCGAGCGGACATCCAGCGCCTGATTGGAGAGCCAAAGGGCCCAGAGCATCAGAATGGAGCCGCCATCGTACGGGTACTGCAGGGCATCCGTGCCCCCGAGGGCCTGGAACAGGAGTTCGCGGTGTTCCTCGTGGCCTCTTAAGTCAACGACCGCGATCTTGCGGATCCTCAAGACGGATTTGTCACGCCCTGGCCGAGTGACTAGACTGCCCCGAATCATGAAGGCAAAGGATGAATGAAAATCGGACTCCCAATTACGGCCTGGATGCGCCGCTGGCGGTGCGCAATATGCTCATCGTCGCGGCGCTGGGGATCATCTCGCTGACCACGCGGCTGCTGGGCGTGTGGTCCCGGCAGGATGTCATCGCGGTGATCGCCCGGCCGTTGATCGTGGCCGGCCTGAGCAGTGGCGCGATGGCGTTGTGGATGATTTACGACAGCAAGATCGGGAAGATACGCGAGCGGGAGACATATCTCGACAAGATCAACTGGAACGGACACGAGCGCGT
>DATBFV010000084.1:0-7025 GCA_036558345.1 Gemmatimonadales bacterium | reverse complement strand
GCGCGGCTATGCGTACGAGCGGCTCGATCAGCTCACGATGGAACTGCTGCTCGGCGTGCGGTAGGGGGGGCTCTGTTTCTCGGTCTCGACGTCGGCACCAGCGGTGTGAAAGCCATTCTCGTCGATGCGGATGGGGAGATCCCTGCCGCCGCGACGGCGCCGCTCTCGCTCGAGACGCCGCATCCCGGTTGGGCCGAGCAAGACCCGGAGCAGTGGTGGGAGGCGAGCTGCGCGGCGATCCGCGACGTACTGGCTAAACGGAGCGATGCGCACGTCGAAGCGGTAGGAATCTCCGGGCAAATGCACTCATCGGTTTTTCTGGACAAAGCCGGCGCCGTGATCCGGCCCGCGCTGCTCTGGTCGGACGGAAGGACGACGGCGGAATGCCGCGAAATCGAAGCGCGCGCCGGCGGCGAATCCAAGCTGCGCGACTGGGTGTGCAATCCCGCGCTGGAAGGATTCACGCTTCCCAAGGTGCTGTGGCTGCGCAACCACGAGCCCGATGCGTTCGCCCGCCTGTCCAAAGTTCTGCTCGCGAAGGATTTCGTGCGACTGAAACTCACCGGCGCGCTTGCGACCGAGCCGTCGGATGCGTCCGGCACGCTCATGTTCGATCCGGCGCATATGCGGTGGAGCTCCGAAATGCTGTCGGCCGTCGGGCTGCCCCCGAGTTTACTTCCGGACGTCGGCGGATCATCCCAAGTCCTCGGGCGGATCAACGAGGCGGGCGCCAGGCGCTCTCGGCTCGCGGCGGGCACGCCCGTCGTGGGAGGCGGCGCGGACAATGCATGCGGCGCCGCCGGAGTCGGGGCGGTCACGCCGGGCGACGCGGTGTCGAGTTGGGGCACGTCCGGAACCGTGCTCGCACCAATGAACAGCCCTACCGTCGACCCGAAACTGCGCGCGCACACGTTCTGCCATGTCGCCCCCGATAGGTGGTACCTCATGGGCGTCGTTCTGTCCGCGGGCGGCGCGTTTGCATGGTATCGCGATCAAGTCGCGCGGGAGCTGACGGAGCGCGAGCGAGACAACGTGCTCACCGACGAAGCCGCGACGATCCCGCCTGGAGCCGAAGGCGTCACATTCCTGCCGTATCTGCAAGGCGAGCGCACGCCGCATCGTGATTCATCGCTCCGCGCGGCATTCGTGGGCCTCAGCCTCGCCCACTCGCGCGGCCACATGACTAGGAGCCTACTGGAAGGTGTATGCTTCGCGCTGCGCGACTCACTCGAGATTCTACGCGAGCTCGGCCTGGCGCCCGAACAGTTGTTGTTGACCGGAGGTGGCGCGAAGAGCGCCTTCATTCGACAGTTACAGGCCGACATCTTTGGTTTGCCCGTGGCGACTGTGAATCGCGAAGAAGGCGGGGCGTACGGCGCCGCGTTGCTCGCGGCAGTCGGCGCCGGAGCGTTTCCCGATCTGCAGACTGCGGTACAACGCACACTGACACGCCGGCCGTCGGCGACTTCAAACCCTGAAACCCACAAGGCCTACGAGCACATCTATGCCCGCTTCAAGAGCCGTCTGCTCGTCGCGCGCGCTTAGGCTCGCGCTTCTCATCTCTTCTGTTCCCCTGCTCGGTGCCCGTGCTCAGCAGGTGGATACCACCCTGTGGACGCGCCTGCATTTCCGCTTTGTCGGGCCCGAAGGCAATCGCGCGATCGCCGTCCTCGGCGAGCCCGGCAATCCGCTCGTGGCGTATGTCGGCGCCGCGTCGGGCGGCGTCTGGAAGAGTGAGGACGGCGGCGTGCATTGGCGCGCGGTGTTCGACAGCCAGCCGGCGCAGGCGATTGGCGCGCTCGCGATGGCGCCTTCCGCGCACAACGTGCTGTGGGCCGGCACCGGCGAGACCTTCTTCATTCGCTCGATGACGACGCTGGGCAATGGCGTGTACCGTTCCACCGACGCGGGCCGGAGCTGGCAGCACATGGGTCTCGATTCGACAGGCCGCATCGCGCGCATCGTGATCGATCCGACCAACCCTGAAATCGTATTCGTGTGCGCGCTGGGTCGCGCCTACGGTCCCGCGCAACAGCGCGGCGTGTATCGCACGGCGGACGCCGGCAAAACCTGGACGCGCGTGCTGTTCGTCGATCCGAATACCGGCTGCTCCGATCTCGCCATCGACCCGGGAGATCCCAGCACGCTGGTCGCCGGTATGTGGCAGTTCGAGGTGAAGACCTGGCATCTACAGAGCGGCGGGCCCGGCAGCGGGCTGTGGATCTCACGCGACGGCGGCGTCACGTGGAAGCGGCTGGCGGGCCGCGGGCTTCCTCCCGCCAGTCACGTCATCGGCAAGGTAGCGGTGGCGATTGCGCCGTCGAACCCGAACACCCTCTACGCGCTGGTGGAAGACCGCGATCCCACGCTGTACCGCAGTGACGACCGCGGGACGACATGGCGCGTCATGTCGCGCAACCACGACCTGGCGGAACGGGCGCCCTACTACGTGCGCTTCGCGGTCGCGCCCGATGACGAAGACCGCCTCTACTTCGTATCCGTGCGAGTGACCGTCTCGCGCGATGGCGGACAGTCGCTCTCGCGCATCGGCTTCAATGCGGGCGGTGATACCCACGATTTCTGGATCGACCCGCTGAATCCCGATCGCATGATGATCGCGCATGACGGCGGCGCCAGCATGACGCTCACCGGCGGCAAGAATTGGACGCGAATCATCCTCCCGATCGCGCAGATGTATCACGTGGCCACCGACACGCGCGTGCCGTACAACCTCTACGGCAACCGGCAGGACGGCTCGTCGTATCGGATGCCGAGCCGGAGCTTGGGAGGCGGGATTAGCGAGGGGCAGTGGGGGCACGTCGGCGGCTGCGAGGCCGGATTTGCTTACCCCGATACGGTGGACAACAACACCGTGTGGTCCGGTTGCTACGATGGCGGGCTGGAGGTCTACGATGTCCGCACCGACCAGTCACGCAATGTCCGCGTGTGGCCCGAGGCGGGCTACGGGTGGCGCCCGGCCGATATGAAATACCGCTGGAACTGGACATTCCCGATCGCCATCTCACCGCACGATCACACGAAGGTGTACGTCGGCAGCCAGGTCGTGCACATGACGACCGACGGCGGGACGAGTTGGCAGGTGATCAGCCCTGATCTCACGCGGAACGACACGACGCACCAGCAGAGCTCGGGCGGCGTGACGGTTGACAATCTCTACACGTTCGACGGGGCGACGCTGTTCGCGATCGCCGAGTCGCCGGTCAAAGCCGGGGTGATCTGGGTTGGATCTAATGATGGACGCGTGAACGTCACGCAGGATGGCGGCGCGCACTGGACCGACGTCGGCGGCAACATCCCGAAACTCTCGCCGTGGGCAAAGATCAAGAACATCGAGCCTTCGCACTTCGACGCGGGCACGGCATACGTCTCGGCCGACCTCCACGAGCTCGACGATTTCACTGCGTACATTTTCAAGACCACGGATTACGGCAAGACGTGGAAGCTCCTGTCGGCGACGCTGCCGCGCTCGGTGCTGTCGTTCCTGCACGTGGTCCGCGAAGATCCGGTGCGGCGCGGCCTCCTGTTCGCCGGCACGGAGAATGGCTTGTACGTCACGTTCGACGATGGCGCGACCTGGCTGCCGCTGCAGACCAATCTCCCGCGTGCGCCGGTCTCGTGGATCGACGTGCAGCCGCACTTCCACGATCTGGTCGTATCGACCTACGGCCGCGGCTTCTACATCCTCGACGACATTTCGCCGCTCGAGCAGCTGAATGCGTCAGCCCTGGCAAGCAACGTTACGGTGTTCGTGCCGCCGCCCGCGTATCGCTTCCGTGATCGCCAAGGGATCACGAACGCGCCCAACAGCGCGGTGCAAGCGGAGAACGGCCCCACCGGCGTGCCGATCACGTACTACGTCTCGACCGCCCTCGCCGACACGTTCAGCAGTGCGACGAGCACGCCGCGCGGTGCATGTCCTCCGGCAACGCCGCCCGCTCCGGCGGCAACCCCGGGCGACAGCGCGCGGCGTCCCAAGCCCGCGAGGTTGGTAATTCTCGACGCGCAGGGTGACACTGTGCGCGTGCTCCAGGGCGAGCGGAAGCGCGGGTTCAACCGCGTGTGCTGGGATCTGCGCTACAGCTCGCCGGCGACTCCCAGGTTGCGCACGTCCCCGCCGGGGCGCGCGTTCGTGCGCGTCGGGGGCGACGGCACGCGCCCGCTCGTCACCTGGGACCTCGACCTCTCGCTCCGCGGCCCGCTCGTCGTGCCGGGGACCTACACGGTCCGGCTCGCGGTGCAGGGGATGGATACCACCGCCGCTCCCGCAACGGCGACGCAGACGCTCACAGTCCTCAAGGATCCGAGCACGGCGGGCACGGACGCCGACGTGCAGGCACAGGGCAAGCTCGCACGGACGATCCGGTCTGAGCAGGACAGCATCGCGCGGATGATCAATCGTCTGGAGTGGGTGCGGAAGCAGGTCCGCGATCTCACCGCGCAGCTCCGCGACTCCGCCCTCGTCACCGATTCGGCCGCCAAGCGCGTCGCCGCGCTGGCCGACTCCCTCGACCGGCGGATGCTTCGCGCTGAGGCGATGCTGTTCGACGTGAACCTGACGGGCGCGCGGGAGGACGCGTTCCGCAACCCGATGCAGCTCTATGGCCGGCTCGCCGCGCTGCAGTCGGACTTGGCGGAAAATGGGGCGGACTTCGCACCGACGACCCAACAGGTGGCGGTGCACGACGTGCTCGCACAGCGGCTGGCGGATGCGTCCACGCGCTTCGCCGAGCTGATGACGAAGACGGTGCCGCAGTTCGGCGCCGAGCTGCGGGGGACGCGATTGCGCGATGTGATCGGGAGCGGCCCATGACGTTGTCTCGTCGTAGTGCCTTGAAGCTCGGGCTCGGGGCGGGGGCCGGCGCGCTTCATCTGCTCGGTCGGCCTGAGCTTCTCGCCGCGGAGCGCGGCGACGCACCCAGCACGCCGGACTCAGCGGTGGTGAAGGCCAGGCCACTCCCCCTCAGCGCTGTCCGGCTCACGGGTGGGCCGCTCGCGCACGCGCAGCAGCTGTCGGCGCGTTATCTCCTCCAGCTCGAGCCCGATCGGATGCTCGCCTATTACCGCAAACGGGCCGGGCTCGCGCCCAAGGCGGAGGCGTACGGCGGCTGGGACGGAGACGGCCGTAACCTCACGGGACACATTGCCGGTCACTACCTCTCCGGCGTGAGCCTGATGTACGCCGCGACCGGCGACGCCCGCTTCAGGGAGCGCGCCGACTACCTCGTGCGCGAGCTGAAGACGGTGCAGGATGCCCATGGCGACGGTTACTTGAGCGCCCTGGCGGGCGGTCGGAAAGCGTTCGGTGAGCTGGCGCGCGGGGAGATCCGCTCGGCGGCCTTCGACTTGAACGGTGAATGGTCGCCCTGGTATACGCTGCACAAGACGTACGCCGGCTTGCGCGACGCCTATCGTCACACCGGCAACCGGACCGCACTCGACGTCGAAGTCAAGTTCGCGGCGTGGGCCGAGAAGATTCTCTCGGGATTGGATGACGCGCAGTTACAGCACATGATGAATACCGAGTTCGGCGGCATGAACGAAGTGCTGGCCGATCTCTACGCGGACACGAGCGATGCGCGCTGGCTGGCGCTGTCGTACAAATTCGAGCACCGTGCCTTCATCGATCCGTTGCGACGCCACGAGGACGACCTCGCCGGAACGCACGGCAACACGCAGGTGCCCAAGCTCATCGGCTCGGCGGCGCGGTTCATCTATACCGGCAGGCCGGAAGACCTGCTCGCCGCAACCTTCTTCTGGGACCAGGTGGTACAGCATCACAGTTTCTCGAGCGGCGGCCACGGCAAGGACGAGTACTTCGGACCGCCGGACCAGCTGAACGAGTGGATCGACGGCCGGACGTGCGAGACCTGCAATACCTACAACATGCTGAAGCTGACTGGGCGCCTGTTTTCGGTGTGGCCCGATCCGCATTACGCCGATTACTACGAGCGAGCTGTATTCAACCACATCCTTGCGTCCATCGATCCCGAGGACGGCCGCGTGTGCTACATGGTGCCCGTAGGTGGCGCGCGGCAAGGCGTGCTGCACGAGTACCAGGACATGTTCAGTGACTTCACGTGCGACGTGGGCACGGGCATGGAGCGGCACGCCCTCCATAGCGACGGGATCTATTACGAGGGCGGAAATCGGCTATGGGTGAATCTCTACGCGCCCTCCACTGCCGACTGGGCCGCGGCCGGGGGGGGCGTGCGGTTGAGCATGGAGACGGACTTTCCCGAGGGCGAGACGGCGAAGCTGACGTTCGTCGTTCGGACACCACGCGAGTTCACACTCGCGTTGCGGCGCCCGTACTGGGCCGGCACAGGATTCCAAGCGAAGCTCAATGGCCAACCGGTCGCCCTGCCGGAGCCACCGGAGGCCGATCCGCGCGGTCGCAGCCAGTACCGCGATGTCGATGCCGGTGTCAGCTCGTATGTGGATCTACGGCGTGTCTGGAAGACCGGCGACGTCGTGGAGGTCGCGCTTCCCAAGTCTCTGCGACTGGAGCCGCTGCCCGACAATCCGCGTCGAGCATCGCTGCTGTGGGGGCCGCTCGTGCTCGCCGGCGACCTGGGGCCCGAGCCCGAGCGCGACGACGATCCGAGCGACGAATCACGCCCGGCCCGCACGCCCCTGCCCACCGCACCAGTCTTCGTCGCAGCGGAGCAACCGGTCTCGGCGTGGCTCAAGCCGGTGTCTGGTGCTCCGGGCCGGTTTCAGAGCAACGGTGTGGGTCGCGAGCCCGACGCCGCGGCCCGGGTGCATGACGTCCAGTTCCAGCCGTTCTTCCGGCTCCACCGCCGGACGTACTCGACGTACTGGGACCTGTTCACGCAGCCCGAGTGGGACGCCAAGAAGGTGGAGTATGCGGCCGAGGCGGAGCGGTTACGGAAGCTCGAAGCCGCCACGGTCGCGTGGCTCCAGCCAGGCGAGGTGGTGTTCGAGCGGCCGTTCAACTATCAGGCGGGGGAGGGCGCGGTCGCGCAACGCATGCTCGGCAGGCC
>DATBFV010000083.1:0-2547 GCA_036558345.1 Gemmatimonadales bacterium | reverse complement strand
GCCTCTCTCGGCCAGGAACCGTCGTAGCCGGGAAACCCGGTCGCCATCTCCGTGATGACGCCCGTGTGGACGGAATGGTGATTGCGACCCGAAAGCAGCGCCGCTCGCGTCGGCGAGCACAGCGCCGTGGTGTGAAACCGGTTGTAGCGCAGACCTCGATCGGCCAGCCGTTGCAACGTCGGCGTGTTCGCTGGTCCGCCGAACGTGCTCGTCTGACCAACCCGACGTCGTCAAGCACGACCAGCAGAACGTTTGGGGCGCCGGCCGGAGCGGTAGGCAGGTCGATGAGATCGGCCTCGGAATCGACGTAGGTATTTCCGATGCGGCCCCGAAACCGCGGTGTGGCTAGCGGCAGGATGTCCGAAACCAACGTCTTATCGGCCCTGTCGCTCCTCGCAGCCTTCGACCCGCCTTTTCCCGCGTCCGCTTTTGCCGCGCTCATGGTTCTCTCTTTCTGACGCGAGCTGAGATAGCTCGGTTATTGCTGACCCGTGGGCGGCCGATACGGATCGGGTGTGCCCATCGGAATCAGCGGGTACTTCTTCGTGCTCTCTTCGAACGTCCCGATCATCTTCAGCACGGGGCCGATGATCCACGAGTCGAGGATCGTTTTGGTCTCGTCTTCTTGCGGGTTCGTGTAAAGGTTAAACAGGAACGGCAGCGGCAGCTTCACCGGCGGCGCGATCATCGTCTCCTGCTGATAGAAGTGGACCTTGTAGTGTCGCCACTTCACGGCCTGGAGCCGATCGGCGCACCAGATCAGAATGCCTTCGCGACTCGACGCGTCGGTCTTGCCCACGAAGAGACTGGCTTGATCAACTCCGTCAATTGGACGGTCGGTCGGCACGCTTGCACCGACCAGGCTCGCGAGCGTGGGGAACAGGTCGACGCAGTGCACGATCGCGTCGCTGACACGGCCGGCCGGAATCCTGCCTGGCCAGCGGATCATGAACGGCACCCGGATGCCGCCTTCCCATGCGGTGAAGTACTGGCCGCGCCATGGCCCTGCCCAGCCGTCGTACGGGCGCACGAATTCCGGTCCATTGTCGCTGGCAAAGATGACGATGGTGTTGTCGCGGATGCCGAGGCGATCGACCGCGTCGAGCATCTGGCCGACGTTCGCGTCCATCTCGGCGAGCATGTCCGCCCAGTCGCCGTTGCCGGTCTTGCCGGCAAACGCGGGATTTGGAAGGGTGGGCAGGTGCGGCTGCGTGAGCGTGGCGTAGGCGAAGAAGGGCTTTCTCGCCTGCGTCTGCCGCTCCATGAATGCGATCGTGCGCCGCGTGATCTCCGCGTCGATGAGCCGCCGCTGCGCGAGGTCGTAGACCTTCACGTTGCGACTCGGCTCGCCCTTTCGTCCCTCCATGATCTGTTCAGGAGGCATGATGCTGGGCGAATACCCCGGAGACGAGGGCCACAACGCCTCGTCGGTGGTGCGTGGAATGCCGTACCACTCGTCGAACCCTTGATCGTTGGGGAGGCGGCCATTCTGACTCCCGAGGTGCCACTTGCCATAGAGCGCAGTCGCGTATCCGGCCGTAGAGAGCGACTCCGCCATCGTCACTTCCCACTGGGTCAAGCCGTCGGCGACACCGCCGAACGGCACTGAGTGCGTGCCCGAGCGAATGGCGTAGCGACCGGTCAGGATCGCCGACCGGCTCGGTGTGCACTGCGCCTCCATGTTCATGTTGGTGAGGCGCAGTCCCTCGCTCGCCAGCGCGTCGATGCGCGGCGTCGGGGCGCCGCGCGTCGCGCCGCCGCCATACACACCGAGCTCGCCGTAGCCTAGGTTGTCGACCAGCATGAACAGGATGTTGGGCTTCGCCGCGCCCTGTGCCTGCGCGAGCATCGGGGCCGCCTCGATAGACTCGGTGGCGCCGAGCAGCCGGGTGGCGACGGCACCCGCGCCGGTCGTTTGGAGAAATGCGCGCCTGCTCAACATGACGACCTCCTAGAACACCAGCCGCAACCGCACGGCCGGCACGACGGCGGTGTCCACCGCTGGCCGGTTCGGCCGGAGTATCTGCAGATCACCGGTGAGCTGCAGCCACGGGGCCAGATGGACGTTATAGAACATCTCGAGTTGGTGCTCGACCTGGAGTCGGCCACCGATCGGCAGCAGATCGAGGTTGTCCTTCAGCACGTCGCTCATGTCGGTGTACCCGTACGACAGACCGAACTCGTCACGCGGGCGGCTGGGAATGAGACCATTGCCGCCCAGACCGACGTCGAAGAACGTCGTGACCGGACTGGTCGCCTGATCGGCAAAGGAAAGTTGCCCAAAGAAACCCCACCCATCTCGTACTGCGCGTTCGACGAGGTACTGCCGGAATGTGTAGTTCACGGACCATGACCCTCGCTCCGGTTCGACGGGGTTGATGGGCGGCCCGGGAATGATGGCCTGGTGAATCGCGTCGAACGGCGTGTAGGCCTTGGTCGTGATCGCGCCGCCAAAGGTGTGCTTGGCGGTCTTCCCCAGGTATTTCGCCGACAGGTTGAGCGCCGGGGCAAACGTCACCCCGTCCGCAAACAGATCTGAGAGCCCGG
>DATBFV010000082.1:0-2906 GCA_036558345.1 Gemmatimonadales bacterium | reverse complement strand
CCCGTTGCAAGGAGGACACGATGCTGACGCTGATGGCCAAGAACTGGTGGCTGATGGTCCTGCGCGGAGTCTGCGCGATCGTGTTCGGCGTCATTGCCTGGATCTGGCCGGGCGTGACGATCGGCGCCCTCGTTCTGCTGTGGGGGCTCTATGCATTTGCGGACGGCGTGCTGGCTTTCGCGGCGGCGGTGTCGGGGAGAACGGAAACGCCGTGGTGGCTCCTGATCATCGAGGCCATCGTCGGCGTCGCCGCGGCAGCGGCCGCGTTCCTCTACCCGGGCATGACCGCCATCGTGCTGCTCTACGTCATCGCGGCGTGGGCGATCGTCACGGGCATCCTGGAGATCGCCGCGGCGATTCAGCTGCGCAAGGAGATCGAAGGCGAGGTCTGGCTGGCGTTGGCCGGGGCCGGCTCTGTGCTCTTTGGCCTGCTGCTCTTCGCCCGCCCCGGCATCGGCGCCCTCGCCGTTGTCTGGATGATTGGCCTGTACGCGGTTCTGTTCGGCGGCCTGCTCGTGGCGTTGGGCTTTCGCCTGAAGGCGCTGAACGATCTCCGGCAGGCGGCTTGAACGAATTTGGCCGCTTCGAGGTGACGCATCGAGAAAGCCGCCACTGCCGCCGGGACTGCGACAGGTCGGATGCGCATGCTACGATTCGCCCGACACCTGAGCAGGAGAACTGTATGGAAGAGCGTCAACGGTATGAGATCGGCGGGAGCCTGAGACGACGAAGCATGTTCGCGGCGGCGGCAGCCGTGGTGGCAGGCGCGTTCGCCAGAACGAGCCAGAAACTCGAAGCGGCCTCGGCTAACCTTCTCTACGCAACGAACGGCGCGGGCTCACCGGTCAACCCCGTCAAGTCAACCGTCGAAATCGAGCAAGGCTCAGGGTTCAATACGAATCCAGGCAACCGCGTCCTGACAGCCGAGTCGGTCGCTCACGGGATTGGAGGCATCTACGGCTTAGCCACCGATACCTACGGCATGCATGGCGAGATCCGGTCGCGGGACTTCTCTGTCTTTCCCGACGTCGCGAACGCCTCGCCGAATGCGATAGCGGTCGAGGGGATCAACAACTCGCAGGGTAATGGCGGAATCGGCGTGTCCGGGCAGATCCCATCCACGAGCGCCGCCAACGCGACAGGCGTTTACGGCCTGAACTATTCCACATACGCCGGCCCGGGGCCAGGGGCGGGGGGCTTCGGCGTCTACGGCTTGTCCGCAAAGGGCCACGGACTTGTCGGCGCCGTCGCGACGGCCGGCGCCGCCGCCGTCGTCGGCGCGACCAACGGCGTGGCTGGAGCCTACGCGGCAGCGTTCTATGGACCGGCCATCGTGGGCGGAGACTTCACGGTCTTTGGTGCGAAGAGCGCGGCGGTCTTGCATCCGGATGGCACGCGTCGCCGACTGTACTGTCTCGAAAGCCCGGAGAGCTGGTTCGAGGATTTCGGCGAGGGACAGCTCGAGTGCGGTCTCGCGGAGGTTGCCATCGATCCCGATTTTGCCGCGGTGACCGCTCTCGACAAATACCACGTCTTCCTCACCGGCTATGACGGCCAGTACGATCTCTCGGTGACGGATCGCACGCCGGCCGGATTCCGGGTCCGATCGAAATCGGCAGAAGCGGATGGGCCTCTTTCGGGGCGCATCGTGGCAAGACGTGCGGACATCCCTGCCCGGCGCTTCGAGGTCGTCACGGCCCCGCCGGAACCAGTGCTGCCGCCGGTCCCCGAAACCGCGACCCGTCTGCCGTCCTCAACGCCGCCACGGATGCGCGCCGGGCGCGTGCCCTGACACATCCCGGACGACATTCAACAGCACGACAGGGCGAGCTGATGACCGAACCTGCCGCGACACCGGTCATCGAGCCGCGATGGCCGGTGGCGCTCGCGATCGCCACCGTGCTGGTGCTGCTGACGACGATGCCGCGGCCACTCCAGATCTGGCCGAACTGGCTGGTCATTCTGATCTCGGTCACGCAGCTCCTGCCGATGGTGGTCGTGGGATTGAGCCGGCAGGACACGCGGATGCATTGGCTCAAGATCGAGCGCTCGGTGATGTTCTCGGTTACGGCTTTTTCGGCCGTCGCCAATATGATCGGGCTCGCGCACGTCGTGTGGGTGGTCCTGGTGCGATCCGCCACCGCCACAGGCCTCGAGCTGCTGACCTCGAGCATCGCACTCTGGGTGAGCAACGTGCTGACGTTCTCGCTCGTCTACTGGCTCCTGGATCTTGGCGGACCGGAAATCCGATTGGCACACACGCGGCACAACGCCGACTGGCTCTTTCCCCGGGGGAGTGCGAACGAGCCGGGCACGCCGGAGTGGACGCCGACCTATGTCGACTATCTGTTCCTGGCGTTCAACACGGCTACGGCGTTCAGTCCCACCGACGTCGCACCGATGAGCGCGCGAGCCAAGCTGCTGATGATGGCCGAGACCATGATCTCGCTGTCGACGCTGGTCGTCGTGATGTCCCGCGCCATCAACATTCTGGGGTCATGACTTATCCGGGGGGCTTCGCCCCGCCGGCCCCGCCTACACGCTCTCTCGCGGGGACCCTGCGATCCCCGCTCCGTTCGCGTGACTCGCGCGCGGCGCGCAAGCTCGTTTCGCCCGGAAGCGGCCAATCAAATCCTCAGCCTGATTGAGCAACCGTCTGTGTGCGGCGCTCCATGAGCAGATACGGGACGGTCACGATAGTTCCGACGATCACATAGAGCAGGATCGTCATGGTGAAGCGCTCATCCGGGAAGTTGGCGGCGGCGATCGACATGGCCAGGGCGGGATGTCTGCAGGCGGTCGAAAGCGCCAGAACCAGAGCATGATGCGGGTGGGGCCCTCCCATCGCATGCCCGACGGCCAATCCGGCGGTGATGAACAGCAGCATGGGGAGAATGGTGCCGAGG
>DATBFV010000081.1:0-3044 GCA_036558345.1 Gemmatimonadales bacterium | reverse complement strand
GGTGGCGGATTGGAGCCCGTGCGAGGGGCTGGCCCACGGCCGGGCGGGATGGTTGCGATCGAAGGGATGAACCTGAACGTCGATGACCGGCATGGCCGTCCTCCTGCTTCTCCGACCGATTGTCCGCCATCGTGACCGGTTTGCCCAGAGCGAGGAGCGCGGTGACGGTGCAGCTCGCCAAATTCAGAGACGAGCCGGGCGTTTGCGGAGGTGTCGCCCGGTCGGTGAAGGGTGAGCGTCACGCGGCGACCGTCCGCGTGACGATAGCGCTGGTGCGATCCGCGCTGGTTGTGGAGCCAGAAGCCGTCGCGGACTATGTTCGGCAAAAGCTCGGGCTGACGGCCGGTGACAACGAAGATCACCGGCTCGCGGCGATCACCCTCGGAGACCGGCCGAGCGCGATCGTTCTGGCTATCGAGCGTGCAGCCGACGATGCCACGAGCGGAGTAGCCGAGTTCCTTTGTCTCGGGATCTGTCTTGTGCCGGAATAGCCGGCGAGTCGAGCTCGATAACCACCGGAAACCCGAGCTCTTCTGCGGCGCGGCGGCGGCCCCGGCAGAATTTGCCTAGAGCGCGCGCGCTCGCCACGCCCCAGGCCGTCATCCGTGCCTCCAGGTTGACAACAAGCCGGCCACGAGATGTAGTACGGATACTACCAATTGGGAGCGTGAAATGAGGCGCGTCACCGCGCGCGAGGCCAATCAGCGCTTTTCCGAGGTTCTCTCGGCCGTAGAGACCGGCGAGGAGGTGGTCATTACCAAACGCGGGAGGCCGGTGGCCCTGATGTCGCCGTACCCTGCTGAAGCCCTCGCCGCCGAGCGCCGAGCGGCCATCGATCGAATGATCGCTGCGATGAACGAGCCGGTGATGTTGCGCGGCGGCTTTCGAACCTTCACTCGCGACGAAATGCACGAGTGCTGATGAGCTGCACGTTCGACACCAACATCCTGGTCTACACGTTGGGGCAACCCGCCGATGTCAAACGCCAGCGCGCACAAAGCCTGATAGTTCGCGCAGCCAGCCCGTCGCCAAACTGCCGTGCTGTTGCTGCAGTCGCTGGCGGAGCTCAGCTATGTCGCGACGCGCAAATTCGGGGTCAGCATCGCTTCGGTGCGTCGGCGCGTAAACGGTTGGTGCGGCGCGTTCCAGGTGCAACCCGCCGCCGAGCCCGATCTGGCGACGGCTCTCGATCTTGTCGGCGCGCACAACATCTCCTTCTGGGATGCGTTGCTGTGCGCCACTTCGATCCGGATAGGCTTGAGCTTTCTTATGACGGAAGATTTTCAGGATGGGCGATCGCTGCACGGCCTGACGATCGTCAACCCCTTCCGGCCGGACAATGACACCCTGGTCGACAATATCCTGCCGCCGTGAAGAGCGGCAATGGAACGGGCGCACCCCCGCACCGCCATGTGCATCGACAGCATCGAGCAGCTCCGCGGCACGGCCGGCGCTCGGCAGGTCACGGTTCGGGCAGAGACGCTCGCGGCCTTCACCACACCAAGCAGCGGCGGCTGGACCATGTTCGGCAAAACACCCGAGCTGACGGCCTGTGACACCGGAGATCACCGGCTCGCGGCGATCACTCCCAGACCCTGACAAAAGCGGCTGGCGAGCGAGGGCTAATATGAGGTCGGCAACTCGAGTGAACGGACCGTCGCCGGAGCGCGCGGCAACAACGAGGATGTGCCAACTGCGGCCATTTCGCGTGGTCGTCAAGGTTTTCCGGATTTCGGTCCACCCCGGTCAACCAGCGCTTTTATTCGACCCAAAAGATTGGCGGCCGTTCGCGCAGTCCGACCTCCGGAATTGTCGCCGGGTAGCCGAGGCACAGCGCAGCCCCAGGTGAAAGGTTTGGCGGAATCCTGAGCTTAGCTTTCGCGCCCTCAGTTCTTAGCCACAGCAGTGGCGAGCCGACCCAGCAGGTGCCTAAGCCTCTTGCGTGGGCGGATAAGATCAAATTTTCCCCAGCCCGACAGCAATCCTCGACCCGGCCCGATATAACGATCAGGGCCGGTGCACCCCAGAAAACTTCAAATTCGGGGTCGCCGGCCCAATCCCAACCCGGTTCGTCCGGGCGGTTTTCCTTCGCGTATTGCTTGGCTTCACGACCATAGTTTGCGATGTGTTTGGCACCTCGAATGACATTGAATGTCCAGGGCACTTGGCCTCTCCGGGGTGGGGGCGCTTGCGCGGCGTCCCAGATGAGGTCCTCGATCAACTCGCGATCGACAGGCTGGGTGGTGTAGGCGCGTATGGACCGCCGTGAATGAATCGCCTCGATGACATCCATGAGCCCTTCTCCTGGAAGACTGCAGAGTCTGGCGCAGTGCCTTCACGCCGCCGTATGCACCGGCCAACGCGGCACGGCGGAAGCGCATTACCGAGTGCCATCGACATCCCGCAGATCTACGTTGGCGTCGCCTGATTGCTTCCTCGCGCGATAGTCATCGACCACCGCCCGATAGGTGATCCGGATCAACTCGTCGATGATCGGAGGTGGCGGCTCGCGGCGTTCGAGATGTCGCCGTACCGCGGCGACCGGCACCTCAGCCAGTATGAATTGTGCCCGCCGAAGCTCCTCCGCCCCCGCGCAGCCAAAGATCAGACGTGCGGCCCTCGCAAAGCCCCGCGTAACACGCTCGGATTGGGCGGCAACTCTCTCGCGGAGTGACTGCTGCCACTCGCCCTGGACAAAATCGTCGCGGTGATACAGCAAGAGCAGGCGGGCTTCGTCGAGATGCTCGCGCGCCCAGGCAGGCGTATGTAATGCCGCACGCAACCCGTCACCTGCGTCGAGCGCAGCGGTCGTCCCTTTCTGGAAGTCAAGGACCGTCTGCAACCACAGCTCCCCGAGCAGCGCGTCACGCGACGCAAAGCGATGATAGAAGGAGCCCGTCGGCGCCCCGAGCCGCTCGGTAATCGATCCGACGGTCACGGCGAACGGGCCGCGCTCGGCGGCAATCGCCAGCGCGGCACCCCTGAAGTCGGCTTCTTCGAATTTCGCTCGGCCCATAGATATAGAATATATGTTCTAGACACGC
>DATBFV010000080.1:0-3955 GCA_036558345.1 Gemmatimonadales bacterium | reverse complement strand
GGGGACGTCCGTGAAGTTCTTGTCCAACATCTGCGCGATCGTGATCGGCCGATACCCGCGCCGGTAGACGTCCTCGAGATCCGCGCGGAAGCTGGCGACGGTCCGCGTATAGAGCGAGTTTTTGTCTCCGCCAATGATGTGATACTCGAGCACGGGAATTTTTCCCGCCGCATTCCTGGGGAGTGTACCCTTCACGGTAGCGGCGGCGACCGCGCCACCCGCGGAATCGGAGTGCCCGCCACCAGCAGCGGCTTCTTTCTTCTGTCCGGAACATGCCGCAAGGCAGCATGTGACCGCGACCATCCAACGGAACGTCATCGATTCGACTGGAGTAGGACTGTTATCGTTCGTATCCGCCGCTTCCGCCCATACCTAGGCGATCGCGGCCAGAATCCTGCGAGGGGCGAGGACTGTACCACCTCTCGATTCTTCACCACACTTCCCGCGTGACCGTCACTTCGCAGAGCTGGATTTCCGTTCGCGCCGCTCGACTGCGTGAGCGCTTGCGTCCTGATCCTGACGACCCGGCACGGCGTTGGATTCGCCGTCAGTGGCGCTGGCTCACTTTGATGGGCTTGGCGTGCCTCGGTGTCATCACGTTCAACATCTGGTTGGGGACCTGCGGGTTCTACGGCTGCCCATCCCCGGCCGAGATTCGAGCGTTCCATCCGAGCGAGGGGGGCAACATCTATGACCGGAACCAGAAGCTGATCGGTCACCTCGAGGATGTCCGTCGCGTCAACGTGCCGATCACTTCGGTGCCAAAGCTCGTGCGCGACGCCTTCGTTGCCACCGAGGACAGGCGCTTCTATGAACATAACGGGCTCGACTGGCGCGGTGTGCTGCGCGCCGCCGCCCGGAACTTCAGTTCTGGCGGAATCCGACAGGGGTTCAGCACCATCACGATGCAGGTGGCGCACAACAGCTTCCTTCTGGACCGCTATCATGGGCGTTCCATCCGACGGAAGCTGGTCGAGTTGCGCATTTCGCGCCTGCTCGAGCGCGAGCTCACGAAAGACCAGATCCTCGAGCATTATCTGAATGTCATCTACCTCGGCAACGGGGTGAACGGTGTCGAGGCGGCGAGCCGCGATCTCTTCGGCAAGAGCGTCGACAAGGTCAACCTTCAGGAAGCCGCGCTCCTCGCTGCGCTGCCCAAGGCGCCCTCGCGGTATACCCCGCGGCGCAATCCAACCGGGGCGGTGCAGCGTCGGAACATCGTGCTCGGCCTGATGGCGGACGAGGGCTACATCGCGCGTGTGCAGGAGCAGTCGGCCGCGCGCGCGCCGATGCGAATCGCCGAGAACGAGTGGCGGCCGAGCGTCACCGCCGAAGCCAGCGCGCTCGACGCGGTCCGGGCCATCGTCGATTCAGTCGCGCCCGACATCCTCAAAGAGGACGGCGACGTCAACATCTACACGACGCTCGACTTCACGCTTCAGCGCGCGGCCGATCGCACGATGCTGCGTCACATCGCGGACATCACCCGCGAAACGCGTGAGACGATGGGTGGCGGCGGCGAGGACGCGCAGGGCGCGCTCGTCGCGATGGATCCCGCCAGTGGCGACATTCGCGCGCTCGTGCCTGGCAAGCGCACACAGCGTGGTCAATTCAATCGCGCGTTCTCCGCCCGGCGCCAGCCAGGCTCCGCGTTCAAGCCGTTCGTCTATGCCGCCGCGCTCGCCGCGGGCTACGCTCCGTCCACCGAAGTCGACGACGATCCGATCGAGATTCAGCTCAGTCGGAAGGACATCTGGCAGCCAACGAACTACAACGATGAATATGCGGGCCGCATCACGTTCGCCCGTGCGCTCATTCTCTCGGCGAATGCGGCGACGGTGCGGGTGAGTCGTGCCCCCGGTGTCGGCGAGCGCGCCGTGATCGCCGCGGCGCAGCACAACGGTATCAGCAGCCCGCTGCATCCTGTCCCGTCCATCGCGCTTGGCGCCGAAGGCGTGACGCCGGTGGAGCTGGTTGCGGCCTATGCGCCGTTCGCGAACGGGGGACAGCGCGTCAAGCCCCGTCTGGTCACTCGCGTCGAGGCCCCGGACGGCACATTGCTCTGGAGCACCGAGCAGCAGCGCGCGCCGGCAATGGACCCCATGGATGCATACGAGATTACTCAAATGCTCCAAGGCGTCGTGAATTACGGTACGGGTCGCGCCATTCGCGATATGGGCATCACCGCCCCGGTGGCGGGGAAAACCGGCACGACGAACAGCGGTGAAGACGTCTGGTTCGTCGGCTACACGCCGTCGCTGGTCGCGGGCGTCTGGTTCGGGTACGACCAGCCGAGGCAGATAAGCTACAATGCGTCCGGCGGCCGACTCGCTGCGCCTGCGTGGGCCGAGATGTATCAGGCGGGTTGGCGCGAGCCATCGGGTTCGGCGTTCGTCGCGCCTGTTGGAATGGTTTCGGCTTTGGTCGATCCACAGAGCGGCGCCCTCGCCACGGAGTGGTGTCCAACCCGGCAGCGTCAATGGTTCAAGCCGGGAATGGAGCCACAAACCGAATGTCAGATGCACATGGGAGAGCCGGAAGGCATCATCGTGGACGCGAACGGCAATCCGCAGGCGCAGCCCGACCCGATCGCCCGTGTTGGAAGAGACCTGGGGCGATTCTTACGGCGGATTATAAAATGGTAGGCCGGTAGCCCAGGCACCAGAAAATTCGGAACAAGGGATTTATATGGTAAACGGCACACCGGAGCTGACTGGTGTGCCGTTTCATATAGAAGTTCCTTCCGAATTTCTGGCACCGGGTGCCTGGCGCCTGGCGCCTATAACAGTCCCAACCACTTCCCCTGATCCCCGTTATATCCGGGGAACACGGAGGTCATGTTCGCCGCACCGAGGTGCTTGAACGCAACCTCCGAGAAGACGGTGCGGAAGTCGGTCGTGAGCGCGAGGTCGCGACCCTCGTTGAGTTGCTCTTGCTCCAGGCCCGGCCATTTGCCGTAGACTTTCTTGCCCTTCACATCGCCACCGATCACGAACATCGCGGTCGCGTGACCGTGGTCGGTTCCGCCATTCCCGTTCTGACGTGCGGTGCGGCCGAACTCTGACATCGTGAGAATCGTGACGTCCGCCATCCGGTCGCCGAGGTCCTGGACGAGCGCGCCGATCGACTTGGAGAAATCATCGAGCCGCGCCGCGAGCTGGCCCGTTGCGCCGCCCTGGTTCACGTGTGTGTCCCAGCCGCCGACGTCGGCGAACGCGATCTCCAGACCGACGTCCGCTTTGATGAGCTGCGCGATCTGCCGCAGATGTTGGCCGAACGGCGACCGAGGATACTCGGCGCTGTTGCCTGGGACATACTTCTGCGGGTTCGCGGTTTTGAGAATCTTCATGGCCTCGAACATCTCGCCGCCCGCTGCGTGCACGACGTCGGCATTGCCCGTCCGATACAAAGCCTCGATGCGCTCGGCCGCCGAGCCGTTCGTGCGAATCGTGAATTCGTCGAGGCTGTTCATGGCCACGGTCGGCGCGGGTCCCTCGAGAATCCGCGGCGTCTGCGGCGTCATCGACACGGCGCGGAACGGCGCACCACCACCGGACGTCAACTTGCACTCGTCGCACGTGCCCTTCACCGCGAGATACCGGTTGAGCCACCCGTCGCGCGTGCTCTTGTTGTCCGGCGTTCCGCTTTCCATGTAGTCCTGCGCGTCGAAGTGCGAGCGCGTGTTGCTCGGGCTTCCGACGGCATGCACGGTCGCGAGAATGCCGTCGTCCCACATTTTCTTGAACGGCGCGAGGGACGGGTGCAATCCGAAGAATCCATCGAGATCGATCGCGGTCGCTGCCGCGCCGCTCGCCGGACGCGGCACCGCGATGCTCGGCCGCATCTTGTAGTACGCTTGCTCGCCGTGCGGCACGACGACATTCAACGCATCGGCAGCGCCGCGCTGGAAGAACACCAGCAGCACTTTGCCGCGCGCGGCGCCATTCATCGCCGC
>DATBFV010000079.1:0-31109 GCA_036558345.1 Gemmatimonadales bacterium | reverse complement strand
GGCGACCAGCGCGGCTGGCGGTCCGAGCCTGGCCCGTTCGTGACTTGCCGCGTCTTGCCCGTCGACACGTCGGCCACCCAGACGCGGGACACGTTGCGATTGTCCTCGAGCGACGGAATTGAGACCGTGTACGCCACCCATTTGCCGTCGGGCGAGAGCTGCGGATCGCTCACGGTCTTGAGCGCAATAAAGTCTTCGAATCTGATGGCTCTTTTTTGCGCGGCGAGCGGCGAGGCGATCAACAGCAGCAGGCAGGCATAACGCATCAATACTCCGGGTGGGTGAGGATCGCGCGTACGAGATCGTCAAACAGTTGCGATTCTGGCGTCACATTCCCCGCGGCGTCGCTATGCACGTTCCACGCAGCCAGCTCATTCAACGCCGTCGCTTCTTCGTAGGTGAGATGGAGCACGTGACCGTTGCCGTCTTTCTTGGCCTTGTCGAGCACATTTTTGAGCACGTCGGGCAAGTGCTTGGCGTTGCGCACCGCCTCGTACTGTTCTCTAGTCACAGTGAGATCCATGCGGTAATCTTCGTACCCCGGCATTTACCCTGCAACCCAGAGCGCCCATGCCACGCACCGCCTTCCTGTCCACGGGCTTTCATGTGCCATCGCGCCTCGTCACCAACGACGATCTCGCGCAGATGATGGACACGTCGGACGAGTGGATCGTGCAACGCAGCGGCATCAAGACGCGCTACTGGGTGGACAAGGGTGACACGGGCGTCGGACTGGCCCGTGAAGCGTCGAAGAAAGCGCTCGACAAGGCCGGTTTGGCTGCGAAGGACATCGACTGCATCATCTACTGCACCTGCACGCCCGACCACTTCGAGCCCGGGAACGGCGTCTTCCTGCAACGCGAGCTCGGCCTCACCGACATTCCGGCCGTGGATGTGCGCAATCAATGCAGCGGGTTCATCTACGGCCTCTCGATTGCCGACGCGTGGATTCGCACCGGCCAGTACAAGCACATTCTGCTGGTCGGCGCCGAGGTCCACTCGCGTGGGCTGGACAAGACGACGCGCGGCCGGGATACGGCCGTGTTATTCGGGGATGGCGCGGGCGCGGCGGTGCTGGGTCCGATCTCGGAAGACAGTCGCGGCGTGTTGTCGACGCACATCTTCGCCGACGGCCGCTACGCCGAAAAGCTGTGGGTCGACGGGCCGGGGCTCGCGCACGATCCGTACGTCAGCGTGGAGATGCTCGAGCAGGGCCTGCATCGCGCGGTCATGGAAGGGCGCGAGGTCTTCAAGTTCGCGTCCGTGAAGATGCCCGAATCGATCGGGATAGCGCTCAAAGCCAATCGCCTCACCCCCAACGACATCAGATTGCTCGTCCCCCACCAGGCCAACTTGCGCATCATCGAAATGGTCCAGAAAGCCGCCGGCCTGCGCGACGATCAGGTTTACTGCAACATCCAGAAATACGGGAATACCACGGCAGCGTCGATTCCGATCGCGCTCGACGAAGCACTGGCCGAAGGACGCCTGAAGCGAGGGGACCTGCTCGTCCTGACCGCGTTTGGGTCAGGATTCACGTGGGGCAGCGCCGCGATCCGCTGGTAGCTTCGCTTCTCTTAGTTCCTTCAGCTCGCGCGCCGCGCCATCCGCAATCGCGGAGCCGCGGTAGGTGTCAACAAAGCGGGCCAGCTCCACCTGGAGCCGGCCAGTCCGCCCGAGCTTGCGATAGACATCGATCAGTCCATTCGCGGCGCGCATCAACTCACGTGCGGTTGCGCGAGGCACCGCGGCGCGAATCTCGAGGTAAAGGCGCTCGGCTTCTTCGTGTCCCTCAAGCTGCATCTCGAGCAGGTGCGCGAGTCGGAGCCGCGCTTCGTGGTCGCCGGGCTCGATCCGCAGGTGATCGCGAAACCAGTCCGCCGCCTCCGCATACTTCCCTTGCGCGATGAGCACGTCCTGACGCGGGTAGCTGCGCGCCGGCGCGATGTCGCCGACGGCGAAGATCGTCTTGACGAGACCGGTGGCCGCCGCGCCGACCGAGCGATGAATCGCAAAGATGCCCAGGATCGTGAAGGGAATGTTGAGGACGAGGAGCAGGACGAAGGGCCAACCAGAGATCCATCCCTCCCGCAGCATGAAGTACCACAACATGCTGAGCATGACGCAGCAGGCAGGTCCAAAATGGACTGCTACCTTCAGGAGCTGCGCGCGGTCGGCGGCATCGATGTCGCGAAGCCGAGTTGCCATCGGAAACGAGAATTGCGCCTGAAACGCCTTCCGCGCAAGTTGCGTAAAGCGCGGTACCTCTAGGAGATCACTATGCTCGGGTTGATTGCGGCCGGTGCCGCACTGGTCGGTGGCTTCGTTGCTGCGCGCGACTTTGTCCGGCGTCGGCTGCGCTATGTGGATGTGGTGAAGAAGCCCGCCGCGCCGATTGTGGCTGGAGCCGCTGCTGCCGTCGTCGCCGTACCGGTTGTTGCCTTGCTGCCGATCGTGACCCTGGGAACCGCTGTCGCGTTGGGTATCGGTGTTGCCGGCGGGGTGGCGAGCGGGCGGAATGCTCCGCCGCCCGATTCAGCTAGCTAGCGCGCAGCGCCTCCGGCCGTCCGGCGATCACCCGCAGCGCGCGTACCGCTTCGCGCGCGAACGTCTTTCCCGCGCCTTTCTCCAGCTCTTCGAGTGCGCTCCAGCGCGTAAACGCGGGACGTACCGGCGTCGCCATCTGCAGCGTCTCGAACGCGTCGGCGACCGCGAGCACCTTCACCGTGATCGGCATCGGCAGCGCCTCGATGTCCCAGTCGTCGCCGACAATCTCATAGTAGTGCGAATACTCGGCGATAATTTCCGCCGCGCCTCGGAGCGCGCGCGCGACCGTCAGCGACTCATCCGTGACAGAGCGGGACAACAGCTTCAGTAACCGCTGGTCCGCGGTCCCGACCTCGTGGAGGAGCGCGGCAATCCGCAGATTCTCCAGCTCAGCGCTGGACAACCTCAACTCCGCGCCGATGGCGGCTGCGAGCTCGGCGACCCGCGTCGAATGGCCTTCCTGATTGTTCTCGGTAGACTCGATGTGATAGGTCAGAACCTCCAGCGTGGCGAGATAGGCATTCTTCAAGTCGGCCAGTCGCGCCGCGCGCTGCTCGGCGAGCCCGCCGACGACGTATCCGGTCAGAATGAGAAAGCCCGCCCACGGCAGGAGCGTGAGCATCGATTCCAGCGTCAGCCCCTCCGCCATCCCCAATCCCTCGACCGCCTGGAAGAAGAACACGAGCGCGGCGATGAAAAGTCCCGCGACAACGGCAAAGCGACGACCACCGTAGAAGCCGGCCAGGATGATCGGCAGATAATAGAAGCTGAGAAACGCGACCTTCTGGTCAATTAGGGAGTTGATGACCAGCAGCGATGCGACCAGCAGGACAACGAGAATGCGCTCGAAGTGCTTGAGGACAAACTGCTGAATCACAAAACCCTTTCTGCTAAGGGGATAGAGCGCGTGGGCACCAAAGTGAATGAGTCGTGGGCAATCTGCAAGTGAGTTGGGTCACACTCGAGCATAACCGGACCTGGGAAGACACCCGGCATGGAATTCGCTTGAGAGACAAGACGGGGGAGGGCCTGCGCGTCCTAGAGGCCCCCCCGTCCCGGGAACTCCTCTTTGCTCACATCATCGCTGAAGTGTGATGCCTCAGCCCTCATCGTGATCGCGCTCGGATTCACTACTCGCCTCGCCGTTCCCGGCGCGCCGGTCGTAGCCGGGGCAGCTCCACACCGGTAACGGCGGGTAGCGGACGAAACGGGCATCCGTGTCGGCGCGGAGACAGCGGTAGAACACGGATCCCCGTCGGTTGGTCGCAAGTCGCACCCAGTTACAGGTCGCGCAGAGTCCCACGTGAGAGTCGCCACGGGCGGTCATTAGGTCGAAAAACAAGCTAGCTATATCTTGGAGCCCGTGAGTCAGGCCCAGGTCGACGACTTCGGGCTGCCCCCCGGAGTCCGGAACGAGTACCTGCAGGGAGCCCGCGATCAACTCGGCGCAATTGCAGAGCTGGCCGAGCGCTTGATCGCGGCGGGCAACGACACCGCCGCAATCGAAGCGCTGCGCCGCGATGCGCATCGGCTGCGCGGGTCCGCCGGATCCTTTGGTTTTCCACAGGCCTCCACCGTCGCCGCCGAGTTGGAGGAGGCCGCCAAGCAGTGGCTCGAGCAGCCGGGGAACGGCGTAGGGGACCGGGGGAAGGCTGCCCGCGGGTTCGTCCGCCGCTTGGCCGCCGCACTGTTCACGAAGCAGGCTGCCTTGTCGACGCCGCCTTCACAAACGACGCACGACGCACGACGGACGACAGCACCGGAGTCCGTGGCGCCAGCCGCACCAGAGCCCGCCCCGTCCGAGGTTCCCGAGGTCATCGTGGTCGAAGACGATCCCGCGCTGGCCGAGCTGCTCACATTCGGGCTCGAGGCGCGGGGCTATCGGTATCTCCACTTCAGGAACGGACGGGAGGCGCTCGAGCTGCTGAAGACGATGGACACGCGCGGCAGTTCGCGGCCGCCGTTGTTGCTGCTCGACGTCGATCTCCCCGCCCTCGACGGCTACTCGATTTTCGAGGACCTGCAGCAGGAATGTCCGGGAAAATTCCGGGTCGTCTTTACCACCGTGCACGGCAGTGAAACCGAGCAACTGCGCGGGCTCGAGGCCGGCGCGATGGACTACATGGTGAAGCCGATGAGCCTGCGTGTCGCGCTCGAGAAAATCCGTCGCTGGGTGGGCCGGTGAGCGCGCGCCATTTTCTTCTGGTCGTGGCCATCGTCCAGGGCGCCCTGCTGGCTGGGCTGATCGTGCTCATCATTCTGAATCGCTGGTTCCGCGTGCGTCGCAGCACGCAGCTGCATCCGCGTCGCGAAGCCGTGGACGCCTCGATGCGGCGCTGGGCGGCGGGCAATACACCGCTCGCCGGCGTCATGGTGGGACTGTCGCGGCTGCCCGTACCGCTCGCGATCGACGCGCTGGTCAAGTGGTCGGCGCATATTCCGGGCGAGCGCTGCCGGCAGCTGGCCCAGGCGCTCGAGCATACCTGGTGGTCCAAACTCGTGAGGGCGAACAGCGCGTCGGCGCGGTGGTGGAAACGTCTCGAGTCCGCGCGCTTTCTGAGCGTCGCGGCGGTGCCCGGCGACGCCGACCGGCTCAAACGTCTGATCAACGATCCCCACCCCGCGGTCCACATCGCCGCGGTGGCGTCGCTCGAGCGCATGGAGAGCAAGGAGCTCACGCTGACCGCGCTCGACCGCCTGCCGCGGCTCGCCGCGACGGTGCAGGCGTATTACGCGGCGATGCTGTTGCGCTCCCGACCCGTGGTGATCGACCACCTGCAGCGGCGGCTGGCACGCGCGGACGACCCTGCGCTGCCGCGCCTCGCCGAATTCGCCGCGCGCCTGGCCGAGCCGGCGCTGCGCGAGCGACTCACGGCGCTGGCCGATCACGCGAATCCCGAGGTCCGAATCCAGTCGGCGCGCGCCCTCGGTAACTGGCCGCATCGCGAATCGGTCGCCGCACTGACTCGGCTGGTGACCGATGACGCGTGGGAAGTCCGGGCCCAGGCCGTGCGCTCGCTCGGCATGATTGCCGATCCAAGGACACTGCCGCTCGTGAGGTCTGCGCTGCAGGACGGTGTCTGGTGGGTGCGGTTGCGCGCGGCGCTCGCGTTGATGCGGTTCGCGGCCGCGGGGCGCAATGCCCTGCTCGAGGCCGAAGTCGGCGCGGATCCGTTTGCCAGCGCTACCGCCCGCATGGTGCTGGGCCTGCCGGCGCAGGCGCTGGCGGAGTTTGCCGCATGAGCGCGCTGGGGACGACAATCTCGACGACCGATCTCACGATCCTGGTCTATTTCCTGATACTCAACTCGTTCTACGCGGTGCTCCTCATCCTCTCGATTCCGGAGATCTGGGAGCAAACCCGTCTCGCGGAGGACGAAGACTTCCAGCGTCTGATGCAAAGCGACGCGCTGCCGCCCATCACGATTCTCGTGCCGGCCTACAACGAAAGCGCGACCATCGAGGCCAGCGTCACGGCGATCCTGACGCTCGAGTACCGCAATTACGAGGTCGTCGTAGTGAATGACGGCTCCAAAGACGGCACGATGGATCAACTGCGTGGCGCGTTCGACCTGTATGAGATTCCCCGGGTGTATCCGGAAACGATCGCGACCAAGCCATTGCGTGCGTTGTACCGGTCGCGGTCCCGGTCCCGCCTGCTCGTCATCGACAAGGAGAACGGCGGCAAGGCCGATTCCCTGAACGCGGCGATCAACGCCTCGCGCTTTCCGCTCGTCATCGCGGTGGACGCGGACACCCTGATCGAACCCGACGCGCTGCTCCGGCTCACGCGCCCGTTCCTGCTCGGCCGCGAGATCGCGGCGGTGGGCGGGACGGTGCGCGTCGCGAACAACTGCACCGTCACAGACGGGCGCGTGACCGACGCGTGCGTCCCCGCCAGGATCATCCCGGGCATCCAGGTCGTCGAGTACTTGCGTGCGTTTCTGTTCGGCAGGCTCGGTTGGAACCGGCTGGGTGGAAACCTGATCATCTCCGGTGCCTTCGGCCTGTTCCGCAAGGAATACATGCTGGCGGTCGGCGGATATCGCACGAGCAGCATCGTCGAGGATCTCGATGTCGTCGTGCGCATGCACCGGCACCTGCGCACCAACAAAATCAAGTACGAGATGCCGTTCATTCCCGACCCGGTCGCGTGGACCGAGGTGCCGGAGTCTTTCACGATCCTCTCCCGCCAGCGCGAGCGGTGGCATCGCGGTCTCATTGCGGCGATGTGGCAGTACAAAGGCATGCTGTTCAATCCGCGCTACGGCAGAATTGGCCTGCTCGCGATGCCTTTTTTTATCTTCGGCGAAATGCTGGCGCCGGTCGTCGAGCTACTGGGATACCTGATCACGATCGTGGGACTCGCATCCGGCATGGTGAACGTCTCGTTCGCCCTGCTGTTCGTGCTGGTTGCGTGGGGCTACGGCATGCTGCTGTCGATCTGGGCCGTCGTCCTGGAAGAGGTCAGCTTCCGCCGCTACCGCCGCTTCGGCGACCTGTTCCGGCTGCTGTTGTTCGCGGCGCTGGAAAACTTCGGCTACCGCCAGCTCACGGTGTGGTGGCGGCTGAAGGCGTTCGTGAATGCCGCCAAAGGGGTCCACATCTGGGGCGACATGGCGCGCAAGGGATTTGGCAAGCCGAGCGTCGCGGCGCTTCTGGCGCTGTGTCTGGCGGTGCCGTGTCGCGCGCAAGGACTGCGCGGCACCGCCTGGGGGTCGTACGAGAAAGTGCAAGACAGCCAGGACTGGTCCACGATCGGCACGCAGCTGACCTACACCAGCGCGCAGGGTCATGGAGGGTGGGGCGCGGTGGAAGTCGTCGGCCGATTCGGCGAGACCGATGTCACCGAACGCATCGGCGGCGTGGTACATCCAACACAGAAACTGTGGGTCACGGGTGAGCTGGGCACGGCGCAGGAACCTGTCTTCCTGCCGTCGAACGCCTGGGAAGGGGACATCGCCGGTCTGATCGCGCCGCGAGCGTCACTCGGCCTGGGGGTCCGACATTGGAATTATCCCGTGGGGCCGGTGGACATGCTGATGCCACATGCCACCATCGAGTCGAGCCGCATGTCCTGGAACGTCCGCGGCTTTGTGGCTCGCAACCCAACCAAGCACACCGACCTGGCAATCTCCCTGCAGGCCTTGCGCGCGCTCGGCGCCGGCGGGCGGAGTGTCCTGGCGGTGTTGGCGTCCGGCGGGCGGGAGAACTTTTACGACGGCGCGACATTGCAGGTCCTCGACACGTTTACTGCAGGCCTGGGATTCCGCTACACCATGCCGAAGGGAACGAAGTTCAGGATCGATGCGACGTACACGCACTCCGATCCGATTTTGACGCGCGGCGGCGTCTCGATCGGTGTCGAACGGCGCCTGTGACAAGACGTGCGCGTGACGGCGCTCACAGGGTGACGGCGGCACTTGCATTGTCACAAAGCACCCAAGGCCATTGAGTATGCGTAAGCTCGCGTTGCCCATGCTCGGGCTCGTTGCCCTGCTGGACCTGTCCTGTTCCGATGCGTCGGGACCGGGGGATCAGGCCAACGGCCGCATTTCGATCACCAACGATGCGGGTGTGCTGGCTGCGCGCGTCACTTACCTCGATGACTCGATTGCGCTCGATTCCGTTGGAGTCGGCTATCCGTCCGCACCGGCGCCGCCGACGCCGGCAGTGATTGGGCGCAGCAGGGCCGCGAGCCAGGGCTCGTTCAAGCTGAGCCTGAAGGCCGAAGTCGCCCCGCCGTCCATCGGTGGCCAGACGCTCCAGGCGACGTCGGTGACGATCGTCGGCAATCTCGCCGTCGTGAGCTACAACATGATCGGCAATCCGTACCTCGGCGGCGTCGACGTCATCGACATCGCCAACAAGAACCACCCCGCGCTCAGATCCGAAGCGCTGTTTCAGAACACCGACGTCAGCGCGGTGACGACGTCGGGAACCAACGTCTATCTCGCCGAGGCCACGGGGGACACGGGATTCACCGCACCCGCGGTAGCCGAGGTCCTGCAGCTCGTGGGGAATCAGCTCGTGTTGACCGGCAATCGGCGCGTGGGCTTGACCAGCTTCGCCGGAACGAGCGTGGCAACGGGGACGCGCGTGTACGCGACGTCGGGCGACGGCGGCAGCCTTTTCATGCTCGATCCCGCGTCGTTCGCCGTCACCAGCTCCCTCGCGCTTCATGACGCCCGCTGGGTGGCGGTCGGGGGCGGCAAGGTCGCGGTTGTGCAGGGGACGCCGGGGATGTTGGCGGTTTACAACGAAAGCAACATGAGCCCGGTCGGGAGCTGGCCATTTGCCGGCGCGGATGTCGCGGAGTCCAAGTCGCATGCGCAGCTCGTCGGCGGCAAGGCGTTCATTGCCGCCGGTGACAGCGGCGTGCAGGTGTTGAGCGCGTCGACGGGCTTGAAGGTCGGCGCGGTGCCGCGGCCTAATCCCGACTCGCTCGGCTTGAGCGCCTCGGTCGTCGTGACCAACTCGGTGGCGATCGATCAGGACCTGATCTTCATCTCGAACGGCGAGGCCGGCGTCTACCTCGCCCAGGGCAGCCAGGTCTTCTCCTCCACCGGCTCCGAGACCGCACAGACGATGACGATGCGCGGCAAGCTGCGCTTTGGGAATCTGCAATCGGTGAACCACGTCGCGTACTCCGCGGGCGGACCCGGCAATCCGGGCCTCCTGATCGTCGCGGCGGGACTGGGCGGCCTGAAGATCGTTCAGGTCAACTAGCCGTCACCATCGCGTGGTGATGCGATTCACGTCTTAACGCGCCCCCTCTCGACAACGTCTGAATCACCGATTTCAACAACCCTTTTCGAGGATTGAGCCATGCAGACGCGTACCGTGCTCGCCGCAATCGTCGCGCTGGCCGTCGGCCTGCCCGCGATGGCCGCCGCGCAGCAGACGAACGAGACCAGGAGAGATCGTCACGAAGTGCGCAGTGACCGCCGCGAGGTACGTAACGACAATCGCGAGGTCCGGCGGGACAATCGCGAAATTCGCGGCGACCGTCAGGAGCGGCGCCAGGACGCCCAGGCCGGCGACTCCACGGCGGTGCGGCAGGATTCGCGCGAGCTGCGGCGGGACGAGCGCGATCGTCGCGGAGATCGGCGCGATCGGCGCGGTGACCGCCGCGACACGCGGCATGACCGCCGCGACCTGCGGCGCGATCGCCGCGACAGCACGGCGACAGCGACACCCTAGGGTTAACGCGCCGACCAACAACGGGCCCGCTTCGCGACAAAAAGCTGCAGTCGCTCCGCGGGCCCGTCATTGTCCGGCGCTTTGTCGGCTACCGGCCGCGCATCTCTCTCGCCACCCGTTCGGCGTCCCGCATTACCCGCAGCAGATTCAGTCCCGCGTCTGCACGGCTCCGCCGGATCGTTCGGGTCCGCCGGCGTCAGCCGTCGCTGCCGAGCTCGAGGAGGCAGCCAAGCAGTGGCTCGAGCAGCCGCGCTCGCCGAGCTGCTCACATTGGGTCTCGAGGCACGGGGCTATCGCTATCTCCATTTCCGTGATGGGCGCGAGGCGCTCGAACTGCTGAAAACGCTGGACACGCACGGCAGTCCCCGGCCGCCGCTGTTACTCCTCGACGTGGATCTTCCCGCGCCCGACGGCCATTCGATTTTCGATGAGCTGCAGCAAGAGTGTCCGGGAAAATTTCGCGTGGTCTTCACCACCGCTCACGACACGGAAACCGAGCGGCTCCGTGGGCTCGAAGCGGGCGCCCTGGACTACCTGGTGCAGCCGATGAGTCTACGTGTCACGCTCGAGAAGATTCGGCGCTGGGTGGGCCGCTGAGGGCGACTTCGCTGTAGTCTTCGGCGTCTTGGCGTCTCCTGAAAACGGTGTGCGCCGACGAGCGGGAGAAGCGGAGGCACGTTCACGGTTGGGAGCATGCGTTCTCGGGGCCCACCCGCGCAACGGCCCCTTCAGCCGACGGAAAACAACCCGCCCTGCGGCAATTTGATCCCACAACTTGCCGGCCAATCAGAATACTTCACACGCGAGCGGCGGCGCGTGTCTGGTCGGCGGCGCGGTGCAGGCAGGGCTGCAAAGTCGTGCTTTTGACGAACCGGGTTTTGCAGTACGTTAGCGCGCTTGCTGCCTCACGAGCTCACGGCGCTGCTGAGCGCCGATGCTTCCACGCGAGACGCGGCCTGGCAAAACTTCGTCGCGGCCTACAGTCGTCTGCTGCTCGACACCGCCCGCTCAGTGCATTCGGACTACGACGCCGCGATGGACGCATACTCCTACCTGCTCGAACAGCTCGCGCAGAAGGAGTTCCGGCGCCTGCGCGCCTACAACCCTGACACAGGCAGTCGATTCGCGGCGTGGCTCGTGGTCGTCGCCCGGCGCATCTGCGTCGATCGGCTGAGAGAGAAATACGGACGCGCCGGCGAGCCGCAGAGCCTCCGCCGGCGGCTCGCGGACCTCCTCGGCAGCGAGCTCGACCCGGACACCACCGCCGATCCTTCACTAAAGAATCCGGAGTCGGAGCTCAGGAAACGCCAACTCGCCGACGCGCTGGCGACGGCATTCAGCCGTCTCGCGCCGTCCGACCAATTGCTTCTCACCCTGCGCTTCGAGGACGAGCTGTCCGCGCGCGAGATCGGCCAGATACTCCGCCTCCCCACACCATTTCACGTCTATCGCCGCCTGAATGCCGTCCTCGCCGATCTCAAGACGGCGCTCGAGCGCGGCGGCATCTACGGAGTGGAACCGTGAGCGACGCAAAACCCTCCTCAATTGCCGTCGATTAACGGTATGACAGAACATCTGACCGTCGACGAAGTCGCCCTGCACCTCGAGGGTCGGTTGCCGGGCGCGGATCAGTCGAGAGTGGACCGGCATCTCACCGAATGCGCGGAGTGCCGCGCGGAGCTCGTGGCGCTGTCGCGCGTGCTGCGGCGCAATCGGGGCCGGCGCCGCTGGCTCACGCCCGCCGCCGCCTTGGCCGTCGCCGCCGCGGCCGTCCTGCTCTTCATTATTATCCCGAGCACACCGGAGCCGAGCTACCGCGAGCCCGCCGTCTCGACGACACCGGCGCCGGTCGCCATTACACCCCGCGGTCCCAGCCGCGGGGTGACCCGACTCGTCTGGACGCGCGTCCCGCACGCCGACCGCTACCGGTTGACGGTCTTCGATTCGAGCGGCACCGTGGTGTCGGAATCACAAACGACCGACACGTCCGCGGCGATGCCTGTGCTGCATTCGGGAACCCGCTACTTCTGGCAGGTCGAAGCCGAGACCGGCTTCCATCGCTCGATCAAGTCTGACGTGATCGAGTTCGTATTCCTCAAATGACCGGCCTCGCTGTCCTTCAGCTCGTCACCGCCCTTCTGGTGCAGGACAGCGCGCAGATCGCCCACGCCAAAGATCATCCCGACGCGGTGCGCGATTCGTTGCGCACCCTGCTCCACTCCGCCGAGCTGCCTGCCGCCGAGCAGCTCGCCCGGGTGTATGCGGCCGCCTGGCACGACTCCTTCTTTGTGCGCGAGGTCGCGCGCTTCGCAGCCTGGCCGGACTCGGCGCGCCGCGCCAAGCTCACCGCCGACAGTCTCCGCCGCGCCGGCAACACGGCCCTCGGCCGCGACGGCGTCGACGCGGCCATGCGCGACTGGCGCGCGAGCCTCGCACGCTGCGACGCGATCGCCGACTCCGCCGGCATCGGCGCCACCCTCGGCAACATCGGGGCCGGATTCTACCAGGCCGAGGAGCTCGACAGCGCGGCGCGCTACTTCGAGCGCGCCCGCACCGTCGCCGCGCGCGTGGGCGACTATCGCACCGAGGGCAACGCGATCGGCCTGCTCGCGAGCCTGGCGGCGGACCGCGGCGAGCTGCACCAGGCAGGGGAGTTGTACGCGCGCGCCGCGGAAGTCCGGCTCCTCACCGGCGACGATCGCGGCGCCGCCGCCGACCGCAACAACCTCGGCCTCATCGCCCAGAACCTCGGCGATCTGGACGGCGCGCGCCGCGCGTTCAGTGACGCCCTGGCCACGAATCGCCGCGCCGGCCGCGACGATCCCGCCGCCACGAACCTCGTCAACCTCGGCAATCTCGCGAGCCTCGAGGGCGACTATCCCGCCGCCCAAGCGCGCTATCGCGAAGCGCTCGAGCTGTACCGCGCGAACGGCAGCACCGCCAAAGCCGGCGGCGTGTTGCACGACCTCGGCCTGCTCGACATGCAGCGTGGTGATTACGAATCCGCCCTCAGCGTGCTACGAGAGGCGCTCGCGATCTGGCAACGCACCGGCCCGCCAGTCGAAGTGATCAACGTGCGGCGCGATCTCGCCGGTACGCACGCGGCGATGGGAAACCTCCAGAGCGCCCTCACCCAACTCACTGCCGCGGAGCGCCTCGCGCAGTCGCGCAGCCTCGAGAGCAGCGTGGGAATTCAGCTCGCGCTCACCCGCGCAGATCTGGAGTTCGACTTCAACAACTTCACCGCGGCGGCACGCCAGTACGCGCGCGCGGAAGAGCTGTCGCGGCGCGCGGGCAACACCCGCGGACGCGCGGACGCGCAGCGCGGCTCGGGACTCTTGCTGCTCGAGCGTGACGACTACGCCGGCGCGCATGCGCAGCTCGCCGCGGCGTTGCGGCTCGAGCAGATCGCGGGCGACCGGCGCTCCGCCGCGCTGACGCGGCTCTTGCTTGGCCATGCGGAGGGGCGCCGCGGTGATACCGCGGCCGCGCGGCGTACGCTGACGCAGGCGCTGGACACGCTCACGGCGCTCGGTGACTCCGGCGGACGGGCCACGGCGCTCGGCGCCCTCGCCGACCTCACGACCGAGGACGGCTTCCCGCTCGTGGCCGAGTCGCTGTACCGCCGCGCGCTGGACGCCGTGGGCGCTACGCCCGCGCCGACACTTTCCTGGCAACTGCACGCCGGCCTCGCCGACGCGCTGCGCCGCCACGGCGCGATGGATCAATCCGCGCTGGAATATCGCGCGGCGATTCGGGACATCGAGCGCGCCTCCGCCTCGCTGCGCCTGGACGAGCGGCGCGCGGGATATGCGGCGGACAAGTGGGACGTCTATGCGCAGCTCGCGCGCGTGGACTTGGCCCGGGGGCTGACCGACTCGGCGTTCGAGGCCAGCGAGAAGCTGCGCGCGCGCGAGCTGCTCGATCTCCTGTCGCGCGGACGCATCGCACCCAAGCCGGCCAGTTCGGCCCAAGTCGCGCGCGAGCAGGATCTGCGGCGGCAAATCACGGTGCTGATGCACCAACTCGAGGACGGTCCCCCCTCTCCCGAAGGGAGAGGGGGTCAGGGGGTGAGGACTCGCGGCCCACTGGTTTCCGACTCGGCCACGGGCGCCGCGCGGGAAGCGCTGGCGCGCGTGCAGGAGTCGTACGCCGATCTGCTGCGCGCGATGCGGTCGGATCAGCCCGAATACGCGGCGCTCGTGAGCGGTCAAATCGCGCGAACGCGGGATGTCCGGCAAGCCTTGCCGCCTGACGCCGCGCTGCTCGAGTACCTGGTGAGCGATTCGAGCTCGCTCGTCTTTGTCGTCACCACCGATACCGCGGCTGCGATCGAGCTGAGCGTCGGGCGGCACGAACTCGCCACGTTGGCGGAGTTCACGCGCGGTTTGCTCACTCGTCCCGGATCCGCATCGGGTAGCGGCCTCTGGCGCGCGCCGCTCGGGCGGCTCTATCGCTACCTGATCGAGCCGGTCGAGGCATCGCGGCTGCTCGCCGGCAAACAGACGCTCATCATCGCGCCGCACGCCGAGCTTCACTATGTGCCCTTTGCCGCACTGCTCACGGCAGAAGCGCCGGATCAATATCTCATCGAGCGCTACCGACTCACGACGGTGCCGTCGGCGTCGGTGTGGCTGCGACTGCAACAGCGCACGATGTCGAACGGCTCTCGTGTGCTCGCGCTCGCGCCGCGCGCTAATGCGCTGCCGGGGTCGACCGCCGAGGTCGCCGCGATTCAGAGGCTCTACGGCGAGAGCGCGGAGGTGCTCGTCGGCACGGGCGCGTCGAAACGCGCGTTCACCCGCGCGGCGCCGGGGCGCGAGATCATCCATCTGGCCACCTACGGCGTGCTCAACAAGGACAACCCGTTGTTTTCGTTCGTCGAGCTGACGCCGCAGGGCACGGATGACGGCCGGCTCGAGGTGCACGAGGTGTTCGGGCTCGATCTCCACGCACGTCTTGTCGTGCTCAGCGCGTGCCAGACGGCGCTCGCCGCGGGCACCCAGGCGGATGTGCCGCCCGGTGACGACTGGATAGGACTGGTCGAGGCCTTTCACTTCGCGGGCGCGTCCAACGTGTTGGCGACGCTGTGGCCGGTCGAGGACCGCACCACGGCCGATCTCATGGCGTCGTTCTACGGCGCGCTGAGGGCGGGTCGAAGCGAGGTTGAGGCGCTGGCCGAGGCGCAGCGGGCGACGCTGCGCAAGAATGCCACGGCCCATCCGTCGTATTGGGCAGGGTTCACACTCAGTGGTGGCGATCGTAGGGGGGCCGAATGAGGCGAGGTTGGACGGCTGTGTGTGTGACCATTCTTCTAGCCTGCTCAGATGCCACGCCACTTGCGCCGCCACCGCCGCCCCCGCGTGCCCCAATCACCGCGACGAATGCGTTCGCGGTCGGGATGCAGGGCACGATCCTGCACTATGACGGCACACACTGGACGCAGCAGCTCAGCGACTCCACGATCTGGACTCTCGATGGTGTCTGGGGCTCGGCGGCGAACGACGTCTTTGCGGTAGGCAGCGGCGGCACGGTCCTGCACTACGACGGCACCACGTGGTCTCCACAAATCAGTAATACGACGACCCGTCTCAACGGCGTCTGGGGAAGCTCAGGCAATGATGTTTTCGCGGTCGGTGATCAGGGCACGATCATGCACTACGACGGCACGAGCTGGGTCGAGCAGATGCGCGATACGACGTTCTTTTTCGAGGGCGTGTGGGGCAGCTCAGCGAGCAACGTGTTCGCGGTCGGGAACGCCTATAGCAACGGCGTGTGGAGCTCCCTGATCTTCCACTATGACGGCACGAGCTGGACCACGCAGCAAGTCGCCTCGAACATCTGGCTTTTCGGGCTCTGGGGAAGCTCGGCGAGCGACGTGTTCGCGGTCGGCGACTCCATTCTCCATTACGACGGGACGAGCTGGACACCACAGCGCATATCCGAGCTCTATGGCGTATGGGGAGCTGCGAGTCACGACGTGTTCGCGGTCGGCGATTATGCCTCGGTCATGCACTACGATGGCACGACCTGGACCCTGCAGATCGCGCCGGGCGAGGGCGGCTCTCCGTGGGAGTTCGACGGCGTCTGGGGAAGCTCGGGCAGCGACGTGTTCACGGTGGGCCAGGGCGGCTCCATCTGGCACTACGATGGCACCACGTGGTCTCAGCAGACGGCGGGGTCGACGGACTTCTTGTGGTCTGTCTGGGGTGTGCGCCCATGAAACGCGCCGCCCGCGCCGCCCTGCTGGCCGCGGTCTGCGTCGCGACGTCGCAGTGCACGGACACCGTTGGTCCTCGCCCGCCCGATAACTCGATCGGCGTAATTGTGTCCGGCGTGATCGCTCCGCACTCCGGGGCCGCGGGGCAGCAGTCGGCGTCAGTACTCACGACGGGGTTCGTCTACGTCTCGCTGTCACCGAATTCCGTCCCGGCCGGTGTCGCGGCGAAGGTGACGAACCGGGCTTCCGGCGTCGTGGTGACCACCGCAATGATGAACGGTGGCTTCGATCCCGTGGCGATCGGCGCGAACGTGGGCGACACCATCGACGTCGATGTTAGCACGACTGCGCCGAGTGACTCGGCACGGGCGCAGCTCGTCGTCGCCGCGCGCAGCCGGCCGAGGATCGTGCGCACGAATCCCCCGCACGGCGGGCGGGACGTTCCGCTCAACACAACGATCGTCGTCGTTTTTAGTGAGCCCATCGATTCAACCACATTGACGCCCGGTATGGCGCTGCTCGTGAGCGACTCTGTCCCGGTGTTGGGGCAAGTGGGTCTCGTGGATGCCCAGCAACTCAAAGCGGTATTCCAGCCTGCGGGGCAGCTGGCTCCGCTCACGACCTATCGCGTCATGCTCACGCAGGCGATCCGCAACGTGAGCGGTCTCACGCTCGATTCAGCCGCGTTGGTGTCGTTCACGACGGGGTCGGCCGTTGCTCCGATCCTGAGCAGCATGTCGCCATCGAGCATAGGGACAGGCAGCGCCGGTTTCACACTGACGGTGACCGGATCGGAGTTCGTTCCGGGTTCGGTGGTGAGCTTCGGTGGGACAACCCAGGTAACGACGTTCGTTGACTCGGCACACCTGACCGCCGCCATCCCAGCCAGTGCTGTCGCGTCAGCTGGCACTGTGCCCGTCACCGTACTCAATCCCGCTCCAGATGGAGGCGCGTCCGACACGCTGAATTTTCTCGTTACGAGCGCAACCCCAGGCTTGGTGTTCGCGTCGGTGACCGAGGGGGACTACTACACCTGCGGCGTGACGACGACGGGTGCAGCGTATTGCTGGGGTGGGCTGCTGTTTGGTCCACTCGACCACCGGATTATCGGCACTCTAACGCCGGTGGCCGTACCCGGCGGGCACAGGTTTGCATCGGTGAGTGCCGGGCAATTCCAGGTTTGCGGCGTGACCACGGACGGAGCCGCGTACTGCTGGGGCGATCTCGGTATGGGCGACCTCACGCTCGATCCCGCTACGCTCAGTGCCTGCAACAGCAAATGGGACTGCCCGACGCCGGTCCCCGTCCCGGGCGGTCTTACCTTCGCGTCACTGAGTCTAGGCGACCTGCACCGCTGCGGCGTGACAACGAATGGAGCGGCGTACTGCTGGGGCAACGACCCCGCCGCGCCAGACGTGACCACACCCCAGCCCGTGCCGGGTGGCCTCACCTTCGCGATGGTGAGCGCTGGAGGCGGCCTCACTTGCGGCGTCACGACGGCGGGCGACGCGTACTGCTGGGGAAACGCGGGAGGCGCGCTCGGCGACGGCACGACGACGGGCAGCACCGTGCCCGTCAAGGTCGCGGGCGGCCTCACGTTCAAGACCGTCAGCGGCGGAGATGGTCACGCTTGTGGCATAACGACGGACGGCACGACGTATTGCTGGGGCTTCAATAATTGGGGCGCGCTCGGCGACAGCACCTCGACCAACAGCACCGTGCCCGTCATGGTCGCGGGCGGTCACACCTTCGCCACGATCAGCGCGCAGTGGTACAGCACCTGTGCGGTGACCACCGCCGGCGCTGCGTACTGCTGGGGCGCCGATTTCACGGCCGCCCCCGGCGGCGTACCCGGGGACCTACTTCCCAGTTCGACCCCCGTGCGCGTGCCTGGCGGGCTCACCTTCGCGACACTCAGCACCGGCTTTGTTTCTCACCGCTGCGGCGTAACCACTGGCGGCACGGCCTATTGCTGGGGCATGAACTCCGACGGCGAGCTCGGCAATGGCACAACGACACAGAGCGGCGTACCGGTGAAGGTGGCGGGCCAGCCCTAATGAATCGCTCATCATCGCTGCGGGCGTTGGTTCTGCCGAGTCTGTTCGTTTTGGGGGGCTGTAGCGACAGCACGAGTCCCCGCTCGCTCGACAACTCGATCGGCGTCATCCTGTCAGGGCTGGTCAGTGCGCCACATGGCAGCACAGCGCGAGCCCCGTCCGCAACCTCGAGCGCAACCGTCGGCTTGGTGTACGTCTCGCTCTCACCCGGGACCGTCCCGGACGCCGTCACTCCGACGATCACGAACCGCGCGAGCGGCGGCAGCGTCACGACCGCCATCGTGAATGGCGGGTTCGATCCCGTGTCGATCGAGGCCAATGTCGGCGACACGTTGGACGTGGTCATCACGCGGCCAGCTTCAGAGACACCGATCCGTGCCGTTCTAAGAGTCGACGGAACTCGGCGCCCGCGGATTGTGCGCACGAATCCGCCGCATGGGGGGCGCGACGTTCCGCTCAACGCGACCGTCGTGGTCATCTTCAGCGCGCCAATGGATTCTGCGACGGTGAATCCCGCCACCGTACAGCTGCTGCTCGACGCGACCCGCGTGTCCGGCTCGGTCGGATTGACCGATGACGCTCAACTCCAGCTCCAACTCCAGCCGGGCGCCATGCTGACGCCGTTAACGACTTACACTCTCGTGGTGAGCCAGACGATCCGGGACGTGAATGGTGTCACCCTGGATTCGACGACGCATGTGTCATTCACGACGGGGACGGCGGCGCCGCCCAGTGCAGCAGACCTGATCGCCTTCCAGTCGAGCCGCGGGATCGAGACGATCAGGCCAGACGGGACGGGGCGTACCCTGTTGATCGCAGACCCTGCGGTCTTTCAGCCGGCGTGGTCGCCGAACGGAACAAGGCTCGCCTTTACCCGCACTACTGACGGCTGGAACAATTGCGAGATCTACACCGCGCGGGCCGACGGCTCGGGGCAGCAACAGATCACCACTCCGCTGACCCAACCGTGGTGCGCGAACAGCCCCGCGTGGTCACCGGATGGCAGGAAGATCGCATTCGCCGGAGGACCAGCAGGGGGCTGCGGGGACACACCGAGGTGCTTCGGGCAGAACGTCTACGTGGTCGACGCGGATGGCACCAACGCCAGGGAACTGTTCTCGTTTGATGCGCTGCCGCCTATCACGGAGTTCCCGAACATGCTGTATGTGCTGCTGGCAGCCCCGACGTGGTCCCCGAACGGGACAAACGTCGTTTTCGAGTGCTGGGCCTACGGATTTGGCCCGGGTCCCGATTACTTCAATTTTCTCTGCAGCGGTAATGCCGACGGCTCTGGTGCGACACGCCTCCTCGGGTGCTGTCCCATGGCACCGGCGTGGTCGCCCGACGGTTTCCAGATCGCGGGCTCGGATTATCACATCACTTTGCTGAACCCGGACGGTTCAGGCGCCGGCATCCTGACCACACCGCCCTATCCGGACTCCACAGATGGCGATCCCGCCTGGTCGAGCGACGGTGCCCGCCTCGTTTTCGCGCGTGGTGTCTCATACGCGGACGTGTACAACAACCCGGACCTTTTCATCATCAATCGTGACGGCTCCGGGCTCCAACGCCTGACGACAACGGGAGATGCCTACCATCCCTCGTGGAGCCGGGCGGCGCCGGCGCCAGGCTCGCCGCTAACGTCGCGTTCCCCGACCACGCCGGTCCCAGTGCTGCGGCCTGAGCTTCAGCGACGTGCCGGCAAAGTGTTCGGTCCGCCGTGACTACAGACAGGGAGGTGCAATGAAACTGGTGCACGCAGCAGCGCTCGTGCTGATGGTTGGGTGCAGCGACAACACCAGCGTCCGTAATACGGGGCCAGTAGTAGCCAGGTCGCGGCGAGCCGACGAACAGACTGAGTCTCGCGACGCGCTCAAGCCAAAAGAGCTGTGGGTGACGAGCCAGGGGCAGAGCGTCCTGTTCATTCGGAACTTCGAGGATCTCTCTCTGATCACCCAAATCGATCTGCCCGCGAACTCCGGACCACACATCATCACGTTCCACACGCCCGACTTCGCGTACGTGGGCGGGATGACTGACGGCAAGGTCTACATCATCGACGCCAATGCGCGGACTATCGCGCAGACGCTCACCGTTGCTCCGACACTCGCGCACCAGGTCAAGGTCTCACCCGACGGGGCGACCGCGCTGGTTGCCATCATCGGCGCCAAGAAGTTGACGAAGATCCTGGTCGATGAAGCGAATCGGAGCTGGACGCTCGAGGCGAGCCTCGACATTGGCGCCGCGACGGGGAAAGCGCCCGTGTGCACTGTGTTCCGGGCCGACAGCCGGCGCGCGTTTGTCTCGCTCAACCCCAGCGGCCTCGCGATTGTGGACGTCCCGACGATGACCTTCCTCGGCGAGATCCCGACCGACGGCTTCCTGGCCTGCGGCATGATCAAACAGGACGCAGATCACGTCGTTATCGCGTCGTCAGGAAGTGGTGGCCATATCTACACGCTCGACATGAACAACGAAACGCTGACCGACCGGGGCACGCTCGGCGCCGCGTCCTGGCACAGCTTCAACATGACGCCAGACGGCTCGGTCGGCTTCGGCAGCTCGCCGGCCTCCGACGAGGTCATCGTGATGGACTTGACCACGACGCCGGTGACTCGCCTTCGCTCGATCCTGTTCGATCAGGTCGCGGGGACTGGTAACAACCAGCCCGACGCCTTCGGTGGCGGGGAGCCGATCGCCGGCGACGTCCTGCCCATAGGCCTACGAGCCGCGGGCAATGTCGCGCTGCTCAATGTCCATAATCTGAAGCTGCGTACGATTGTCAACTTGGAGCCGGCAGCGCCGTTCAATCCGATGACGTGCGGTCCAGTGGGCCCGCCCACAGGTCCCGGTGGCTGCGCAGTGCATGGCGTGACGCCGCGACCGCGAGATAAAAGGTCTGACGATCGTTAGCTAATGTGGAGCGAGCTGCCCATGCCCGTATCGCTTCAGCTTCTCATCCAGCGTCTTGCTCCTCCATCCCGTCCCACTCCCCATCCCGCGGCACGAGATCAGGCTTGGGTTCATCGCGCCGCGCCTGCTCCCACTCGAAATGGCGCTGGCAGCCGGGACAAATCACGAAATGCCCCAGCACGTCGCGGCGCTGGTGCGCCGCGGTCGTACCGCAATGAGGGCATCGCAACGTCATCGCCGTCTACCCCTGGTTACTGGCTGTTCCGCGAGCGCCAGAAAGCCGCGATGCTCGACACCGACTGCTCGGTGAGCGTCGCGCCAATCGTCATGAACCAACCTGCGCCCCCGCGCACCGCAAAATCGGGATCGTGGAGATCGCCGATGCGGTAGCCGCTGGCGATCTCGATCCCGCGCACCGGCAGCAACACGAGCTGCGGCGCCGCATCCCAGCGGATCGTGCCACTGGTGCGCTCGTGCAAGAGCCGGCCGTCGCCACGAATCCGCGCCCACGGCGACACCCCGACATCGAGCCGCGAGCCGACATAGTCCGCCGACGACGCGAGCGCCTGGACGACGCTGTCGGTATGCGTCACGGTCGCGTCGGCGACGCGGAAGGCGTAGCGCGCACCGAATTCGATTCGTGCGTTCGGCGACCAGATCGCTTCGGCGGTCAGAATCCGGCGCGCTTCGTGGCCCGTCTGCGCGGTGAGCACGCCGCCGCCCAGCGGATTGCGCTCGTCGATCACTTCGACCTTGGCAAGCAGGTTCAGCGCGTCGCTGCCCACAGGCCGGAACGCGAGACCGTTCAGCGACGCGATGCGCTGATGACTGATCCAGCCGGTCGACTGGCGGTCATCGGATGCCTGGAACTCCTGGCGCGTCAGCACCGCGAACGACCTTGTGAGGTCGGCCGCGCCCGCCATGGACAGAAGCTTGCTGATGCGCTCTTCACCGTCACGCCATTCGCTGCGAAGGCTGAAGCGATACGGCGACTGCTCGGGCAGATACTCGGCGCCGAAGCCGGCCGACCAGTAGTTCTCTTCAGACTGCAGGAACGGCAGCGCGCGAATCGGATCGGCGGTGGGCGCGTTGTTCAGGCCGAAACGACGCTCAAACAGCGTGTTGAGCGTCCACGCGGTACCGACACGCAACCGGTTGTTCAAGCCCACGACGGCAGCGACGTGACCGCCATTCGCGCCGGCGAGTTGATACGAACCCCATGCCTGCGTCCCAGCGCCGACATCCGAGCGGCCGCCGAGGCTCGTGACGCCGTAGGCTGAGCCGCCGGGCAGCTCCACCTGGCGATGCGTCACCTCGAACGTGGTGTGCTGGTTCACCTTGAGGGCGAGGCCGGCGCCGATGTAGTCGGGTTGCACGGCGCTGATGTCCTGACCCAGATGGTGGCGCGCCTCGGCGCTGACGTTGAGGGCGGAGAGCGGCGCCCAGATGAGCCGGAGCTCGCTCGCCTGCGTGGCATCGTCGGTCGTGCCGGTGTTCAGCCGGCTCGCCGAGACGCCCGCTTCGGCGCGCAGCGTGCCGAAGCGCTGCGCGACAAACGCGCCCGACTTCATGCGGCTCACGTTCTGAAGATCGAACGATTGTGCCGAATGTTCGACGCGAATCTCGCTGCCGCCCACGAGGAAGCCCGCGCGGAGCCGCAGATCTTCGGTCCCGCCGGTGAGCGCGATGTTCGCCGGATTCTTGAATTCGCGATCGGTGCGCAGCCAGTCGCCCGAAACCGTCAACCCCTTCGCCAGCAACACCGAGCCGCCGATCGTGGTCGCGAACCCCGCCGAATCGGGCGTCTGCGAGTGGGCCAGCTCGCCGTGGAAAGCCAGCCGTCCCAGGCGCTGCGCGCCGAAGTCGATGCCGGCCAGGTCGCGCTCGGCGCCGGGACGGCCGTCACGAATGAAGGTCGAGCCGACGCGCAGCGAGTCGAGCGCATCGTGTGCCACGAGCCCGCGCGCGTCGGCGCTGGCGCGCAGGCCCCACACCGTCGACTCGGCGCCGCCGTTATCCGTTCCGTAGGTCAGCATGATGAACACCGGGTTGCCCGACGGATCGGTCGCGGGCACGGGATGCTTGAACAACAGCAGGCCGTGCTCGTAGTCGATGTCGTAATCGAGGTAACGCGTGAGCGTCTGGCGCGCCAAAGCCTGCTGCGCGTTGTCGAACGCGCGCGTCTCGAGCACGACTTTCTCGGTGCCCGCCACGATCCCGAGGCCGATGTCGTACGGCCCGGACATGCCGGCGCCTCTGATCTGCTGCTGCGCCAGGCGCTCGCTGCTCGTGCTGCCGAAGCCCTGCCACACGACCGCGCCTGTCGTCACGCGACCCGCGACGCCGGCGAGCGCGCGATCGTAGCCCGAGAGCGCGAGTCCGCTCGCGAACTCGCCGGTCGTGAGATCGCCGAACGCCATCCAATCGAGTCCGCGCTCGAGGCGCGCGGCCACGGCGTAGCGCGAAGCACTGCGCGTGCGCGTGACGCTCGCATCGCCGAGGATCGGGTACTGGGCGTCGCCGAGCGGATCGACGGAACGACCAAACTGATTGCTGCCGGCGTCGAGCTGGCGTGAATCGACGCTCACGAGCACCGACGTCCGCGCATCCAGGCGGCCGCGCGCGGTGGCGGCGCCGAACGCATCCGGGCTCGCGCCCACACCCACCTGGCCCGCAGCCGTCATCATGAAGGGACGAGCCTCGGGCAAGACCTCGAGCTGCAGGCGCACGCTGGCGCTGTCGGACCGCAGCGCGAGCGACCCCACCCGCACGTCGCGGCCACCGCGCAACGTCAGCGCGACGACACCGGTGGAATCGGCCTTCACTTGGACGCCGACCGAAGAGCGGTCCTCGTCCGCACTCGTCACTTCGGCGCCTTCGGCGGAAACGGTTACCAGCGCGCCCGTCACGACCGGCACGCTCCACTGATCCAGTACCTGGACATGCACGGTATCGACCCGCTGGCCGCCGGCGGCGAGTACGAGCTTCGATCCGTCAAAGACGAGCTTCGCCGGGAGCCCCGAGACATGCACGTCGAGACTGTCCCACCGCTCCTGCGACCACGAGTTCATCATCCGGACGCGCAGGCGGTGCGGCCCGCGTGTGAGCGGCACCGCGATGAAGTCGTGCACCCCGTCGCCGCGGACCTGCCCGTCGGCGATGCGCGTCGCGCCATCGAACAGCACCACTGTCGCGCCCGGCTCACCGTGCACGCCGATGAACACGCGGTCGGTGGCGAGGATGGAGCCGTCTGCCGGCGCGAACACGGTCACGGCGGGACCCGCCGCGAGATCGCGGCGTTGCTCGTCGGCACGCGTGGCGGAGTCGCGGAGCGCGGGAAGCATCAGGCCATGGGGCACGACCGCGACTGGAGGGACGGCCGCAACATCCAGAGCGTGCGCGTAGCTGGCAACGGCCGGATGCCGATTCACGAGCCGGATCTCGACGCGCCGCTCGCGTGCCATCGTGGAATCGTCGGACCCGGCCAGCGGGTCACGATCGCCGCGACCCACGACGTCATCGATCAGGTTCGCCAATCCATGGAAGTGCAGCTGATACGCAACCCACCGCGCGCGCTCTTCCGACAACCGCTGATTGGTGAAAAACGGGCCCCCGATGACATCACTCGTGTCGGCGTGGCCGATGATGTCGACGCCGCAATCGGGATGCGTGCGCAAGAAGTCCTGTATCCGGCGGCCGAGCTCAGCGATGTCCAAGATGTAGTGCGGGCGCGACTCGTTACGCTCGAAGTAGGCGACGGTGGCGCGGTCGCTCTGCGAGCCTGGTAAGACCCCGGAGAAGTCGCCACAGGCACTAACGGTCGATGAGGCGACGGTCGATGAAGCGCCGCTCGATGAAGCGACGGCCGGTGCAGCGACGATCGGTGCGGCAACGGCAGATGACGCAACGGCTGATGGGGCGCGGGTCGATGACGCGTTCGATGACGGGACGCTCGATGAGGCGACGGTTGGTGCAGCAACGACCGGTGCGGCAACGGTAGATGACGCGCCGCCAGCGAGCGCAAAGTTCACGCGGGGCGTCGTCCAGCCCGAGCCGTCACGCGCCTGCGCGGGATCGGGCACACGGAGCCCCTCGGGCAACGTCGCCGGATCGATCCGATACACGTGACGGCCGGGACGCATATTCTGGAACGAGAACCGGCCGTCGGCGTCGGTCGTGGCGATTTCGCCGTCGTCGGTCCACACGTCCACGCCCTGCACGCCCTGCTCACCCGCATCCTGCTGGCCGTTGCCATTCGCGTCCGCGAACACTTTGCCGATGACGGCGCGAGTCTCGAGCGGCCACGCGTGGCGGATGCGCACCCATGCGGTCGCCGGCGCCGATTGCACCGTGCCGGCTTGCGCGGTGGCGACGGCGGTGTTCTGCAGGACGTCGCTGCCGGCCGAGACGATCGCGACCTGATAGCGCACGCGGAACGTCGCGCCGGCCGCGATCGGTCCCGCGACGTAGAACGTGACATCGCGTCCGTTCGCCACTGCCGAGTCAACCCCGAGCGCGCTCCCTTGCGCATAGCGGCCACCGTCGGGCAGACGGTCGGCGATCCGGAAATCACTCAGCGCCGTCGTGCCGATGTTTTGGATGGTCAACGTGTACGGCACCGTCTCGCCAAGTCCCGCTTCCAACACGTCGGCGGCCTTGCCGAGCGACAGCTGGCCGGTCCCGGCGAGTAAGAGCAGCACGGGCGGCGCCGCATTCGTCACGGTCGGGCCGTTGTCGAGCGCAAGCGCGGCGTGGTTGATCACCGTCATCGAGTCGGGCAGCGTGGACGCGACGAGCGTCTGGAGCGTGATGTCGGCCGTCGCGCCCGCCGCGACGTCGCCCAGGCTCCATGTCAGCACGGAGCCGGAGACCGTCGTGGGAGCGGGGACCGCGCTCACGTACTGCAAGAACGCCGAGAGCGTATCGGTCACGATCACATTGCGCGCGACCACGCTGCTCGCGGGGTTGTCGTAGCGAATGCGGTACTGCACCGCGTCACCGACACGCGCAATGGCCGGCGCCACCGGCGCATCGAGCAGCTTGGCGACCGAGATGCTCGAGAAGAGCAGCGTGGTCTGGGCCGCGTTCGAGGTCGCCGAGTCGGGACCACCGGGCGTGGTGTACGCGACGTTCGCGACGTTGGATGGCGCGGCGGTGCCGTCGAGTCGCGCGCGGAAGGTAATCGTCCCCGAGCTGCTCCCCGTGACGTCCGGCACTATCACGCTGACGCGTCGCGCCGCGCCGTTGAACGAGCCGGCGTCGTCGCCGGTCGCGTCGGTGAGCGGTGTGCCGTTCAAGGAGATGCTTGCGGGCACATACACCGCTCCGGCGGGCAGCACGTCGTTGACCACGACGTTCGTCGCGGTCGCGCCGCCGAGGCCCTGGTAGCCGATCGTGTAGGTAACAGTGTCACCGAGCGTGCCGCTTGCGCGATCGACCGACTTGGTGAGTGTGACCGCGATACCGAGCGGCGAGCCAACGATGACGAACGCGGAATCGGAAACTGGGGTGAAGCTGACGCCGGTCGCGGCCTGGTAGCTGACAGTGCCCAGGTTGCGGATGACGGTCCCCGGCGGGGTCTGCGCACCGAGATCACCGGCAAAGACGGACAGCACGGAGACCAGGACCAACAGCGTCCCGTGCTCGCGTGACCGCGTCGTCTTCAAATCGGTGATCGATCTCATGTGCCCTTTCGATGCGGGAAGCCCCGCCGGTCCTTTGGCGGGGCTCCCAAGGAGAAGCACCAGGTGATGCTCAGTTCACGCTCGCGCGAACCCAGAAGAAGCGGCTCGCACCGACGGCAAGGTTACCCGACAAGTCGCCGGTCACGTTGTTGCCGATGTTGGAGAGCGTCCAACCCGCCGCATCCGGCGTCGTCGAGGAGAACGTCAGCTCCGCGGGCAGTGCGTCGGTCACCTGCACTGTGGTCGCCGCGGCCGAGCCGGAGTTGGTGACGGTAATGCGGTACTGAATGAACTCACCGGGCAACACGGTGCCGGCGCCAACCAGCGTCGCCTGATCGTCGCGGTACGCGACCTTGGCGATCGTCAGCGTCGGCCGCACCACCGACATATCGGCGAAACCGTTGTCGCTCGTCGCCGGGCTGGCCAACGAACGGGCTTTCAGGACCAGTGTATCGACGGTCCCGGCGGCCACGTTGCCGATCGAGTACACGACGGCGATGCTCTGCGACGCGCCGTTCGCAAGACCGGTGATGCGCGCGCTGTCGCCCGCCGTGCCATTCACCGAGACGATCGTAATCGCCGTGCCCGGATGTGACGCCAGCAAGTCGAAGCCGTCCGGACCCGTCGCGTTGTTCGTGACGGTGAAGGTGAAGGTGTAGTTCGTGCCGTTGCTCGGCAGGCGCTGGAGGTTCTGCCCACCATCGGGCGTCACCGCCACCGCGGCGACGAGCGCCGGACTGATCGTGGTCGCATCGTTGTCCGACACCGCGTTGTTACGGCGCGACGTGCCGGTCAGCGTATAGACGGTCGACAGACCGCCCGTACCCGCCAGGACGTTGTAGACGACCTTGACCTGAATGTTGGCGCCCTGTGCGATCGACGTCCCGGCGAGCGCCGTATTCAACGCGGCGAGCGACGCGTACGTCGTTGCCCCGACACGGTAGCCGGTCACGTTGATGATGGTGCCGACCGAGATGAGCTCCGACACGGTCACGCTGTCGCTGCCGTTACCGATGTTCGAGATCTGGAAGAACAGCGTGTCGTTGCTGCTGGGCGACGCCGGGCCGACCGTTGCAGCCGCGGCAATGACGTCGATACCAGCGACGAAGCCCACGGTCACGTCGGCAAATGCCGACACCGACGCGTAGGTGTTGCTGTTCGCGTCGGTGAAGCTCACCGTCGCGACGTTGTGAATGACCGTCCCCTCAGGGGTCTGGGCATTCGCCGGGACCGCCGTCGCCGTCGCCAACAGCGCGACGACGCCGAGCGTTATCCCGATCCTGGTGAAGAGCTGCTGCAACATGGTGTTTCTCCTTTTGGTTCAGTTCAGCACGCCATGGATGGCGCTAGTGAGACGATGAGTCCTTGTGCTGCGCGGCAGGGAGCGTTGCACGGAACTCCGCCGTCACGCTGGCACCAGGAGCGATCGAACCACGCACGGTCCAACGGACGTGCGAGTACTGCTCAGCAGCAGCGGGCTTCTGGACCCGCTTTCCTGCTACGACTTCCGACACCATTGGGCGGGCCGAATACGTCTTCCCGCCGTCGATCGAGTACTCGACGACCACGTCCTGGCGATCAGCGCCGGCCGAGCCGTCGACGTAGCGCAGTCCCTGCGGCACGGGATTGGTGAACACCACGCCGCGGACATCGCCCTGATTCGGATTTGTGAATCGCAGCTGGTAGCGCACGACATCGCCGGGCAGCACGGCAGCGTCCGCGGCCGCGCCACGATTTTTCGCCGTGACGTTTTCCGCGGTCACGACGAGCGCGTTCGACGCCGCTGTGGCCTGGCCGGAGAGCGCACCGGTCCAGGCCACGAGCATCAGGACCACCAACCTCGAGCAGGTCTTCAGTTGCCTCATGTTTTTCCCCTTTCGCACGGTTTAAACGCATGGCCCATACCATCACTAAGTCACCTAAAATCAAGCACTTACATTCGAGCAGCGGCGCGCGACGTTACCGAGCCGTAACGCGCCGGGTAACGGCCCGCCTATTCGCCCGACTGCCCGTGGTCATTTCACGCGCGCCACGAACGTCAGCTGGGCAGTGTTGTTGGGTGGTGTCGGGCTGAGGTTGCCGGTGAAGCTCCAGCGCACGTGAGTGACCAGGCGATCGTAGCCCGCCGGCGCGCCCCCCGCGCCGCTCGCCGGCACATAGATCCACGTGCTGCCGCCATCGTTGGAGTACGCGACCGTCACAGACAGTCCCGTGGTGCCAAGGTTGTTCGTGACGGACCCGACTTTGAAATCCGCGGTGCCCGGGACCGAGTCGATGATCACGAGGGACTGCGCGGCACCGCCGCCGACGTTGGTGAACGTCACGGTGTACGTCAGGTCGGTCCCGGGAGACGCAGTCCCCGGGGGCGCCACGCTGTTGCCGATCGTCAGATTCGGCGCCGTCCGGGTCAGCACGACGTCGTTGCCCGTGCCGCCGACGTAGCTGACGCTGAAGGTCTGACCACTGATGGTCGTCGTCGCACCCTCGGCGAGCCCGGCGAACGTGCCGACGACGGCGTCGGCGCCATCGTTCGCGATGATGATGAACGTCATCCCGTTCGTGGCCGCGAACCCCATCGTGCCGCCGAGCACCGAGCCGGTCAGGTTCACGGTGCCGGTGACGTTGACCTGGTCGTAGCTCGTCCCCGCGGTGCTGCCGTTGAGCTCGACGCTGAACGCCGGAGCGCCGGCCGACAGGTTGAGATTGCCGCTATTCAGAATCCCCGTACCCGGGGCCGGTCCCGGGGCCAGCGTGCCGCCAGCCGCGGTCGATGTGATCGCGCCAACCGTCCCCGTACCGCCCAGCGTGCCGCCATTCAGGCTCACGGCGCTTGAGCCTTGCGCGCCGTTTACGAGCAGGGTTCCCGCGCTTACCGTCGTCAGCCCCGTGTACGTGTTGTTGCCGGAGAGCGTGAGGGTGCCGGTCCCGAGCATCGTCAGTGTGCCCGTCGTGGTCCCGATCACTCCGCTAATCGTCGTGTTGCCCGCGCCAGCCGCCGTGAGCGCCTGGGTGGCGCCGCCGATGTTGTTCGAGATCGTCAGCGTCCCACCGTCCGAGCTGATCCGCGACGCGCTCGCCAGCGTGATGGCGCCGGAGACCGTGTTATTATTGGCGAGATTGCGCAGCGCACCGCCGTTCGCGATGCCCGTGCCGTTCAGTGTCAGCGGCTCAGCAATCGCAAGACCGCTGCCGTCCACTTGCAGGGCAGCTCCGGTCGCAACCGTCGTCGCGCCCGCTGCCGAACCAAGGGCGGTGTTGCTCTGCGCGTCGATCACGCCCGCGCTGATCGTGGTCAAGCCGGTGTACGTGCTCGCGCCGGACAGCGTCCACGTGCCGGTTCCCGACTTGGTGACGGCAAGCGTTCCCGCGCCGTTCTGGAGCACGCCCGAAAACGCCGTGGAGGTGTTGTTCCCCCCCGCGTTCAGCGTGACCGCGCCGGCAACACCGCTCGTGACTGTGCCGGCTCCAGCGAGCGACCCGATCGTGTCGCTGAAACCGTTCATGTCGAGCGTGGCGCCGGCGGCCACCGTGACGGCGCTACTCGCGCTGACCGCATTGGCGATCCCGAGCCTCAGGGTCCCGCCGCTGACGGTGGTGGCGCCCGTGTAGGTGTTGACGGCGGAGAGCAGCAGGATCCCGGTGCTGTCCTTGGTCAGCGAGCCTGTGGTCGTGCCGATCACGCCGCTGATCGTCGTGTTGCCCGCCCCCCCCACCGTCAGCGCCACGCCAGCGCCGCTGATGGTATTCGACACGGTGAGGAGCCCGGCGTCGGAGTTGATGCGCGCGGCGCTCGCGAGCGTGACGGCGCCCGAGATGGTGTTGTTGTTGGCGAGATTGCGCAGCGCGCCCCCACCGCCGACGCCCGTTCCGTTCAGCGTGACCGGCTCGGCGATCGCGAGACCGTTCCCGTTGATCCGCAGCGTCGCCCCGGCCGAGACGATCGTGGCTCCTGCCGTCGTGCCCAGCGCGGCGTTGCTCCGGGCGTCGATTGTCCCCGCCCCGATGGTCGTCACGCCGGTGTAGGTGTTGGCGCCGCTGAGCGCGAGCATACCCGCGCCGGCTTTCGTGAGGCCGCCCGCGCCGCTGATGATGCCACTCACCAGGAGCGTCGTGCCCGCGTCGCTGACCGTGACGGTGCGAGTGGCGGCGAATGCCATCGCGAGGCTGATCGTATTCGCGCCGGCCACGCTCGAGTCGGCCAGGTTGCCGGCGCCCAGGGTGATCGCGTTGCCGGCGAGCGTATAGCCGCTGCCGGTGATGGTGATGGAATTGAAGGTCGTCGCCGCCGCCAACCCGTTCGTATTGGACAGGTTCGCGGCGCCACCCGGGAAGATGAGATCCTCTCCGCCCACAAGCGGCGTGCCGCCGAGGCCGATCCAGTTGCCGCCATTGGTCCACTGATTGTTCACGGCGCCGGTCCAGGTGGCGGTCGTGGCGCGGGCGAGCGCCAGCGTTTGCCCGATACTGACGTCGGCGTCGCCCGCC
>DATBFV010000078.1:0-13983 GCA_036558345.1 Gemmatimonadales bacterium | reverse complement strand
TTCCGCGCGGCCCAGAGCTGTTCGATGTAGCGCGCACCGTCATTCTCTTGATCGGTGAATGCTGTCGTAAACTCTTCCTGCCGGCCGTTCCTACGGCCGTGCACCGTCACAGACCGCTCCCCACTCCCCATTCCCCGGTATCTGCCCAACACCACCATCTCGTCTCCTGCAAAGAGATCGGGAAGACTTCCGGGTTGCAGATCATGCAGCTCGATGCCCGAGCTCGCCGTGATCGTGACGTCGGTGAGCACAGGGCTCGCGACCTTGGCGGCCAGCGCGCCGACCGCCTGCTCGATGTTCTCGCCTGGCCGGACGTATTCCGTCGTGCCTCGCGCGCGTTCGGTGAGCCGGTCGAGCAGGTAGGTGTTGACGTCGTCGCCGACACCGAACGAGAAGACGCGGAACCGGCCGCGATTCTGCTCCGCACTTTCCGCGATCCGTTCCGGATTTGTCTCGCCGGTGCTTGCCTGGCCATCGGTCAGGAATACGACGACGCCGAGTGACTGTTCCGCGGGCGCCTGCGCGAACGCCTCGGTGAGCGCGCCGGCGATGTTGGTCCCGCCTTCGGCCTCGAGGCTTCGGATCCAGCTCTCGGCGTCATGGCGCGCGTCAGCCGTCATGCTGGTCCACCCCTCCGCATAGCGGCGGACGCCGCCCGAAAACGCGACCAGCCGGAAACGGTCGCCTTCCCGCAGTGTGCCGAGCAGCTGAATCAAGGCAGACCGCGCCTGCTGGATCTTTTCACCGGACATCGAGCCGGAGATATCGATCACCGCGACCAAATCGCGCCGCAGCGCGGCCGCATCGGCGGCGCCGGGAGCCAGCAGGAGCATGAAGTAGCCGTCCTCGCCTGCCGGATGGTGCGGCACGAGCGAGAGTCCCACGAGACCGCGCGCGAGCGGCAAGAGCAGCTCGAAATCTCCGCCGGCCGCATTGTCGGCGAGAGTGACCTCGAGCCGGTTCTCACGGCGCGTGACCTGAACCTGATGCGTGGGAGAATAGGGATTGCCAAGGCGCGCGGCGCTATCGACCTCGATGCGGAAACTGCGCGGTGCATTCTGGCGATTCTTGTCGCCGAGGTAGCGGAACCGCCACGCGTCGCCCGCACGGTCCAGCAGCTGCGTGTATTTCAGGGTGATCTTGCGAGTCTCGCCGGGCGCGATCGGGAAAACGCGCGCACGAATCAATCCCTGGCCGGCCAGCTCGATCAACGCGGGATCGCGCTTTTGACGAACAATCGCTTCGTAGATAGAGCGTGCCTGCGTCGCATCCATAGCCTCGCCGCGCAGCTCCTGATCACCTTGCCATAGGGAGTAGCTCGAGAACACGGCCTCTCCCGGTAGGGGAAAGTGATACATCCCCTCGCCCAGCGTAGGGCCGTTGTTGCGGAACCACTCTTCGACGGTGACCCGCGCTACACGGCCGCTGATGCTGACCTGCACGGCGCTGCGGAGTCGCTCGACCGGTCCGGTCGGATTTTGCGGGACGGGCCGCACGGGATCGATCCAGCCTTGAGCATTGAGTACAGACGCACAGGCGCCAAGGAGGACGGCCGCTCCCAGCATACGAAGGGACTGCATGATGAACTCCGGTAAGGGACGCCATGAGAGACGGGCTTCCCCCGGAGCCTTGCACACTCGGCGGCTAAGCGTCTATGCGCCTAGGCGATTGCGCACTGATTCGGGCCGGATTCCACGACCTCGGCGTCTGCCTCAGACAGGGTGACCAGACCGAGGTTTGCTTCCTTTATTGTGCGGTACGCGTCGGGAAAGGGCGTCACGTGCCCGGCGATCCAGCGCAGGAACTGGCGCTCGTCCTGGATGGCGGCGACGGGATTTGTAGCGAGTATCACATCGAAGCGGGAAGCTACCGCACGATCGGCGCGGCGCTCCAATTCGCTGGCGTAGTGCGCCGGCAGCACCAGGAGCTCGCCCGGCCAGGTCTGCCGGACTCGCTCGAGACTGCGCCACAGCAGCTTGGCCCATGAATCAGTCTGTCCGGCGAGATCGGGCCGGCCGATCGATTTCACAAACAGGAAATCGCCGGTGAGCGCGATGCCGTCGTCGGACACCAGCGAAATGCTCCCCAGCGTATGACCCGGGACGTGAACGGCCCGAAGCGTGGCGCGTCCAAAGGCGATCGTGTCGCCGTCACCCAGCCGCTGATAGGTGAGTTTTCCCGGTGTCTGATCATAGGGAGATACCGCATCGTCTGGATGGAGGAAGTAAGGCACTCCCCAGCGTGCGGCCGCAGCTCGCGCCCCGCTCAAGTAATCGGCATGAACGTGCGTATCTACCACTGCCGCCGGCGCTGCGCGCAGCTCCTCGAGCAAGGCGTCGTAGCGCTCCAGATGGCGACCGGGATCGACCACGACGGCGTCGCCGTCACTCACGAGCACGTAACTCAACGCCCCCTTTCCCACACGATCGAGCTGCACGACGTGCGCCAGGGAGGGTGTTGGCGACAGGTGCCGGGCCACGTATACCGTTTCCCACGCGGCCATGCCGCCGATGACCGAGTACGCTTCATAGCCCCGTTCACGCAGGAAGGCTGTCGCCTTCTTGCTGGAGTTCCCGTGACCGCAGATCACGGCGATCGGCCGCGCGCTATCGAGATGGAATTCGCCGACGTCTTTGGCGGCGAAGAGCTTCGAGTTTGGGTGCGCGTGGAAATCGAGCTCCGCGCCGAGCGCGATGTGCCCGCGCTCGACCTTGTTGGGTGAGCGAACGTCCAACACCTGCAGTGGCTCGCCGCGATCCAGGCGCTCGGCGAGCTCTTGCGGGGGAATCTGGGGCAGGGACGAATCCGCCATGGGCGGTAGTGTCTGCTATTTCACGGGCAGCGTCAATCCGAACATCAGACCCAACGTGTTTGTCGGGGGCAGGTTGTACGTCGTGTTATCGGGGAACATCGTATAGTTCGCTTCCATGCGACCGCCCACGTCGTGCGTAAGCGGGAACCGATAGCCCCAACCCAGATTCAGACCGGTCCGGGTCGATGCATCGATGCCCGTGCTCTTGATGTAATGAAGATTTCCGCCCAGCGCTCCGTACCAGCCTCCGTGCACGGCGAGATCGAGACGGACTGACAGATTGCCGGAGAAGTCTGTTTGCCCGCCCGCGTTGAAATGATGGATATCGATGGCGGGTTCGAGCGCCACTCTATTGCCGAGGGGGAATACCGCGAATACCGTGGGGGGCAGCGTGATTGCGCGAAGTTGGCCTGCGGTGGCTCCGAACGCATTTCCGAGCGCGCCACCATAGCCGGGCAGCGCCATGGCCGTCACCGATCCCGCCCCGATCAAGTGCACATCGGCATAGCCCCCGGAGATACCAATCTGGGTCGTCCATTGACGGCCCGGCGTATGAGCGGCCGGGCTGCGCGTGGTCCGGCCACGGGCGGTCACCTTCGATACGCCAAACACCACCGAGTACGCGTCGACTGGGGGAGCATTCTCGGCCTTGCCGAAGAAGCCCACGCGGCCCTCGAAGCGTGCGTTGAGTCCGCTCGTGAGCGAAAACCGGTACCCGAGCGCGCCTTGAACGCCGAGCTGCGTCTCGTTCGCCAAGCCGTTGTTATAGGCCAGCGAACCGCCGCCGGCGGCGTACGCGTGTTTCGTCAACGCATAATCGCCGCGGACCCCCACGCTGAGGAGCGTGACCGTCGCGCCAAAGGAAAACTGGGACACCGCAAAATCGGTCTCCACCGCGAGCTTCTTCGACCAGGGAATGATCGCAAACAGTCCGGCCGTGGAAGGCAATACGTTGCCGAGGTTGAAGCCAGGGATGCTGAAGACGTCCGTGGGATCGCCGCCGCTTCCGGCTTCGACGAGGCGGGTAAACCCGCCTTGAAAGCCGAACTCGGTCTGCCAAGCCTTCTGCGCCTGTCCACGCGTCGCGCCAGTTGCCAGGAGCGCGAGCAAAACGACGGTTGTGCGCACGGGGTCCTCCAAGAGAGAGAAGCGTCGGCAAAAAGGCGCCTCAATATTGGAGTTACGAGTGGAAACGCAACGGCGGCCAGCCGGGCTGCACCTTTGGAGGACTCCCGTTTTGTGGTCCTCGCTCTATATTCCCGCCTCGTGAAACAGTTCACAAACGACTCCAGTCGCGACGCCAGTAGGCCGCACCCAGCCCACCAAGTTCAAGTCCGGAGGAATCCCGCAATGCGATTCGCTTTGCTCACGACCGTCGTCGCCATCGGCGCGCTCGCCTGTGGAAAGAAGGGCGGCGATCAGACTCAGACCCAGGCGCCGAACGCTCCCCCCGCGGCGGCGCCGTCCGCCGCGACGACGAGCGGTCCCGTTGTTGAAGTGAAGATGACCGGTAACGGCAGCACGAAAGCCGCGTACGAGCCGAGCTCCATCACGATTCCGGCCGGCGCGACGGTGCGCTTCATCAATGTGTCCGGTGGACCGCATAACATCACGTTTTGGTCCGACTCGATTCCGGCAGGCGGGGCTGCGGCACTTCAGGCCGGCATGAAGAACACGGTCGATAATCTCGCGGGTCCGTTTCTGGTGCAACCGAACGAGACCTATGAGGTGTCGTTCGCGAATGCGCCCAAGGGCACCTACAAGGGTTATTGCACGCCGCATCTCACCCTTGGCATGAAGATCGCGATCCAGGTCCAGTAGTGCTCTTGGAGATCCCCAAGCGAGCGGCCCCGGCTGATGCCGGGGCCGCTTTCCTGTCGTAGATTCGGCGGCAGGATGAATGCGACGCGCGAAACGCTCGCCGCCCGCTTGCGCGGCGGTCCCCTGTCTCCGCGGGAAGCCACGCAGATTTGCCGGGCCTTGTTGTCGGCAATCGAAACGGCGCACGCGCGCGGCGTCGCGCATGGCGCGGTCTCACCCCAAACAATCGTGTTGGAGCAAGGACGTGCGGTGCTCGTGGCGGACGGCGTACCGGAGGGAACTGATGCGCTTGCGACTGATCTCTTCGCCGTCGCCACTGTGCTCTACGAGGCGGTGACCGGGCGGCCATGGTCGGCGGGAACCGATCCCAGTACGGCGGACTGGTCGGGAGTGCCTCGGCGGCTGGAACGCGTGCTGCGCCGCGCACTGAGTCCGGTGCCGGGAAAGCGCTGGCAAGATGCCGCGGCCTTTCAGCGTGCGCTCTGGGTTCCGCGGCCTCAACATCCCATTTGGCCGGCTGTGGTGGTGATCCTGATCTCTGCAGCGATCATCGCGACGATCGGGTTCTGTAAGCCGCTCGGACTGTGCTGGGAACGGAACGCGGCGACGGCGACGGGGGCGGGAACGGGGGCGGGGGCGACACGATGAGGGCTGTGCTCGTGTTAATCGATGGAGCTCGCGTCGATGTCTTGCGCGCTCTATTGGACCGTGGTGACCTGCCGAATCTCGCGCGCTGGGTCATTGAACCCGGCGGCCTGACGACCGGGACGACGGTCTTTCCCTCCACGACGGGCGTGGCCTACATCCCCTTCTTGTTCGGCCGGTACCCGGGAAGCGTGGGAGTTCCAGGCATCCGGTGGCTCGATCGCCGCGGCGCGGCGAACGGAATGGGCTGGGGCGAACAGTGGCGCGCTGCTCGCAGCTATTGCGGCGCCCAGGGCGCCTGGTTGAACAGCGACATCGCGCCGACCGCTCCCTCCCTGTTCGATCTCGTCCCGGAAAGCATCGCCATTTGCACGCCGGTCACGCGCGGGCTCAGATCCGGCGCCAACCGCATCGCGCTCCAACGCGCGATCCTCGGGTCCGCGGCGCATTACTTGGGGACCTACGAGGCGCTCGACCGGGCCGTCGCGCGCACGTGGATCGCCGCCGCGCGCGAGCCGTGGCGTTTCCTGTTGGTCGTATTTCCAGGGATCGATGGGATCGCGCATCTTAAGGATCCGTTTCACCCCCGGGTGCTCGAGAGTTATCGGTTGGTCGACCGAGCGCTCGGGGCTTTCGTGGCAGGGCTCCGTCGCCAGGGAGGCGAGCTGCCGGCGATGTTCGTCGTGTCGGATCACGGCATGACGGCGATGCGAGAACATCATGACGTCGCCGAGCTGCTCGAACGGCAAAACGTTCGCACCCTGCGCCATCCGCTTCGTGTTTGGCGCCGCGATGCCGGCGCCGCGACGATGGTGTCGGGCAACGCCAGCGTCCAGCTCTATTTTGAGCCGAGATCGGGTAGGGGAAAGCCTCTAGAGGAGTCGAACATCCCGCAGTCAATTCTGGATGCGTTGCTTGCAATGCCGTCCGTGCGCTTGGCTGCCTACCGCGCGGACGACGAGGGAATCGTCATTCGAACCCGGGAGAGCCGAGCGTTGTTGACGGACGCGGGCGGGTCAATCCGTTATCAGCCGCAGGATGGTGATCCGCTGGGGTTGGGCGGGTACGTAGAGCGCGACGATCGCGAGTTGCTCGCGCTGAGCAGGGAGACAGACGTACCGGATGCACCTCGACAACTGCTACAGCTGTTTCAGACGCCGAGGAGCGGGGACGTTGTGCTCGCCGCCGAGTCCGGTTTTGACTTCCGGGGACCGTGGGAAATTCCCGAGCACCGCGCCGGACATGGAAGTCTCATTGCGGAACACATGCATGTCCCGATTGCCACCAATGTGGCTCTTCCGGACTCGCCGATCCGTACGGTAGATCTGATGCCGACGGTGTTAGAGTGCCTCGACGTGCCCGTACCCTCCGGGATCGCGCTCGATGGCGCTCCGTTTTCCAAAATCGCTGCCGTTGAACCGCTGACTCGGTAAGGGGATTCTCGATGCCTGCACGTCTGCTCGTGATCGTAGCCGCGCTCCGGTTGTCCCCCGCGGTGCATACCGCCAATGCCGTTCCTCCCGCCGATTCCGCGCCGCCGGGCGATTGGAGCGCGCTGGAGCGCACGACTATCACCAAGAGTCCCGACCGGAACGAGCTGATCATGGAGCTGCCGGTCGTGGATCTCCCCGCGGGCACGATGGTGGATCAGGCCGCCTCGGTAGGAGAGTTTCCGGTGAGCGGCTCGATTTACGCCTTCCATGCGGAAATCGTGGACCAACAGGGCCGACGGCTGTCGAACGAATTGCTGCACCACATGAACGTCATGGATCCCTCAGAGCGCGAGCTGTTTCTGCCCATCTCGCGGCGCCTGCTTGCGTCGGGCAAGGAAACCGGGGAAATCCGTTTTCCGTGGCTACTGTTTGGCGCGCGTGTTCGCGCCGGCGAGCGCATTCTTGCCAATGCCATGCTGTACAATCCGGGTGACGTGAGTTATCAGGGCGTGAGGGTCCGCCTCGTCCTCAGCTACGTGCCGGAGAACCGGCCGTGGCCGCTATTCTCAGTGCTTCCCTGGCAGCTCGACGTCGCATTTCCGGTGGGCGACAAGACGTTCGATCTCCCGCCAGGCCGCAGCGAGCGCGCGTACGAAGGAAGCCCCGCGGTTCCGGGGAAGATCATCGTGATCGGCGGTCATGTGCACGATTATGCGACGACGATCGAACTCTGGGACGCCACGACCGGGAAGCTGCTCTGGCACGGGGAGCCGGCGGTCCCGGCGCCGGGACAGCCCGCGGTGGTGCCGGCGGGCAAGCTGTACAGCCTGACGCGTATCGGTCTGCCGGTCACGCCGTCGCACCGCTATCGCGTGCGCGTCGTCTACAACAACACGTCGGGCCACAACATCCCTGATGGTGGAATGGGCGTTATCGGCGGACTCTTCAGGCCGGACAAGAACGTCGTCTGGCCGGCGACCAATGCCGCCGATTCGCTATATCAGAAGGATCTGCGCCACTTCATGGGACCGGTCGAGCAGGTGGCGGTGACGATGCCGATCGAGCACATGCACATGCACATGGAGCACTAGAGGCTGCTGCCCGATTCCACCCCATAATTGGCGACGGCCAGCGGTTCCGGCTCCGTCGCCTCGGCGGTCTGCATGATTCCCAGCATCAGTGCCGCCACCATCAGCCCGCCCAGTGCATCGATCGCGTAGTGGAACTGGCCGTACACCACGGCCAGAATCAATCCGATCGTAAACGGCACCAGCACGAGGCCGAGCGTGCGCCAGTAGCGAAGCGCCATCCCCGTGGCCACGACGGATGCCGCGACGTGCGAGGAGGGGAACGCCGCGCCCCACGAGTCGCCGCGGTCCAGCAGCCAGGCGGCGAAGCGTGCCGGCCCCACCTGCGTGGCGACATTGTGCGCGCCATCGAACGCATACCGCGGCCCTGCGACAGGGAAGAAGAGGAAGAAGACGTAGCAGAGATAGAACGTCGCCATCACGGCGAAGATCGTGTGCCGCGACGCATCGCGCCTGCCGGTCATCCACAACCCGAATGGCGCCGCGTAGAGAATGGGATAGTAGGCCAGGTAGCAGGAGTGCAGGATCCAGGACAGCACCACGTTGGGGGACTCGCGAATCCAGCGATAGGAGATCTGCGAGCCGAAGACCCAGCTCTCGAGCCGCTGGATCACCTGGTCGTTTTGGAATCCGGCGCTCAGCGTGAGGATGCCGATCTCGCCGTAGAGTGCGGGCAGCAGGAGCATCGGGTACCAATCGGCGACGAAGCGCCCCACCCGACCGGACTCGCGGGCGCGAGGCGCGAGCAGCACGAGGGCCACGATGAGACCATGCGCGCTCAGCAGCCAGGGCCAGCCCGGAATCCCGTCGCCACGAAAGGAAAGCAGCACGGCGCCCGTCGCAATCGCGACATAGGCGCCCGTGGCGATGTCGATGCCCGTAAACCCCCGTCCGACTCTCACAGCCATCCGACCTCCCGATACCAATTCGCGGCGCGCTTGAAGCCGGTTTCGAGATCGATCGCCGCTCGCCAGCCCGTGTCCCGGGTCAGAGCGTCGCTCCGGAACGTCCAGGCGGGGGCCAGGTACTCATGGCTCTTGTCCGCCGACAGCAACGTGGCGCGCCCAGCAAGATAAGCAAGGGTGCCCACCGTCCACAGCAAGCCCCGAGCGAGCACCGGCGGAATGGGCACGATTCTCGGTCTCGTCCCGAGCGCCCGGCCCGCTGCAAGCACCAGCTCCCGACTCGTCGTCGGGGTCGGATGCACGGCGTAGTAGATCCGGCCGACTGCGGCTGGAGCGCTGGCCGCTGCGATCAAGGCGTGCGCAAGATCCTCCGCGTGAATGACCGACAATTCTTGGGAGCCGTCACCGAACACAGGCACGACGGCGTGGCGAGCAAGCTGGAAGATCTTGAGCGTGCCCCGATCCCATTCGCCATAGACCACGGGCGGCCGGACGATCGTCCAGGGCAGCGGCATCGCCCGCACAAGCACCTCGGCGGCGAGCTTGGAACGGCCATACTCGGTGACCGGCTGGGGCGGGCGCTGCTCGTCGATGGGGTGACCTGGCGTGGTCGGTCCTCCGACCGCCACGGACGAGACGAGCAGGAATCGGCGCACACCAGCGTCTCGTGCGGCCTCGAGGACAGTTGCCGTGCCGTCGCGGTTGGTGGCCATGAACTCCGCCATCGTGCGAGCCGCGATCTTGCCGGCGACGTGGTATACCACGTCCGCGCTGGCGCAGCCCTCGCGCAACGCCGCTGCGTCGCCGAGATCGCCGCGGACCAGCTTGATCTCGGGACCCCATCCCAGCGTTTGCGCGAGTGCTGGGCGGCGGGCCATGACGGTGACGGTGTCACCGCGCGCGCAGAGCGCCTTGACCAGGTGGGCACCGACAAATCCGGTGCCACCGGTCACGAACACGTTCACAGCGTCTTGTCGTAGACCCGGTAGGTCTTGGTAACGCGGAAGCCGAGCTCCGTGGCTGCCTTGTTCATCTGCATGTTGTCTTCGAGGATCCAGCCCGCTTCACCGCGCGGCATGCCATGCTTCACGGAATTTTGCCACGTGCGGTGGTACAACACCGCGTCGATGGCGCGGCCGCGAAACTCCGGAATCACGCCAAGCAGCATGACGCGCGCGCGGTTAATCTTGCGCGAGTACCATAGCACTTTGAGGATGCCCGGGAACATCCGGCCCGAGCGGTTGTGCAACAGCGCGAGATTGAAATCCGGGAGACTCACAGCGAATCCCACCACCTCGCTGCCACGCTCGGCGAAGATGACGAGGTCCGGTACGACGATCGGCTTGAGCTGTTTGGCGAGGTGATCGATCTCGGCGTTCGTGAGCGGGACGAAGCCCCAGTTTTTCTCCCAGGCCGAGTTGTACAACTTCTTGATCAGCTCCACTTCGGCGTCGAACCGCTTCATGTCGAGCGTGCGGAGTGTGATTCCATTGCGCTCGAGCGCCCGGCGACCGATCCGCAGAAACCGCTCGGGCGCCGACTCGGCGCCGCCGCCGTCATAGGCGAGCAAGTCCTTGGCCTTGGTGAATCCATAGCGGTCGTGGAGCGCCTCGTAATACGAGAAGTTGTAGGGCATCATCAGCGACGGCGGGGTGCCGTCGTTCTTGATCAGCAAGCCACAGTCGTCGTTCGTCGACGGGTTCATCGGGCCGCGCATCGTATCGAAGCCCTTGGCCCGGAGCCACGCGGCAGCGGTGTCGAACAGGGCGTTGGCGACCGCCTGGTCGTTTACGGACTCGAAGAACCCGTAGAAGCCCACCCGGTCGTGGTGCTCCTTGTTATGCATGTCGTTTTTGATGGCGCCAATCCGTCCGACCGTGCGACCGTCCGATCGGGCTAGCCAGTACTGCGCCTCCGCGTGCTCCCAAAAAGGATTCTTGTCGGGAGAGAGCAGAGTGCGCACGTCGCGGCGTAGCTGCGGCACCCACAACGGATCATGGCGGTAGTGATCGTACGGGAAGGCGATGAAGCGATCGAGACCGCGCCCGTCGGTGACGGGCACGATCTCCACTGCGGTCAGATGACCCCCAGCTCTTTCCCGAGGCGGCCGAAGACCTCGAGCGCGAGGTCGATCTGCTCGGGCGTGTGCGTGGCCATGAGGCTGGTCCGCAGGCGGCACTGGGACGGCGGCACGGCGGGCGGAACCACGGGATTCGTGAACACGCCGGCGTCGAACAGCTTGCGCCAGAACAGGAACGTCTTCTCGAGCGGACCGATGAGCACCGGGACGATCGGCGTCTCGGTTGGACCAATGTCGAAGCCCAGGGACCGCATCCCTTCCTGCAGGCGGCGGGTGTTGCGCCACAGCTGCTCGCGGCGTTCCGGCTCACGCTGCATCACATGCAGCGCCGCGAGTACCCCCGCCGTGTTGGCCGGCGGCAGCGCCGCGGTGAAGATCAAAGGCCGCGAGTGATGGCGGAGATAGTGAATGACATTCTCAGACCCGGCCGCGAACCCGCCGATGGACGCCAGTGATTTCGAGAACGTCCCGACGATCAGGTCGACTTCGTCGACCAGGTCGTAGTGCGCCGCGGTGCCGTCGCCGTTCGGGCCCAGCACGCCGACCGAATGCGCGTCGTCGAGCGCCAGCGCCGCCCCGTACTTCTGACAGATCTTGAGCAGGCCGGGGACGTCGGCGATGTCGCCTTCCATGGAATAGACGCCGTCCACGATGACCATCGAGCCGGTGCCCTCGGGCAGCTTCTGCAGCTTGCGCTCGAGCCCGGCCAGGTCGCCGTGGTTGAACCGCATGGTCTCGCCGTGCGACATCTTGGCGCCGTCTACGATGGAGGCGTGATCCAGCTTATCGAGGAAGACGACGTCGGTGCGGCCAATCAGGCCCGAAATGACACCGAGGTTCGCTTGATAGCCCGTTGAAAAGACGAGGCAAGATTCCTTGCCAAAGAACTCGGCCAGCTCGGCTTCGAGCTGCTCGTGGAGATCGAGGGTGCCGTTGAGGAACCGGCTACCCGTACACCCCGAGCCGTAGCGCTCGAGCGCGGCACGCGCCGCGGCGAGAACTTCGGGATGATGGGTGAGGCCGAGGTAGTTGTTCGACCCCATCATGATCCGCTCTTTGCCTTCGATGACGACGACGGTGTCTTCGGAGCGGGAGATGGGCTTGAAGTAGGGATACAACCCCGCAGCCTGAACCTCGCGCGCCCGGGTGAAGTTCTTACACTTGTCGAACAGCGCGATGTGCTGCAGGGTCTCTGTGCGCAATGAAGCCTCGGTTGTCTATGAGTAGGCGGTGGTACAGCTTAGCCGTACCGACCTGAAATGGCAAGGCTTTGTGTGAGTCGAGCCACAGCCTTTGAGGCCCGGGACTAATAACCTAAATTGCTGCCATTGTCGATCATGCGGTTCCTTGCGGGGGTCCCAACAGTGCGGTCATTTCTCGTCGGATTCCTGGGCATTGCCGTCTTGCTGTGCCCAGCCACGATTACGCAAGTCTCGGCACAGACTGGTTTCCATCCCCATTGGGAAATCCCCGGCTTCGACTTTCGCCCCGACGGCGCGTGGCGCGTGCGCGGGCGGCAGGTGAGCCTGCTGCGTCGACAACTGCTGAGTGCCGGCAAGATCCCATCGCTGAATCTGATGAGAGTCGGTCCCCAGGGGAGCACGTCGGTGTCTGGGACGCTCGTGGTGCCGGCGGTCTTTTTCGCCTACCAGAACACGGCCTCCCAGTTCATGGCCGACACATCGCAATACACCCAGACGCTTTTCTCAAGCTCTCCGCCCGGCGGCAATCCTTACACCCTGCGCACCTTCTACGAGCAGCTGTCGAACAACGCGCTTTCCATGACGGGGAAGATCCTCGGGTGGGTCCGGCTCGACAGCAGTGAGACGACGTACACCGGCGTGGCGGGAACGTGCAGCGGGAATCCGTTCGGCACCAGGAACTGCAACGGCATCTTTAGTTCGACGGCCATCTCGCGTATGCAAGCCGGCTTTCGGGAGGCCCTGGCGCTGGTTGACGGGTCGGTCGATTTCGGCCAGTTCGACAACGATGGTCCCGATGGGGTTCCCAATTCGGGCGACGACGACGGGTACGTCGACATGATCATGTTTGCGCACCCGACGGAGGACGGCGCGTGTGGCGGATTTCCCGGCAACGATGCCTCGGCGAACAATCACATCTGGTCTCATCGCTACGTATTGCTCAACGCGTACGTGACCGGAGACAACGCCGACCCCCGCAACAAGTCTGGATTCACGAAGATTCACGTGGCGGATTACTTTGCCACGTCCGCGCTGGGTGGCGCGAGCGCGTGTGACACGACGCAGATCATGCCGATTGGTACGGCGTCTCATGAATTTGGCCATGCCCTCGGTCTCCCCGACTTGTACGACACGGGCCCGGGGAATCCCACCGAAGGCAGCGGCGAGTGGGGAATCATGGGCTCGGGGAATTTCAGCAGCCCATCGAGTCCGAGCCGAATGGAGGCGTGGTCGTTGAACGAGCTGGGGTGGGTGAACCTGCAGCAACTCACCACCAGTGGGACATACTTTCTCGATCCCGCCGCGACAACTCGGACCGCGGTCTATGTGCGGCCGCCAGGGCCCAACCCGCGAGGAGAGTACTTCCTCATCGAGAACCGTCAGGGCGGCGCATCCGGTCTCGCCGACTCGGCGATGATTCGGCGACATTGTCAACGGAGCGGCTCCCCCCCCACGTGCCCGGGGGGCCTGCTGATCTGGCACGTCGATTCGAGCAAAGTCGCCACCAGTGGCTTCCACTTCGGCAATTCGGTGAACGCGGGCACGATCCATGGCGTCCTGCTCGAGGAGGCGGATGGACTACGAGGCCTCTGGTGTGCGGGGGGACAGTGCAACCGCGGGGACGCGGGAGATCCATACCCTGGTTCCACGGCCAACACCGCGTTTGTTTGGAGCACCAGTCCCAATGCGATCATGAATTCCGACGGAAGTTTCGCGGGATTCGGCATCGATCAAATCACGCAAGTGGTCCCCGGTGGCCAAATGTCGTTTCGGCTGCGGTTCGGTGCGCTGACCGTTGCTCGAGCCAGTGACTCGAACGCCGTCATTCAGTTCGACGGCGCCAACTACCAGGTGTACCGCGACCTGCTCGATGACGGATCCGCGCACCCGGTGAACTTTGCGAATGGGCAGGTGGCAACGGATGGCCGTACGCGCTGGCGTTTCATGTCCTGGTCCGATGGTGGGGCACAGAGCCATAGCTACAGCGGAAGCCTGGC
>DATBFV010000077.1:0-7328 GCA_036558345.1 Gemmatimonadales bacterium | reverse complement strand
GTCGTCCGTAGTACGAGAGGACCCGGACGAAGCGACCCCTCGTGTCCCGGCTGTCCTGCCAAGGGCAACGCCGGTTAGCGATGTCGCGCGGGGATAACCGCTGAATGCATCTAAGTGGGAAACCCTCCCCAAGATGAACACACCCGAGCCGCAAGGCTCCTGAAGGGCCCTGGGAGATTACCAGGTTGATAGGCGGCAGGTGTAAGGCGCGCGAGCGCTTCAGCCGAGCCGTACTAATTGCCCGTGAGGCTTGATCTCTCCGCTGTCCAACTCGGAGTGACTCTCAAACACCAATCACGCACTCGTCAGTAGGTTTTGCTGGCGACTAGCGCGACAGGGCCACACCCGTTCCCATCCCGAACACGGTCGTTAAGCCTGTCAGCGTCGATGGTACTGCCCTCGCGAGGGGGCGGGAGAGTAGACCGCCGCCAGCGTTTACACCGAATGTCCAATGTCGAAACTGAATGTCGAATTGCGAAATTCAGTTACCGGCATTGGACATTCTTCATTTTCTCGGTCGCGGTCCGCCCGCCCAGATGCCAAAGAAAAGCGGACGAGCGTTACAGCTCGCACCAGGCCGCTTAACGACAACGCACCTCCCGTCGTATCACCGTCATGAAAAAACTCTGGATCGTCGCAGTCGCGGTGGCGGCGTGTGGCGGCACGAAGCCGATTGCGGACATCAACCCCCTCTCGGACGTGTCCGGCCGCTGGCAGTTGAACACCGAGCAGAGCGACAACGCCGCCGACAAAATCGCCGCGGCCTTGCCCGCGGGTGCGCGAGGCACCGGCGTGGACAGCGCGAGCGGCAGACGGAGAATGGGAGGGGCGACAGGGCGCTGGGGCGGGGGTGGAGGGAGAGGCCGCGGAGGGCGGGGTGGCATGAGCGGCGGCGGAGAAGGCATGGCTCGCATCGACGCGCAGGAACGTGCCCGCCGGCGCGAGCGCGCCGAACTCACCGTCTTTCTCGCGGAGTACGGCTCGGATGATCTCGACGTTCACGTCACGCCGGGCGCCGTACGTCTCATCACGCACGGCATGCTGGATACGCTGGCCCTGAAAACCAACGGCGCGAAAGAAAAGGCCAAGATCGCGCAAAGCGACGACGAAGTGCAGATCACGACCACCGCGACGTGGAAGGACGGGTGGCTCGTGGTCAGCCATGAGGTCGATGGCGGGGGAAAAGTGACGGAGACCTATCTCCGTGCGGCCGACGGCCAGCATCTGCATGTCGTGGTGCAGCTCGAGTTGCCGCGCCCCGGAGGGTCGGAGGACGAAATCAAGCCGCGGACGATCGAGTTCCAACGTGTATACGACCCGGTGGCGGGGAGCTAGCCCCACTTCCTAAAGAGCGTACCCCAAAAGTCCAATGCACCCGCGCCAGGAATTATCGGAGCTTGGATGCGGTTTCTTTTGTCCACTCCAACCCGAGGTTCCGACCGATGACGTCTCACATGCGTTGGCTTACGCTGATCGGCTGCCTGACATGCGCGCTCCCCGCGCCCGCGCGGGCCCAGGCGCAGACGCAGGACCGGCCCGCCGACAACATGAACCTCGTGCGTGAGAAGATCCGGGCCGACAAGAAGCTTCTGGTGGCGGAGCAAATGAAGCTCACGGAGGCCGAGGCCGCGGCGTTCTGGCCGGTGTACGATGCGTTCCAAGCGGATCTCGCGAAGATCAGCGATGGCGCGGTAAAACTGGTCACGTACTACAGCAACAACTACCGCTCCATGACCGACACCGCTGCGACGCGCATGCTCGACGAATTCCTCACGTTGGAGCGCGACCGGGCAGCCCTCCTGCAGTCGTATCGACCCAAGTTCAGCGCGGTGTTGCCGCCGCTTAAAGTGGCCCGCTATTACCAGCTCGAGAACAAGATCCGCGCGGTGCTCAACTACGAGCTGGCCAAAGGGATTCCGCTGATGTAGGGACTTCCCGAAGGGTCAACAGCGACTCCTCGGTTACGGCGACACACTTGCCCCGATGACTGCGACTGAAGCCACCCGGGTCCGCCGGTTGTCGTTCAAGCCGTCGATCAACTGGCTGCTGGCATTCATTCCGATCACCCTGCTGCTCGAGCGCGCCCACACCGCGGCTCCCATCGTCTTCTTTGCGGCCGCCCTGTCCATCGTTCCCATCGCGACTCTCATCGTCCACTCCACCGAGCAGATCTCGCTGCGGACCGGGGACGCAATTGGGGGCCTCCTCAACGCGACCTTCGGCAACGCGCCCGAGCTGATCATCGCGACCGTTGCTCTGAAAGCCGGCCTGATGGACCTCGTGCGCGCCTCGATCATCGGCGCGATTCTCGCGAATCTGCTGCTGGCGCTCGGCGTGGCGATGCTGCTGGGCGGACTCCGCAACCACGACCAGCGCTTCAACGCCGATGCGTCACGGGTCTACAGCTCGATGATGTTGCTCGCGGTGATCACCCTGATCATCCCCGGCGCGCTGGAGGGATCGTTCTCCCAGGCGCAATTCACCCCGCAGATCCTCAGCCTGAACACGGCGTTGGCCGTCGTGCTCCTGATCGCCTACGGTCTGTACCTGGTGTTCATGCTCAGGACGCACCCCGAGCTCTTCAAGAGCAAGAGCGGATCGAAGGCCGAGCATCTGGAAGGTCCGACGTGGGGAGTGGGCCGCGCGATCGGCACCCTGGTCGGCGCGTCGGTGCTTGCCGCCTGGATGAGCGAGGTTCTGGTGGGCGCGGCCGAGGGCACGGGGAAGGCGCTCGGCATGTCGCAGGCGTTCATCGGGCTCGTGCTGGTAGCCGTCGTGGGCGGTGCGGCGGAAAGCCTGTCGGCCATCGCCGCGGGCATGAAGAATAAGATGGACCTGAGCATCGGGATCGCGTTGGGCAGCTCCATCCAGATCGCGCTGTTCGTTGCGCCCGTGCTCGTGCTGCTGAGCTGGCTCATCGCGCCACAGCCGCTCACATTGGCGTTCCATCGCGCGGAGCTCGGCGCGCTGCTCTTCACGGTGTTGATCGGAACAGTGATCGCGAGCGATGGACGCGCCAACTGGTACAAGGGTGTGCAGCTGATTGTAGTCTACCTTGCGATCGCGCTGCTTTCGTATTTCGTGCCGGAGGTGGCCGGCTGATGGAACGCGCCGCGATGCATCTCCAGCAGGCCGCGACACCTCCGCAAAACGGGGAGGGCCGGCACGTGCTGGAGCCAGGCGAGCGCATTGCGGAAGTGCTCTTCGGCCTGATCATGGTGCTCAGCTTCACCGGCTCGCTCAGTGTGGCGGAGGCCGGACGCGAGGATGTGCGGCTGATGCTGATCGGCGCGCTTGGGTGCAATATCGCTTGGGGCATCATCGACGGGATCCTCTATCTCATGGATTGCCTGAGCGACCGGGGACGGGCCATTCGCGCGTTGCTGGCCGCCCGCAACGCCGCAACGCCCGAGAATGCGCACCGCGTCATCGCCGAGGCGTTGCCACCAATGGTGGCGGCGGCGCTCGGACAAGCGGAGTACGAGACGGTCCGGCGGAAGCTGCTGCTCGCGCCTGAGCCGCCGCCGCGCCCCTGGTTGTCCAAGGCGGACTGGCTGGGCGGACTCGGGGTATTCCTCTGGGTGTTCGTTACGACATTCCCGGTGGCGATCCCGTTCATCTTCATGACTGACGTCGGACGCGCCATGCGGGTCTCGAACGCCATCGCGGTCGCGCTGCTGTTTGTCGCCGGTTACGCATTTGGGCGCATCACCAACTTTCACCCCTGGTTGAGCGGCCTCGCGATGGTCGTGCTCGGCGGCGTGTTGGTCGCCGCGACGATCGCGCTGGGAGGCTGAGATTGAACCGTGAGGAGCTCTGAGATGCAGCAAGACACTGGCGGTGCTACCAATCAACTGTCACGACTGCTGCCGGTGCTCCTGGCAGCAGCATGCGTAGTCATCATCGTGGCGGGCCTGAAGGCCGCGGCGCCGATCGTCAATCTGGTACTCCTCGGGCTGCTCGTTGCGCAAAGCCTCAGCAACGTCCCCATGTGGTTGATGAAGAAGGGGCTGAAGCCCGGCGCCAGCGTGCTGGTGTCGATTCTGTTCGTGCTCGCGGGGGGATTGCTGCTGGTCGGCATGTTCAGCGTCTCGACGGCGCAGTTGGCAGACCAGCTGCCCACCTACCAGGCCCGGTTGACCGCGCTTCGCGACAACGTGATGGCGATGCTTTCGGGGCGGGGCGTCGATGTTTCGCAGATCGCGGCGTTCCAACCGCTCGACCCCAATCGTGCGCTGGCCGCCGCGCGCGTCTTTTTCTCAGGATTAGCCTCGGCCTTGGGGACGTCGATTCTCATCATCCTGATCGCGGCCGTCGTCCTCTACGAAATCACCAGTGTTCGGGTGCTGCATCAACACGGCGAGCGGCCGGGGTCGTTGGCGGCTCGCTTCGACGAGGTGACCGGTCAATCACGCCAATACATCGCGCTGACGGGCCTCGCCGGCCTGATTCAAGCGGTCTTCAACCTCGCCATTCTGCTGCTCGTCGGCGTCGACGCGCCGCTCACCTGGACGGTGCTGTTCTTCTTTCTGAACTTCATTCCGGGTGTGGGCTTTCTGTTCGCGCTGATTCCTCCGGCGCTGCTCGCGCTGCTCGAGTTCGGGTGGCAACGGGCGCTGATTGTCGTGGTGGGGTGGTGGTTCGTGAACCTCATCGGCGACAACGTGATCAAGCCACGCTTCTTCGTGAAAGGGCTCGACATCTCGTTCACCAACATCGTGTTTTCGGTGGTGTTTTGGAGCTGGGTGCTCGGCCCCGCCGGTGCGATCCTCGCCGTGCCGCTCGCGCTGTCATTGCGGCGCGTCGCCGAGTTCATACCCGGCGCTCCCCGCGCGTAGCAATCCCGAGTTACGTCAACATGCCGAGGAGCAGCTTGAGGAGCTGCTTGAGCGGCATCATGGTGAGTGCCAGGGGAGCGATCGGAGCCAGCGTCGCGATCGCCAGCTGCATGACCGACTGCCGCGTGATCGGCACCAGCCGCATCGATTTCACCACAGTGTAGGCATTCGCCATGTCCGCCAATGACTGGATGTCACTCGAGCCGAGCAGCGGTTCATTGGGGGCCGGGTTGGCGCGCACCCATTTGGCCTCGAATTGGTGCGAGTAGCGTTCCGCCAGAGGCCCGTAGTCCCGTTCGCCTTGACGACTCGCTTGCGCGATCTGGCCGGAGAAGACGAGGAACGGCGCGAGGAACAACACCAGCACCCAAACGGCGATCACGATGATCAGGGCTTTGAAATCGAGCAGCACCCCCTGGTGCAGGAAGATGCGGTTGGCGATCCACGCGGAGACGAAGGCTCCATGCGCTACGGCGAGTGGCACGAACCCGGCCGTCGCGCTGGCGAGAAATCCGAGCCCGCCGGTCAGGTCAGGATGCGTAGGGACGAGCCGCAACTCGATGCGTGAAACCTTCCAGAGAAACCGCGCCCAAATGAACATCCGGTAATACCAGCGGAGTAACAAGAACTGCATGAGCGGGATGCTCAGGTAGACGTACCACAGCCCGGCGAGCGAGAGCGCCCGGCCCGTTTCGCTCGGCGCGGCGTACCAGGTCGCGACGGCGAGCGTCGCCTGCTGGTGCGCCACGGACCGCAGTCCGACGCCGTAGACCAGGACGATCATCGCGATCTCGGCGAGTGTCGAATTGCGCCAACGGATGGTGCTGCTCAGCACCGCGTCGAATTGTGGCTGCGCATTGTCCGGAATGAGCTCCCGTTCCAGGAACTGGCGCGCCACGAACCGCAGGCGCTGGTGCACGAGCAGCTCGGCGCCGATGAGCAGCGGAACGAACAAGAGGAAGCGCCCCTGCGCCTCGATATCAAGCAGGAACGGGACGGCGACTTTCGTGCCCAACGCCAATCCCTGCAGGGCGGACAGGATCAGTAAAGGCAGCCAGGTGATCGCGACCACCGCGAGCAGACGCTGGCGCAGCAGCTCGAGTGCGTCACTGGCGAGATGCACCTTCCGAAGCAGCTGGTAGAGCGGTCCTCCCAGGACGATCGAGAAGTCGTGCGGATCGCCCCACATCGTATCCGAAACCGGCGTCATCTTCCGGTCTGGGTCGCTCATCGTGCCCTCCGCGATCCGCTGCGTGCACCGAGGCAAACGGCCAGGAGCCCTGCGCTCACTTCACGCATCACCTTGCGCATTTCGGGATACGGTGGATGGAACGGCGTCGAGGCGTGGCTGCGGCCCCACTCGACCGTTAGAGGAATGATCTTGCCCTTTTTCGGATCGACGAAGTGGCGGCTATAGGAGTAGTCGTCCGTCGCCCCCGCCGTCGGATACAGGCCGACACTCGGCTTCACCGCATACTTGCGTCCGCGCACGAGCTTGATGGCCGCGGCCATGCGACGTGCGATGTCCTGCGCCGCTTTCTTGTCTGCCGGAGGGAAATACTCCCGGTACGCGTCGTCGAACAGCTTGCCGCGTTTCCCGTCGTACGCGCGGTTGCGGAAGTTCATGCCTGGATCGCTCGCCTGGGTATCGTCACTTCCCCAGCTGTGCAGAATGGACTCGCCGTAGCTGTGGAGGTCGACCAGGTAGCGGATATTGGGGAACCGATCGAGCAGCCAGATCACGTTGCGCGTTTCGGGCTCGGAGGCGGCGCGCGGACCGATGTAGCACTCGTAGTCCCCCGGATTCGTCGAGCCTGTTTCGACGCCCGGCGCGAAGTAACGAGCGTAGCGCCAGAGGAATGGAAAGTTCCGGTTGATGTCGACGCCGACGGATCTCGCGCGGCCGCGCGGACCGGGGCGCCGGTTCTTCCGCCACATCGCCGAGCGCTCCATGCTGAACTTGCGGCCGTCCGGGTTCACTTGTGGCAGTACGACGATGTCCATCGTTTCCACCAGCCGGCGAACTTGGGCCGCAGTTACCTCGCGGCGGCCCAGTTTGAAGCCGTGCCCGTCCCGGTACGCACGCAGCAATCGGGCGGCGAAATAGATGAGGATGTCGGGACCGCCCCACTCGCGGCCATGCACGCCGCCGAGGAAACAGACGGCGGGCCGTGATTTGCCCTTGCCCTTGCCGATACGGAATGCGTGGACCCGCCGTTTTTCCCAGGTGCGATAGGGGAGTGGGATGCGCTCGAAGTAGCCGGCGTGATTCTTCGCCGCCAGCACCATGGCCTGTTCGACTTCGTCCGCCGAGAGATAGCCTCCGCTCCAGAGCACTTCGCCATAGCGTCCTTGCTTGACGCGTCGCGCGAGCGCTTTGCGGCCTTCTTTCTGCCGCGAACGATCGTGCGCATCCACACGTTCGAGCTGCTTGACGTCGTATCCCTTGCGCTTGATGTACGCGATCTTCTCGCTGCGCACGTAGGCGTC
>DATBFV010000076.1:0-26415 GCA_036558345.1 Gemmatimonadales bacterium | reverse complement strand
CGGACCGATCCCCCGGGCTGAATAATGGCCGTAACTCCTGCGGCCGCCGCCTCCTCCACACCGTCCCGAAAGGGAAAGAACGCGTCGCTGGCGAGCACCGCGCCTCGGGCTTCGTGGCCTTGCTGCTTCGCCTTGTGGACGGCCAGGAACGACGAGTCGACCCGGCTCATCTGCCCCGCGCCGATCCCGATGGCGGCCTCGTTTCGCACCAGCACGATCGCGTTGGACTTGACCGCGCCTACCGCCGCCCAGGCGAAACGCAAGTCGTTCCATTGCGCGTCCGTGGGGCGGCGCGTCGTAGCGATACGCCACTTCGACTCATCGGCGACATCGCTGAAGCGGAAGCGGTCCTGCACCAGGAAGCCGCCCCGCACGCGCTTGAAGTCCAGCGTTGCGTCGTTGGCCGGGCGGGGCAGCTCGACCACCCGCAAATTCTTTTTTTCCTGAAAGACGGCGAGCGCCTCCGCGTCCACGCGTGGCGCTACCACCACCTCCACAAACAGCTCGCGCATCGCGTCCGCCGCTGCCTTGTCTACGACCGTGTTGAATGCGATCACCGAACCGAAGGCCGACATCGTGTCGGTCGCGAGCGCGCGCCGGTAGGCCTCCGTGGCGTTGCGGCCGAGCGCGATGCCGCACGGCGTGGTGTGCTTGATGATGACGCAGGCCGCGCGCGAATCCTTGTTGTGCCAGGGTGCGATCGCCATCACGGCGGCGTCCACGTCGAGGAGATTGTTGAACGAAAGCTCCTTGCCGTGGAGCTGATGCATGTCTCTGATGCCGGGTTCGTCCGTCGCGTACAGCGCGGCGCGCTGGTGCGGATTTTCGCCATAGCGGAGCGGCTGTTGGCGCTGCATTACGACGCTCAGCACCGGCGGCAGTGACTCCTGCGAGCGCGACAGGTAGCCGAGAATTCCAGCGTCGTATGCGGCGGTGTGGGCAAAGACTTTCGCGGCGAGCGCCTGTCGCTCATTGGCCGCGATCCCACCGTCTTTCAACCGTGTGATGATCGATGGATAGTCATCGGGGTCGACCACGACGATCACGGCGGAGTGATTCTTCGCCGCCGAGCGCAGCATCGACGGACCGCCGATGTCGATCTGCTCGATCGCCTGCGTGAACGTGGTCTGCGGTTTTGCCACGGTCTGCTGGAACGGATAGAGGTTGACGGCGACGAGATCGATCGGTGTGATGCCGTGCTGCTGCATCGCGGCGATGTCGTGCGGATTGTCGCGGCGCGCGAGCAGGCCGCCGTGCACGTTGGGGTGCAGGGTCTTCACTCGGCCATCCATCATTTCCGGAAATCCCGTAACAGCCTCTATACCAATGACGGGGACCTGCGCGCGTCGAAGCGCTTCCGCCGTGCCGCCGGTCGAGACGATTTCCCATCCTAGCGCAACGAGCGCTTTGGCGAACTCGACGACGCCGCGTTTGTCGGAGACAGAAATGAGAGCTCTCACCAATCCTCGGCAACCGCCCGGACCATGTCGGCCAGGCTCAGCAAGTCTTTCAAATCCACGACCTCCGCGGGCGAATGTGAGTAGCGCAGCGGCCATCCCATGGGGACATCGACGACCCCGAACGGCGTAAACGTCGAGCCATCGTTGCCACCGTTCGTCGTGCCGATCTGGAGCGCGATGCCGCGAGCGCGTGCGATGGCCGCGAGTGAATCAACATATGCGGGTGGCGTGATCGAAGAGTTGTCGAGCGCGCGCGCGACGGCCCCGCTGCCGATCGGCGCGACGGCAAAATTCTCGAGCTCGAGCGGCGAATCGGCTGACACGAAGGTGTCGATCGCGTGCACGCGCCGCGCCCGAGTGCCGAGCTGATGAGCGACGGCGTCGGCGCCTTCCAGGCCGATCTCCTCTCGCGTACTGAAGATGAAGATGACTGGGTGCTCGAGCTTGCTGCGGTCGAGCCGCCGCAGCGCGAGAATCAACGCCGCGCATCCCACACGATCGTCGAACGAGCGGGCCGTCGCGCGGGTGCCGGCGAGCCGGACGAACTGCTTCGGCATCGTGACCGTTTGGCCGACCTTCACGCCCAGCGACTCGGCGGCGGCGCGCGTGCTGGCGCCGACGCTGACGCGGAGCGGCGGTGGCGCACGACGCGTGAGTCCGCTATCGCGCGGGAGGAAGATGCCCGGGATGTCGGCGCCCCCGCCCCCCCCGCCCCCCCCGCCCGCGCCGTCGGTGTGAATCAGCGCGGGCTGGCCCTCGAAGAGCGACAGGATGAACCCGCCGCGCGTCCGGAGGCCGAGCGTACCGTCGGGGTTGATGGTGTCGACTCGAAAGCCGATCTCGTCCAGGTGCGCGACGATGACGACGGGACCTTCACCCTGTCCGAGGCGCACCCAGAGATTGCCCGCGGTGTCGGTTTCAGTTTTTGCCCAACCGGGTAGAAGTCGCTGGACAGTAGCTCTTACTGGGCTCTCCATCGCAGATACGCCATAGCTCTCCACGAGCTGAGAGAGCACGGCTTGGGCTTCGGAGATGCGACTCGTGTCTTGGATCGCGATGAGCGCGGCGAGCGCGAAAATCACTGCCCGCCTCCGATCCATTTCACGACATCGGCCACCAGCGCGTCGACATCCTTCAGGCCAACCGTTTCCACGGGCGTATCGGGGAATTTGGATGGCACACTGACGAGCCGAGCCTCCGAGAACGGTCCCTGCGTGTTGACCACAGTCTTGAGGCCCGCGGTATCCGCGTAGAGGCTCTGCACCGTAAATGCGACAACGACTGTGCCGCGCACGCGTGGCTTGGACAGCGCAGCTCTTGCCAGGGCGGCACAGGCGGCGCGACGGCCGGCATTGGGTGCAGCCAGTAGATCTCGGCCGTAACGATGAGGTCTTTTGGTCAACGACACCGGAGTAAGGATTTCGATCCCGAGGCCAGTTACTTCATCGCGCGATGCGGCGCCGACGTCCACGTAGGCGTTATCCACCGTGAACGGCGGCTCGTCGCGCTGGGGGCGGCCGCGCGTCAGATGTGTCGAGCGCACGGCCACAACGCCCGGAACCGCGCCCTTCTTGCCGAACAGCGTCACGCGGTGGCCTTCGATCTGCTGGTCGAACAGGGGATACAGTCGCGCGCCACCACCGACGCGGCGCAGTGTGACGTAGCCGTCGTTCGTGATGTTGCCGACGGCGTAGCCGATCTCGTCGAGATCGCAGTAGACCAGTCGCTTCGGCGTGCCGCGGCCGAGACTGAGCGTGACGTTGCCGATGCGATCGCGCGTCGAGCCGGGGAGCAGGGCGAGGAGGCTGTCGCCCATCGCCTGCTCGTATCCTGTCACTGCTGTCATTGCGGAGAACCGAACCGTCAGACTGTCTGGATTTTGCAGCACCAACATCAGCAACAGAACATTCAAGCAAGCCTCCGAGCGAGATCGAGCACGACTTTCGGCAGCAACCGATGTTCGGCTTCGAGGACGCGCGCCGCAAGAGTCTCGGGCGTGTCGTTGGGCCGCACCGGCACTCGTTCCTGCGCGATAATCTCTCCACGATCGAACTCTTCGTCCACAAAGTGCACGGTGACGCCGGACTCCCTCGCGCCGCTCGCGAGCACCGCTTCGTGCACGTGGTGCCCGTACATGCCCGGTCCGCCGAAATCGGGCAACAGGGCAGGGTGGATGTTGATCATGCGACCGCGAAACCGGGAGACCACGGATTTCGGCACGAGCTTCAGGTACCCCGCCAGCACGACGAGTTGCGCGTCGCCCAGGCCCGCCAGCAACTCAGCCGCATCGCCGGGGTCACGAAGCATAACCGTGGGCACAGATGCTCGGCGCGCGCGCTCCAGCGCCCCGGCCTGTGGTCGGTTTGAGATTACCCGCGCGATGCGGGCGACGGACGAGTTTTTGAGAGTATCGAGGAGGGCTTGCAGGTTCGTGCCGCCGCCCGACACGAGCACGGCGACACGAACCGGCTGGCTGGTCACGGACGGTTACGGCTGCACCGCTGTACCGATTTCGGTTTCGACCCGCTGGTCACGCTCAGGCTGAAGGCGCCGGTCGCATAGTGGTCGGCGGTGTTGACCACGATCTCGTACTCGCCGGTCTGCGGGAATGTGGCGGTGAGTCGAGCGTGACAGTTGCCGCCGGAATCGTCGTCCTGGAAGTCGCGGCCGCCCGAGATGCCCGGCCCACGCAGGAACAGGTAGGCATCGAAGTCGTCGGATTCGAGGTCGATGGTGATCGTCTGGCCGGCGCGCCCCTGGATCGCCCACGGCTGCGCGTATGTGCTGTCGCTGTTGAGGAGCACGTCACTGCGCGAGAGTGTGCCTTCCTCGCTCTGGCCGACGTCGATCGAATGCGATGCGCTCGCGCTGCTGGTGCTGGAGCCGCGCGACGTGCAGTCGGCGCCCGCGGCGCTACCCTCCTGCACCGGCTTCGCGCCGTCGGTGATCGTCAGCGAGAAGTGGCCGGTCTGCCGCTCGGGCGAGTTGGTGCTATTCACCAGGATGCGATAGGGACCGGTGCTCGGGAATGTGCGCGAAATGCGCGAGTAGCACCCCGGGCCCCCGTCGTCGTTGATGATCGACGCGTCGAGGTCCGAGCCACGCACGATCAGCACCGGATCGAACTCGTCGGACGAGAGATCGATCGTCACGGGCCGCCCGGCCGGCGCGGTGAACTGATAGAACTTGAAGTAGCTGTTGTCGGGATACAGCGAATCGCTCGCGGTAAGCGAGCCGTTGACCGTCTCGCCGACGCCAATCACGGGAACAGTCTGACTGCCGCCCGCCACGCGGTTGCCGGTGGTGCAGTCGTTCTCGGTGCGATCCTGCACGTGCTTCGATCCCTCGGTGAGCGACAGTGTGAAACGGCCGGTCTGCCGCGTCGGCGACGCGGTTGTATTGACGAGAATGCGATAGGGTCCGCTGCTCAGGAACGCTTGTGAGACGCGCGACGCGCAGCCCGGGCCGCCGTCGTCGTTCACAATCGATTGCGCCAATCCTTCACCGCGGATGATGAGCACCGGATCGAAATCGGTGGACGACAGATCGATCGTAATTTCGCGGCCCGGCGTCGTCGTGAACTGATACATCTTGAAGTAGGTCGTATCCGGATAGAGCGAATCACCGGCCGACAGCGTGCCCGTGATCGTCTGGCCCATGCTGATCTGCGGCAGGCTGACGGGGGTGCCGGGACTGACGCGGCTCGCGCCGGCTGCGGCCACGACGGTTTTGGACGAGAGGAGGTCGGCTCCCTCGGCGACGGCACCCGCGTCGTTGTTCAAGTTGCGGATCGCGTCGGTGGCCGTCGCGAAATTCAGCGCCTGGCCCTGCTCGATCGTGCTGCGCACGATGCCGATCACCTGGCCGCGGCTGTTCAGCACCGGCGCCCCGCTCGAGCCGTGCGAAATCGCGGCCGAGATCTGCAGCAGCTTGGTGCCGTTGACGACGCGCGAGGCGGAGATGATGCCGCGCGACACCGTCCCAGGCAGTTGACCGAGCGGATTCGAGATGACCGTTACGTCATCGCCGTCCTTCATCGCTTCGCTCGAGCCCCAGCGCAGCGTCACGGGCGGCGTGCCCGGCACCGTCAACATCGCGACGTCCTTGACGCTGTCCGCCGCCGCCACCGAGCAGCGCATCTGCTGGCCGTCGCTCATTTCGATGCGACAGCCCGCCGCGTCCTCGAGCACATGCCGCGCCGTCAGCACATAACCTTCCGTCACGAAGAAGCCGGTGCCGCTCGCCATGGGCCGGCCGCCCGCGTCCAGCGCCTGGATCGTGACGACCGCTTTCTTCGCCGTCGGAATGTCGATTCCGGTCGGTGCGGGTCTCGCGGCGGGCTTCTGGGACACCAGCGGTGCGGCAATCACGACGAGGGCGCTGAGCATGCTCGGGATGCGTCCACGCATGGCGGCTCCTTCATGAAAGGCGGTGCGGGTGCGGTGTGCGCTAATATTCTATTCCGACTTGAGCCGCACAATCTCTTGGGCCGCCATCGCGATGTCAGCGACCACGATCACACCGAGCGCACGCGCTTGTCCTTGATGAAGATTGCCCTCCCCGGTCGCGACGAGAATCGCCTTGCCACCCAACGCCCGCGCCGGCTGGACGTCGGACAGGCGGTCACCGACCCACCAGGACTGGCCGAAGTCGATGTCGAGCGCCGCCGCGGCGTCCTGGAACTGCTTGAGCCCCGGTTTCCGGCATTCGCACGGCCCGGTGAATTGGGGATGGTGGGGACAGAAGTAGGAGCCATCGAGATGGGCGTCGTGGCTCTCGAGCAGCTCGGTGAGCCGGCGCTGGACCGCGGTGTAGTCGGCGACCGTGTACAACCCGCGCGCGATACCCGATTGATTGCTGGTAGTGATGACCAGGAAGCCGTGTTCGTTGAGCTGCCTGATTGCGTCGGCGGCGCCCGGCAGCAGCCGAAGCTTGCCGGGGTCGTGGAGATAACCGGGATCCTCGATGATCGTGCCATCGCGATCGAGGAAGACGGCGCGGCTAGCCACCGAGCGCGGCGATGACGGTCTCGACTTGTTCGGGGAAGATCGTACGCGCATCGAGCAGCACCCGGCTCCCCGCGACGCGCGCGATGATCGGTGGATCGTTGGCGCGCAGTCGCTCGGCGAGCGACTCGTCCGGGAACCCCGCGAGCCAGGTGCGCAGCTTCGCGCCAGGAAACGCGCCGCCGCCGACTTCCGAATCGCCCTCGATCAACTGGCCGCCGAGCCGCGCGGCGCGTTCGCGAATGCCTTCCTCATTCTCGGTCAACATGGTGAGCACCGGTATTTCGCGAATCGCGGTCTCTCGGTCGCGATAGAGCGCGAGCGTCGCCTCGAGGCCGGCCAGCGTGAGCTTGTCTGCTCGTACGGCCCGCGCCACGGGATCCGCGCGGCACGCCGCAATCGCGTCTTTCCCGCCGACCAGGATGCCGGCTTGCGGCCCGCCCAGGAGCTTGTCACCACTGAAGACGACAATGTCGGCGCCGGCGGCGACGGCCTCGGGGACCGTCGGCTCACCGGATAGCCCCCATTCGGAGAGGTTGATCATCAGGCCACTGCCCAGGTCGTACACGCACGTGAGTCCGCGCGCATGCGCTAACTCGGCGAGCTCGACGACCGCGACATCGGTCGTGAATCCGGTGACCTGGAAGTTCGAGCGGTGCACCTTGAGCAGGATTTTGGAGCCGGGAGTCAGGGACCGCTCGTAATCGTGCGGGTGCGTGCGATTGGTCGTCCCGACCTCCACGAGCTTCGCGCCGGATCGAGCCATGATGTCGGGGATCCGGAACGATCCGCCGATTTCCACCAGCTCGCCGCGCGAAACGATCGCATCGCCGCCGCGCCCGAGCGCGCTGAGCGCGAGGAGGAGTGCTCCGGCGGCGTTGTTCACGACCATGGCGTCTGCGGCGCCGGTCAACTCGACGAGCAAGTCCCGGCAGTGCGCGTGCCGTGAGCCGCGCGTGCCGGACCCCAGATCGTACTCGAGCGCCGCATAGCCCGACGCCACGCGCGTGATCGCCTCGATGGCGGCGCGCGCGAGCGGAGCTCGACCCAGGTTCGTGTGCAGCACCACGCCCGTCGCGTTGATCACCGGCGCGAGCGACGGCAGCGCCAGGCGCGCGACGCCGGCGCGCACCGCGGCATCCCAGCCCTCCACCGGCGCCGTGCCGCCGTTGCTCCTCGCGGCCTCGACGACCGCGCGCGCCGCCTTCACGACGAGCGAGCGCGGGTGCACGGCGAGCAGCGCGGCGACACCGGATCCAGCCAGCAAGGCATCGATCGATGGCAACTGGCGCCGAGGATCGCTCATCTGGGCGGTCTGGAGGATGGCGGAGGTGGAGCGGAGGACGGTGGACGTTTGCGACGCGTACTATCGGCGGGCGCCGCGGGCTTCGGCGTCGTAAACCCGATGTCTCCATCGCCCTTCTTGCCGACCAGGTTCGTCGCGCCGCGCACGCGCACGGCGTAGCGAGTTTCAGGCTTGAGCGGGCGCGCGAGTCGGATGACGAACTTGTCCGAGGGGATCGGGCGCTGCGTCAGCAGTTGCCGCACCAGCGCGGTGTCCACATGCGTACGCGAGGGTTGCTGTCTCCGACCGGCACCACGCGCAGGAGCCGCCTGCGGTGCTGGAGGAGGTGGAACCGTCGGATGCACGTTCGGCTGCGCGGACGTGTCGTGCGCCATTTTCGCACGCGTCGTGTCGCGCGCCGCGGCCGCGGCGGTCGTCACCGAGTCGAACTGCTTCCCGGTGAACACGCGCTCGGCCCCCAGCGGCGTCGAGTCCGGCAAGGCGAGGACGTGGAGATGACTCGTGTCGAATGCGGCGCTCGGATCGAGCGCCTGATTGAACTCGATGCGCACGTCCAGCGAGTCGACAAAGGTCGCGGCGCGCGGCCGCGGCGGATTGGTGTCGTGCGGGAACGCGAACAGCGCGACGTTGCTGCTCGAGTCGAGTGTCACGATGGTGGAGTCGTAAGCCTCGCGCAGGCCGCGCCGCCGGTCGTTGTTCTCGTCATTGGTCGCGTATACGATGTAACGCCCGGGCTGGAGATTGGTGAGGTTGAACTGGCCGCCCGAGTCGGCCATGGTCAAGTAGCCGGCGGTGTCTGGCAGCGGCACGGCCTCGATCAAGGCGCTCGGCAGGATGCCTTGCTCGATCCATTTCAATGCGATGCCGCCGATCCGCGCATGTCCGATCTCGGGTCCCAGCGAAAACATCACGACCCTGGTCGAATCGAAGCGGTTGCGCCGCATGTCGAGGAAGCCTGGCAGGATCTCGAGCCGATACACCCGTTTCTTCCAGCCTTCGCGCGGCCTCACCGACACGCGCGTGCGGTGCCAACCCACCTTCACGCCGCCTTTGGCGGGTGACAGCAACACCTCGCGCTCGAGGGCGGAGCTTACGCCCCCCCCGCCCGTGCCGCCGGGCTGCTCGTCGATCACTTCGTCGAACTGGATCGAGACGTCGTCATTCCAGTTGGGCACGACGGAGCCCGATTCCGGACTGACGTGGACGATCATGGGCGGCAAGCTGTCGGGCGGCCCCCCGGGCGGGGAGCCGACGCTCGCGCAGCCCCCGCCCCCCCCGGCCACGAGGACCGTTAGGAGCAGCCCAGCGACTCGAGCTTCTTGGCCAGGACGTCGCGCTGATCGCGCCATGCCTTTTCCTTTTCGCGCTCCTTGGCGACCACGTCCTGCGGCGCGCGCGAGACGAAGCTCTCGTTGGTGAGTCTCGCCGAGAGACTCTGGAGCTGCTTGTCGAGCCGATGGTACTCCTCGGACAATCGCCGGCATTCGTTCGAGACATCGACGATGCCTTCGAGCGCCACCACGACTTCGCTGCCGTCGCCGAACACGGCGTGCGCGCCCACACCCAGCGGGACGCCGTCGAGCGCGAGGCTCTCGAGCTGCGCGAGCCGCACGATCGTGTCGCGCTCGCCTGCGAATGTGGCGGGTTTGTCGTTGCCGCGCGCCACGATCGTCGCCCGCAATTTCGTCTTCGGCGTCACGCGATACTCGGCGCGAATCGAGCGAATCTGCTCGATCGCAATCTTGACGCGCCCGAACTCCCGATCGGCGCGGGGGTCCTCGAGGTCCGGCCGCACCGCCGGCCACTGCGCCGTCGCGAGCAGCTCACCGGTCTTCCGCATGGGCAGCTTCTGCCACAGCTCTTCCGTGATGAACGGAACGACGGGGTGGAGCAGCCGCAGCCCGAGATCGAAGCAATAGGCGAGCACGGCCTGCGGCGTAGCCGCGGAAGCGCCCGTCATCCGCGGCTTTACCGCTTCCACGTACCAGTCGGCCAGCTCGTTCCAGGCGAATTCGAAGCAGCGCTTGGCTGCCTCGTCGAGCCGGAACTGCTCGAGCGACGCGGTGGCTTCACGCACCGTCGCCTGCGCGCGCGACAGGATCCAGCGATCGGCCAGTGTCAGCGAGCGGCGGTCGATGGCGTCGATCGACGGGACGCTCTGGGGCAGCTGGCCGAGCACGAACTGCCCGATGTTCCAGAGCTTGTTGGCGAAGTTGCGGCCCGGCGCGAATGTCGTGTCGAGATCGTTGGGATCGAGAATGACGTCGGCGCCGATCGAGCTGCCGGCGATCAGCGTCCAGCGCAGCGCATCGGCGCCGTACAGCTTCACCACCGCGCGCGGATCGACGCCGTTACCCAGCGACTTCGACATCTTGCGGTGCTTCGTATCGCGCACCGTGCCCGTGAGGTAGACGGTGCGGAACGGCCGCTTGCCCATGAAGTGATAGCCCGACATCAGCATGCGGCTGACCCACAAGAACAGGATCTCCGGCGCGGTCACCAGGGTGTGGCCGGGATAGAAGCGCTGCAGGTCGGGCGTCGGCTCGGGCCAGCCAAACGTCGCGAATGGCCAGAGCCACGACGAGAACCACGTGTCGAGGACGTCGGGGTCCTGTTCGACCTTCGCGCCGCATTTGGGACACGACGTGGGGTCTTCGCGGTCGGCCCATTGATGGCCGTTGGTGCACGTAAACACCGGAATGCGGTGCCCCCACCACAGCTGTCGCGAGATATTCCAGTCCCGCATGCCCTTCATCCAGTTCTCGTAGCTCGCGCGCCAGCGTTCGGGCACGAGGTCGTACTCGCCCTTGTAGTAGGCGGCGAGCACCGGCTCGGCCAACGGCTTCATCTTGACGAACCATTGGTCGCTGAGTCGCGGCTCGACGATGGTGTCGCAGCGATAGCAGCGGCGTACCGAGTGCTGGTGCTGTTCGACCTTTACGAGCAGCCCTTGGTTCTCGAGCTGTTTGACGATCTTCTTGCGCGCCTCGAAGCGATCGAGCCCCTGCAGATCCACGGGAACGCGCGATGACTTCTCCATGTGCGCGTCTTCGGTCATGATCAGCGGTTTGTCTTCCTTCGGCCACGCGCGATTCGCGATCTCGAAGTCGTTGGCATCGTGTGCCGGTGTGACCTTGAGCAATCCAGTGCCAAAGCCCAGCTCGACGGCGTCATCCGTCGCGATCGGAATCACCACGCCGGACAATGGAATCTTGACGCGCTTGCCTTTGAGCGCGGCATGACGCTTGTCCTTCGGGTTGAACACGAGGCCGATGTCGCCGAACATCGTCTCGGGCCGCGTGGTCGCCACCGTCACGAACCCGGAGCCGTCCTCGAAGGGGTATTTGATGTGATAGAGATTGCCCTGCGTCTCGTGGTGCTCCGCCTCCTCGTCCGACAGCGCCGTGAGGCAGTGCGGGCACCAATGGATCACGCGATGGCCGCGGTAGATCAATCCTTCGTCCCACAGCCGCACGAACACCTCTCGCACCGAGCGCGAGTAGGCGGGATCGAGCGTGAAGCGCGTGCGGCTCCAGTCGCAGGAGCAGCCGATCGTCTTGAGCTGCTCGAGGATCGTGTTGCCGGTCGCGCGGACGAATTGCCATACGCGCTCCACGAACGCCTCGCGGCCCAAATCGAAACGTGTCTTGCCCTCGGCGGCGAGCTGCTTCTCGATCACGTTTTGCGTCGCGATGCCGGCGTGATCCGTGCCGGGCAGCCACTCAACCGCTCGGCCCCGCATCCGCTCGAATCTGATCAGGACGTCTTGGACCACGTTGTTCAGGGCGTGGCCGACGTGCAGCTCGGCGGTGACGTTGGGCGGCGGGATAACGATGACATACGGTTCGCCGTCCGCGCGCGGCTGGAAGACGCCGGCCTCGAGCCAGCGCTTGTAGATGGATGGTTCTACGGGCCGCGGATCGTAAGCCATTCCTTAATATAGAAGCGGTCACTAGAATATCGTCCAATGACGACTCCTAAACCCGCCGCTTCCGACGAGAATCTCCCTCCCGGCCGCGCCGTGCGCTGGCTCGCGCTCGCCGGCGTCATTCTGTTTTCCGTAGCGCTCTACTTCAGATTCGGATTGCACACCCCGCACCTCGGCACCACGCCGATTCCCTAGACATGGCTCCTTCCGAGATTCAGGTCGTCCTGCCGGATGGGAGCAAGAAAGCCCTGCCGGCGGGCGCGACGGGCGCTGACCTTGCCAAGGCAATTGGCCCGGGTCTCGCGAAGGCTGCGCTCGCGATTCGCGTCAACGGCGAAGTGCGGGACCTGCAGCGTCCGCTCGACAACGGCGCCACGGTCTCGATCCTGACGAATAAGGATCCCCAGGCGCTCGACGTCCTGCGCCATTCGTCGGCGCACATCCTCGCGACGGCGGTGCGGCAGATCTTCCCCAAAGCGCAGATCGGCTTCGGCCCGCCGATCGAGGACGGCTTCTACTACGACTTCGATATCGGCCGGCCGTTCACGCCCGAAGACATCGAAGCTATCGAGAAGAAGATGGGCGAAGTCACGAAAGCCGACTACCCGTTCGTGCGCGAGGAAGTGAGCAGGGACGAAGCCAAGAAACGCTTTACGGATGACCCGCTGAAGTTGGAAAGAATTGGTGATCTCAAACAAGATGAGATCATCTCGGTCTACACGGACGGCCCGTTCGTCGATCTGTGCCGCGGCCCGCACGTGCCGAGTACTGGAAAGATCCAGCATTTCAAGCTGCTGCATGCGGCCGGTGCGTATTGGCGTGGCGACGAGCGGCGTCAGATGCTGCAGCGCATTTACGGCACGGCGTGGTTCAGTAAGCAGGATCTCGATCAGTACATCACTCGGCTCGAGGAAGCCCGCAAGCGCGACCACCGCGTCATCGGCAAGCAGCTCGATCTGTTTTCGATTCAGGAAGACGTCGGGCCGGGGCTCGTGATGTGGCACCCGAACGGCGCGATCATCAACTTCGAGCTGCGGCGTTTCATCGAGGACGTCATCCTGCAGCGCGGTTATCAGCTCGTGTACACGCCCAACGTGACGCGCGAGCAGCTGTTTCTGCGCTCGGGGCATCTCCCGCTCTACGCCGCGAATCAATTTCCGGCCATGGGCGCCGGTGAGGGGGAGTCGGAGGAAGTCCATTACCGCGTCAAGCCGATGAACTGCCCCATGCATATCCTGGTCTACGCGAGCCAGCAGCGCAGCTACCGCGACCTGCCGATTCGCCTGGCCGAGATCGCCAATGTGTATCGGAACGAACGGTCGGGGACGCTGCACGGGATGCTGCGCGTGCGCGGCCTCTCGATGGACGACGCGCACATCTTCTTGCGCGAAGATCAGATCGAAGAAGAAATCTTCAACATGCTCGACATCGTCGAGCTGGTGATGGGCAAGACATTCGGTCTGAACTACCGGCTGGATCTCGCCACACGGCCCGACAAAAAGCTCGGCGATGACCGGATGTGGGACGTCGCCGAGAGGGCGCTGGAAGGCGCGTTGAAGCGCCGGGGTGCCACGTACAGAATCGATGCGGGTGGCGGCGCGTTCTACGGTCCCAAGATCGACATCAAGTTCAACGACGCGATCGGGCGTGAGTGGCAGGGCGCGACGATCCAGCTCGACTATCAGCTGCCCGAGCGGTTCGACCTCACGTACACGGGCACGGACAACAAGCCGCATCGGACGCTGATGATGCACCGCGCGATCTTCGGCACGCTCGAGCGGTTTGTGGGATTCTTGATCGAGCACTTCGCCGGGGCGTTCCCGCTGTGGCTCTCACCAACGCAGGTGCGGGTCTTGCCGATTGCGGATGGCCAGATCGAGGCCGCGCGGGCCGTGCACGAGACGCTGCGCCAGGCGGGGATTCGCTCACATCTCGACGAGCGGTCGGACACGCTGAACTACAAGATCCGCGACGCCGAGATGCACAAGATTCCGTACATGGCCGTGGTAGGGCAGAGAGAAGCCGAGGCCAAGTCGGTGGCGGTGCGGGTGCGGGGCGCGGGAAACAAGCAGGTGGTGATGCCGGTTGGAGAGTTTGTGAGCAAGCTGAAAGACGAGATAGGCACCAGGAGTCTCAAGCCGTTAATTTGAACCGTCGAATGAGCAACGACACCACTACACCCGTCATTCTCTCTGCCTGCCGCACCCCCATCGGCAAGTACCTGGGCGGCTTGTCTCCGCTCACTGGGCCGAGGCTCGGCGCCCTCGTCATCCGCGAGGCCGTCCGCCGCGCCGCTGTTCCCGACGACGCGATCGACGAAGTCATCATGGGCAACGTGCTGCAGGGCGGCGAAGGGCAGGCGCCCGCGCGTCAGGCCGCGATTCACGCCGGCCTTCCCGGCGTGATCCCCGCGATGACGATCAACAAGGTCTGCGGCTCGGGACTCAAGGCGGTGATGCTGGCGGCGCAGGCGATCAAGGCCGGCGACGAACAGTGCATCGTCGCGGGAGGCTTCGAGTCGATGTCGAACGCACCGCACTACGTGTACGGTATGCGCGGCGGCATCAAGGCGGGCAACTCGGAGCTCGTGGACGGCATGATTCGTGACGGCCTGTGGGATTCATTCTCCAACACCCACATGGGCAACCTGGCCGAGTATACCGCGAAGAAAGCGGGCGTCTCTCGTCGTGAGCAAGATGAGTTTGCGCTGGCGAGTCACCGGAAAGCGGTGAAAGCGATCGAATCATGTTTCTTCAAGGCTGAAATCGTCCCGGTGGATAAAGTCGAGAAGGACGAGAGCCCGCGCGCCGACACGTCGCTCGAAAAGCTCGGCGCGCTGAAACCGTCGTTCGAAAAAGACGGCACCGTGACGCCCGGCAATGCGCCGGGGCTCAACGACGGCGCGAGTGCGCTCGTGGTTTCGTCGCTCGAGTTTGCGAAGGCTCATGGGGTGAAGCCGATGGCGAGGATCACCGGCTATGCGGGCGGCGGCGGCGAGCCGAAGGATCTCTTCTTCGCTCCGATTGTCGCCGTGCAAAACCTGATGAAGAAAACCAACGCCAAGATCTCCGATTACGATTTGATCGAAGCCAACGAAGCATTTGCCGTCCAGGCGCTCGCCGACGGCAAGGCACTCGGCTGGGATTGGTCGCGCGTCAATGTGCACGGCGGTGCGATCGCACTCGGCCATCCAATCGGCGCGTCGGGTGCGCGCGTGCTGACGACGTTGCTCTACGCCTTGAAGCAGTATGGAAAGAAGACCGGACTCGCCACGCTGTGCCTCGGTGGCGGTAACGCAGTCGCTCTCTCTGTGGAGATGATATGACGGATCTTGCGTTGGGCGTGCGGCGTGCGGCGTTGGGAACGCGGGCTCTCGCGGTGGTGCTCGGTGCAGTGGTGGTCGCCATCGCGGCGCAGATCTCCGTGCCTTTGCCGGGAACACCGGTCCCGATGACGCTACAGCCCATGGCGGTGTTGCTCGTCGGCGGGCTGCTCGGCCCGCAGCTCGGCGCGCTGAGCATGATCCTCTATCTCGCGATGGGCGCGGCGGGACTGCCGGTGTTCACACCGACGGTGCCGCTGCCCGGCATTGCTCGGCTGCTGGGGCCGACGGGTGGATACCTGCTGGCGTATCCGGTGGCGGCATGGGCTGTAGGGGCGGTGCTGCGTGACGGATCGAGCGTGCGGCGTGTGGCGTGCGGCGTGCTTGCGGGGTTGGTATTGATCCACCTCGGCGGCCTCGCCCAGCTCGCGATCCTCACGGGCAACGTCTCGGCGGCCGCGCAGCTAGGCACCTGGCCGTTCCTGCTGGGAGATCTGCTCAAGCTGGCCATCCTGGTGCCAGTCCTGGCCCAGCTCACTCCGACGATTCGCGCGCGCCTCTGATGGCGCGCGTTTCGTTTGCGGATGTGAAGCGCGTCGCGATCGCGCTCGGCTGGGTCGTCCTGTTCATCGCGGTCGGCGTCGGCATCACGATCGGCTTGTCCGAGCTGGTGCCGGGGTGGGGCGGGCGCGACTGGGCGATCGCGCGCAACAGCCTCTACGAAGTCGTCGGCTTCGGCCTCGCAACGTGGATCGTGGGCCGGCTGCTCAGAGGTTACTCGTGGACCGCGCTCGGCTGGCGCGGTCCCGCGCTCACGCCGTGGCTGCGCGGCCTCGCGCTCGGCGCGATCATGTCGTCGTCCGCGATTGGGCTCGCGGTCCTGCTCGACGGCGCGCGCGTGCACTTCACGGGTGCCTGGAACCTCTGGCCCCGCATCGCGCTGCCGCTCCTCCTGGCACTCATCCTGGCCGCGGTCGGCGAAGAGCTCGGCTTCCGCGGCTTTCCGCTGCGACGGTTATCCGACGCGCTGGGCGTGATCCCGGCGACACTGCTGCTCGCCTGCCTCTTCGGTCTCGCGCACGCGCGCAATCCGAACGCCACTGTCTTCAGCACGATCAACGTCGCGCTCGCCGCCATCTGGCTGTCCCTGGCGTTCTTTGCGAACGGCGGCATGCAGCTCGCGTGGGGCGCGCACTTTGGCTGGAACGCCGGTCTCGCGATTCTGTTCGACGCACCGGTCAGTGGCTACGTGTTCCAGGTGCCCGTCGTGGAGTACACCGCGGGGGCGCACCGCTGGGTGGACGGCGGCGCCTTTGGCCCCGAGGGCGGCATCGTCGCGACCATCGCTCTGCTCGGCGGATCGCTGTTCCTGCTGACCCGGAAGGACGCCTTCGGGCCTCAGCCGTCTGCCGTCGGCGAGGCCGCGGCGGCATGAGTAAGGTGGCGGTGGTGGGCGCGGGCACGATGGGCAACGGCATCGCCCACGTGTTTGCGCAGGCGGGCTGGGATACGGTCCTGTTCGATGTTTCCGAGGATGCTCTCAACCGCGGCCTCGAAACGATCAAGAAGAATCTCGACCGCCAGGAGAAGAAGGGAGCCTTGGGGAAAGGGCTCGCCGCACAGGTCCTCCATCGGATTCGCCCCGCTGCCTCGCTCGAGGCGATCAAGGATCCGGAAATGGTCGTCGAGGCGGCGACCGAGAACCCGAAGATCAAGTTCGAGCTGTTCACCGCCCTCGACCGCCTTTGCCCGCCCTCGACCGTGCTCGCCAGCAACACCTCATCCATCTCCATCGACGAGATTGCGAGGCACACCAAACGGCCGGGACACGTCATCGGCATGCACTTCATGAACCCGGTTCCGCTGATGCCGTTGGTCGAGATCGTCAAAGGACCTCAGACATCACTTGAGACCACCTCGAAAGTGGTTGAGGTCGCCAAGCAGCTGGGCAAGACGCCGGTCGAGGTGAACGACGCGCCGGGGTTCGTGTCGAACCGTGTACTGATGCCGATGATCAACGAGGCGATCCTGTGCGTCCAGGAAAACATCGCGACGCCTGAAGCGGTGGATCAGATCATGACGCTCGGCATGAAGCATCCCCTCGGCCCGCTCGCGCTCGCGGACCTGATCGGGCTCGATGTCTGCCTTGCGATCATGGAGGTGCTGCAGGACGGTTTGGGTGACAAGTACCAACCCGCGCGACTGCTGAAGGAAATGGTTTCGGCGGGACGGCTGGGGCGGAAATCTGGAGCGGGATTCTATGTCTATCGCGACTGATATGCGTGAACAGGTCGTCGAGCTCGCGCGCGAGTTCGCGCGCGAGAAGATCGAGCCGCACGCCGCCGACTGGGATCGCACGCAGCACTTCGCGCGCGACGTCATCGACGAGCTCGGCAAACTCGGCTTCCTGGGGATGTGCACGCCGGAAGAGTACGACGGCATGGGCTTGGACACTGTTACGTACTTGATGGCGCTCGAGGAAATCTCCGCCGCTGATGCGGCTATCGCTGTCTCGATCGGCATTCACAACGCGATTCCGACGACGATGCTCGTGAAGCACGGGACGGCGGAGCAGAAGGAGCGCTGGCTGAAGCCGATGGCGCGCGGCGAATTGCTCGCGGGCTTCGCGCTCTCGGAGCCCGAGTCCGGATCGGACGCGGCATCGCTGCATTCACAGGCGGTACGCGACGGAAAAGATTGGGTGCTGAACGGCGCCAAGGCGTGGGCTACCAACGCCGGCACCGCCGATCTCATGATGATCATGGTGCGCACCGATAGCCCCGACGCGCGGCGCGGCGCAAAGGGGATCTCGACGTTCATCGTCCCGACCGACACCAAGGGCTACAAGCCGGCAAAGCCTGAGGACAAGATGGGCCTGCGCGCGTCGAACACCGCGGGGATCGAGCTGAGCGATGTTCGTTTGCCCGCGAGCCACATGCTCGGCGACGAAGGGATGGGCTTCGTCTACGCGATGGAGGGGCTCGATGCGGGGCGATTAGGGATTGGGGCTCAGGGAGTGGGGATTGCACGGCGGGCGCTCGAGCATTGCCTCAAGTTCACCGCTGAGCGGCAGCAGTTTGAGAAGCCGATTCAGGAGTTCCAGGCGGTGCAGTTCAAGCTGGCGGACATGGCGACACGCATCGAAGCGGCGCGGGCGCTGGCGCACCGGGCCGCGGCGCGCAAAGATGCGGGGGAGGACATTTCGCTCTACGCCAGCATGACGAAGCTGTTCGCGTCCGAGACGGCGATGTGGGTCACGACGCAGGCGATTCAGCTGTTCGGCGGGTATGGATACATGCGAGATTTCCCCGTCGAGAAACTCTTTCGGGATGCGAAGGTCACCGAGATCTATGAAGGCACCAGCGAAATCCAGCGCGTCGTCATCGCCCGCCATCTCACGGGGGGGCGGGGGCGCTAAAAAAGAAGAAGCGACCGCGCTGTTCGCGCTGCTCGAGGAGCACGAGCACGAGCAGGTGTCGCTCGTGTACGAGCCCTCGTCAGGCTATCGCGGTATCATCGCCATTCACGACACGACGCTCGGCCCCGCGCTCGGTGGGACGCGGTTCTGGAACTACTCCACCGACCGGGAAGCGCTGATCGATTGCCTGCGACTGGCGCGCGGCATGACGTACAAGGCCGCGGTCGCGGGATTGAATCTGGGCGGCGGCAAGAGTGTCATCATCGGTGACAACAAGATTCGCAATCGCGAGCCGATCTTCCGCGCGCACGGCCGGCACGTGAAGGCGCTCGGCGGCCGCTACATCACGGCCGAGGACGTCGGGACGTCGGTGAACGACATGGAGTTCATCAAGGCCGAGACCGATCACGTCACGGGCGTAATCGGAAAGTCGGGCGATCCGTCGCCGGTGACGGCGTTCGGCACCTATCGCGGCATCAAGGCCTGCGCTCGACATCGCTACGGCGACGATTCGCTCAGGGGCAAGACGGTGGCGATTCAGGGCTGCGGCCACGTGGGTTACTACCTGGCCGATCTTCTATATAAGGAAGGCGCGCAGCTGATCGCGACCGACATCGATCCCTCCAGGCTCCAAGCCGTGGTGGACGATTTCCGCGCGAAGCCCGTGAACCCCGATGACATTTACAGCGCCGAAGTGAACATCTTTGCGCCGTGCGCGTTGGGCGGGATCATCAACGATGACACGATCGGCCGGCTCAAGGTCGACATCGTGGCGGGCGCGGCGAACAATCAGCTCGCCGAGGATCGCCATGGCGAGATGTTGGAGGAGCGGGGGATTGTGTACGCGCCCGATTACGTCATCAATGCCGGCGGGCTCGTGAATGTGAATGCCGAGATCGAGGGATGGACGATGGAGCGCGCGCGGAACAAGGCCGGCGAGATCTATGATACGATCTTGATGGTATTCGAGATCGCGGCTGAGGAAGGGATGCCGTCTTACAAAGCGGCGGATCGACTGGCGGAGCGACGCATCGCAGCGATTGCGAAGGTGAGACAGAACTTTGTCTAGTCCTCACCCCCTGACCCCCTCTCCCGATGGGGGAGGGGGAACGAAATAATGGCTGAGCGCATTTTTGTTGGCGCCGACCACGTCGGCTACAAGCTCAAGAATCGGCTCGTGGATGAGCTGAAGAAGATGGGCTATGAACCGATCGACGTTGGCCCGAAGCAGTTGGACCCGGCCGACGATTATCCCGACTATGCCAAGCCCGTCGCCAAGGCCGTTTCCAGTGGGGAAGTGCAGCGCGGGGTGCTCACCTGTGGTACAGGATTGGGCATGTCGTATACAGCCAATCGCTTCCCCAAGGTGCGGGCGGCGCTCGCGTGGAACGAGCAAGTTGCGGAGTTATCGCGACAACACGGGGATTCCAATCTCCTGGTCCTTCCGGCACAGTTTGTGACGGAGGAGCAGGGGATTAGCATCCTGCACAAGTGGCTGGAAACGAACTTTGAAGGTGGCCGTCACCAACGCCGCGTGGAGAAAATCGACAAGTGACCGACCGTCAGGCGCCGCTGAACGAAGTCGACCCCAAAATCGCTGAGCTCATCAAGAAGGAGGTCGCGCGGCAGGAGCACGGGCTCGAGCTGATCGCGAGCGAGAACTTCGTGTCCGTCGCGGTGCTGGAGGCGATGGGCACGGCGCTCACCAACAAGTACGCCGAGGGGTTGCCGGGGAAGCGGTATTACGGCGGCTGCGAGGTGGTCGATCAGGTCGAGCAGCTCGCGATCGACCGTGCCAAGGCACTGTTCGGCGCCGAGCATGCGAATGTGCAGCCGCATTCGGGGGCGCAGGCGAACATGGCCGCGTACCTCGCGGTCGCCAAGTTCGGCGACACGCTGCTCGGTCTCGCGCTGCCGCATGGCGGCCATCTGACGCACGGCTCGCCGGTGAATTTCTCGGGCACGCTGTTCAGGGCGACGGCGTATCAGGTCAACGAGCAGACGGGCCGCATCGATTACGACCAGGTTCGCGACGTGGCCAAGAAAGAGCGGCCGCGGATCATCATCGGCGGCGGCAGCGCGTACGCGCGGATCGTCGATTTCGCGGCGCTGCGGGCGATTGCGGATGAAGTCGGCGCGATACTCGTCGTGGACATGGCGCATTTCGCCGGGCTCGTGGCGGGCGGCGTGTATCCCTCGCCGGTGCCGCACGCGCAGATCGTCACGACCACGACGCACAAGACGCTGCGCGGCCCGCGTGGCGGGATGATTCTCTGCAAGGCCGAGTTTGCGAAGGCGGTGGACAAGCAGGTGTTCCCCGGGACGCAGGGCGGGCCGCTCGAACATGTGATTGCCGCGAAGGCGGTGTCGTTCCACGAGGCGATGCAGCCCGGGTTCAAGCAGTACGCCAAGCTCGTGGTGCGGAACGCGCAGGTGCTCGCGAACCGCCTGATCTCGCTCGGCTATGCGATCGTGTCGGGCGGGACGGACAGCCATCTGATGCTGGTGGATTTGCGGAAGAAGAGCATCACGGGCAAGGATGCCGAGTTCTTGCTCGATCGCGCGGCGATCACGGTGAACAAGAATACGATTCCGGGGGATCCGCAGTCGCCTTTCGTGACTTCTGGAATTCGGCTGGGGACGCCGGCGGTGACGACTAGAGGTTTCGGCGTGGAAGAGATGGAGCGGGTGGCGGGGCTGATCGATGAAGTGTTGACGAAGCGGGATGATGCGACCGTCGAGCGCGTGCGTCGCCAGGTCAGGGAGCTCGTCGAGGAGTTTCCGTTGTATGCGAAGGGGGTGGGCGTGGGCGGCTGAGCCCGTCCTACGTTGTAATTGCTGGCCAAAAGCTGTACTCTGTGGCGCCGATGATCTCTCCCCGCACGCGCCGCCTGGCGTTGGGCGTGATCGCCGTCCTGCTCGCGCTGCTCGCCTACGCCAGCACCTTCGCCATCCCCTACGGCGACTGGTTCCGCTCCTCCGATCCGCTGCTCGCCACCGACGTCGCCCGCATCGCGCCGGCGCACATCGCGGGCCTCGAGCATGCCCGTGACGTCGAACAGCTCCGCGCCGTGCTGCGCGACGCGCGCGCGCGCCACCTCAAAGTCTCGATCGCCGGGAGTCGCCACAGCCAGGGCGGGCAAACCTACACGGCGGGCGGCGTGCGCCTGGACATGCGCACCTTCAATCGCATCCTCGCCATCGACACGACGCTCCGCACCGTCACCGTCGAGAGCGGCGCCACCTGGGACGAGGTGCAGCGCGCCCTCGCCCCGCACCGGCTCGCGCTCAAGGTCATGCAATCGTCCAACATCTTCACCGTCGGCGGCACGCTCTCCGCCAACGCCCACGGCCGCGATCTCGATCAGACCCAGATCGTCGAAGTCGTCGAGCGCTTCGGGCTGCTGCTCGCCGACGGCCGCGTGGTCGAGGTGAGTCGCCGGACGAACCCCGAGCTGTTCGGGCTCGTGATCGGCGGGTACGGTCTCTACGGTGTCATCCTCGATGTCACGCTGCATGTCGTGCCCGACGAGCTGTACGAGCAGCACGCCACGATCGTCGATTACCAGGACTTCCCGGCCTATTTTGCCGAGCACATCAAGACCGATACCGGCGTCGTGCTGATGCTCGGCAGGCCATCGATCGATCCCGACTCCGTGGCGTTCCTACGCGAGATGGCGGTCGTCACCTGGCGCCACGCGCCGCTCGATGCGACAGCGTCATTCGCCCTGACGGAAGAAGAACACGTGGTGCGCGATCGCTTCTTCCTCAACCTGTCGCGCCGCTTCGCTTGGGCGAAGCGGCTCCGCTGGCGGTTGCAGAAGAAAATCGAGCTCGGCACGGGCGAACGGCGCGTGATGTCACGCAACAACGCGATGCGCCCGCCCCTCGCGCCGCTCGAGCTGCTCCAGTATCACAGCCGCGAGAATACCGACATCATCCAGGAGTACTACATCCCGGTCGAGAATTTCGCGGCGTTCATGGATCGCTTTCGCACGATCCTCCGCGCGGGCCGCATGAACGTCATCAGTGCGACCGTCCGGTACGTCACGCCGAACGCGACCCCGGTGCTTGCGTACGCGCCGACGCGCCCGGCCTTCGCGGTGATCCAGATGAGCAACGTCGGGCTCGATTCGGCCTCGCAGGCGCGCGCCCGCGACGTCACGCGCCGGCTCGTGGATGCGGCCATCGCGCTCGGTGGGACGTACTACCTGACGTATCAGCTCTATCCCACGCCCGAGCAACTGTACCGCGCGTATCCGAACGCCCGGCGCGCGTTCGAGCGCAAGCACTTCTACGATCCCGACGAGCTGTTCACGAGCCAATTCTACGAGGCGTACGGTCATGCTCCCTAAGCGTCGCAGCGCGGGCGGGGTGGCGCTGCTGCTCGTTGCTCTGGGCGTGTACGTGTTTGGCTGCGAGTCGCGCTACGCCGGACGACTCGTGACGCCGCCGCCTCGGCCACTGATCTTCGCGCATCGCGGCTTCGGTGTGCTCGGTCCGGACAACAGCCTGTGGGCCGCCGAGCACGCGTTCGCCGCCGGGATGGACGGTGTGGATATGGATGGGCAGCTCACCAGAGACAGCGAGATCGTGATCTTCCACGACCTGAGCGTGGACCGGCTCACCGCCGGCACCGGTCGTGTGCGCGACCTCACCCGCGCGCAGATGCTCGGGCTCGACCTCGGTCCCAAGTACGACCCCAAGCTCAGCGGCGCGAACGTCCACACATTCGAGGAGTTCGTCGTCGCCGCACAAGGGCGGGGGATCCTGATGGTCGAGCTGAAGGTCCCCGGCCTCCGCGCGACGGGCATCGAACAGCGCGCCGTGGATATCATCCGCCGCCACGAAGCGTACGACTATGTCCTGCTCAGCTCGTTCAATCCGTTCGTGCTGCGTCGCGTGAAGCGGCTCGACCCGAGGGTGCGCACCGTGTTCATCTTCATGGACACGAACTGGAACGCCGAGCTGCTGAAGGAGATCAAGCCCGAGGATCGCGTGGACCTGCCGTGGATCGTGCGGCAGGAATGGATTCGGCGCGCCCTGCGAAAATTCATCAGGCCCGACCTGCTCAGCATCAATCACGAAGTCGATTCCGCCGTGACGAAGCGGCTGATTGCCAAGGGATGGCCGGTCTTCATCTGGACGCCTGATGACGACGCCGCGATCCGGCGCGCCCTGGCGAAGCACCCGTACGGCGTCATATCCGATCAGGCGGTGCGCGCGCGCGAGCTGCGCGGCCCGTGATAGCGATCCACGAGCCCGACGTCGTCTTCAGCGACCTCGCCCTCACGCTGCTCGGCGGCTACTTCGCGGCGCGCCTGAAGCAGAGCACGGGCGCGATCATCATGGCCGCGCTCGCGAGTGCCGCGCTCTGGGGCGCGATCTTCCACGCCTTCTTCCCGACCCGCACCGCCACGCCGGCGGGCTTCGGCGTCTGGATGCTCGTCGCGTTCTCGATCATCGTCGTTGCCGCCGCACTGTTGGGGTTCTGCCTTTCCCTCCTCGGCGCGCGCGCGTCCGCCCGACGGACGGTCATCGCGGTGTACGCGGCGTGCTGCGCGGTGCTCGTCCTGTTCGTCGATGAGTCGTTCGCGATGATCGTCCGGTTCTACGCGCCCGTGTTGCTGCTTGCGATCGCGCTCGCGGCGCGCGAGGCGGTCCGCACCGGCGGAGCCGCGTGGCGTTGGATCGCCGGCGGGTTGGTGTTGTCCGCAGTAGCGGCGCTGGCGCAGCAATACCGCGTCGCGTTGCACCCCGCGTATTTCAACCACAACGCCGTGTACCACGTGATTCAGGCCGCGGCGCTGGTGCTCCTGTACTTCGGCTTCGTGCGCACGCCGCTGGGGGTTGTGGAGGTTCGCGCTCGGCACAGTGGCGGTCGCGGCGCTTTTTAACTACCCTAGCTGCATCTCCAGCCGAAGGAAGCCGTTATGCGCGCCTTGCGTTTGTCTCTATTCGCAACGGTCATGCTCGCGTTCGCTGCGTGCGGCAAGAGTTCGAAGAGCGCCCCCCCCGCGGCGGCGCCCCCCGCCGCTGCGCGCCCCGCGCCCCCCGCCGCTGCGCGCCCCGCGCCCCCCCAACCCCCGGCTGCCCCGACCACGCCCGCCGAATACACCGTGATCATCAAGAGCACGTGGACCAAGGCGAGCTTCCCGCTCGACTATCCGTCCGACGCGCACTTCTCCGGGATGATCGGCGCATCGCACAACGCGCACTACACGATCTTCGCCGTCGGCCGCCGGCCCACCAAGGGGCTCGAGCGGCTGTCTGAGGAAGGGAAGCACTCGCCGCTCAATGACGAGATCAAGCACGCCATCACCCAAGGCACCGCGCTGGCGCTGTTCGAATCGGGCGGTCTCAAGAACTGGAAGGATTCGATGGTCGCGACCGTCAAGGTCGATCCGGCGCATCCGCTCGTCGACGTCGTCAACATGGTCGCGCCCAGCCCCGACTGGTTCACCGGCGCGACCAACGTCAACCTGATCGAAAACGGCGCGTGGGTGGCGCGGCGCACGATCGCGCTGCCCGCGTACGATTCCGGCGGCGACGACGGCACGACGTACAAAGCGGCCAACAAGGATGCGAATCCCAAGAAGCCCACGACGCGCAACGCGAACAAACATCTCGTGGTGCACGGCCAGGCGCATCCGGTGGCGATGCTCACGTTTGTGCGGAAGTCCTAACCCGCGAGAGCCGGCTGAGGATCCTCCCTCTACTCGCCGCTGCTGTCCTCGCCGCCCCCGCGTGTGTCGACTCGACCGGGTCCGAGGGCGCACCGAACAGCGTCCGTCTCCAAAGCGATCCCGGTGATCCGCTCGGCGCCGGCAAGTCGTACGTCTACACGCAGTCGAATGCGGTGGTCTATGTCGGCGTGAGTGGCAGTCCCGCGACACTCACCGTTACTATCGTGGGCGACGAAAGCTGGACGGGGTTTTTCACTATGCCGAGCGGCGTGACACGACTCGAGCCCGGCACCTATGGAGCAGGACTGAACTGGCATGGCGGCTACGGCGCTCCCGCGTGTAGTACCGTGACCGGTTCGTTCACGATCGACCGCGTCAGCTACGACGGCACGCTCATCACCGCGGTCGACGGGAGCTTTGAGCAGCACTGCGACGCTGCTGCCGCCGCCCTGCATGGCACGATCCATTGGCGTGCCGACGATTCGACTCGACCTCCCGGGCCGGCCTATCCGCCGCCGTACAATATCTGGCGGCCGCCGAGCGGCGCCCTGCCGGGGAACGGGAACTTCCTCTACCTCGAGAGCGACAGCGGAGACGTGGTCGGCCAGGGCCGGACCTATCTCTTCACGCCGGCGAACGCGACGATGGATCTGGTCGGCGCCGGCGGGGAAATATCGATGATTGTCGGGGATTGGACCGGGGTGTTCTGGAAGATGAACTCGATTCCCCAATTCACACGTGGCTACTACGGTGAGCTCCGCAGTCCCGAGCGTTACAACCCAACCAAGGGGGCGCTGCGGCTGTCCGGGCCGGCGGGGAGCTGCGGGTTGTTGACCGGCTGGTTCCTGATCGAAGGGATCGCGTTCATCAACAATTCCCTAGTCGCGCTCGACCTGCGGTTCGAGCAGCGCTGTAACGGCGCCGGTCCCGCGCTGCACGGCGTGATTCACTGGACCGTGCCCTAAAGAGCCCGACACGTCGCGTACACCCGACTATCCATTTTTCATGTATCCATGGTCCGACGACCTCCGCGCGCTGACGATTTCCGTCATCGCCTTCTTCAGCGGCCTGCTTCTCGGAATTCTCGGCTTGGTGCAAGCGTGGGGCGATCTGACGCTCTTCCTCTTCGTCATTGCCGCACTGGCCTATATCCCGTGCGTGGGCTTCGCCTACAACGTGCAGAAACAGCTCGTGGAGGCAGGCTTTGCGGAGATGCCTGGCTGGGTGGTCCTCGTCGTGGGCATCGTGTTCGCGGGCTTCATCGGGATGATCTTCGTGCTGATCGTGCT
>DATBFV010000075.1:0-47739 GCA_036558345.1 Gemmatimonadales bacterium | reverse complement strand
GAGCTCGCCAATCGAAGCTTCGATTGGTCTGCCTCCGTGGCCGACATCAAGGCGCCGACTCTGCTCATCTTTGCGGATGCCGACATGGTTCACCCTGAACACGTCGTGGAGTTCTACAAACTGTTGGGCGGCGGACAACGCGACGCCGGCCTCGACGGCTCGCTGCGATCGCCGAACCGCCTCGCGATCATCCCGAACACGACGCACCTCACCCTCCTCGGTTCTGCCGCTGTCATGCAATTTGCGTCGGCATTTCTGCAATCCCAGTAGCACGACGTCGATCCGGCGCAAGGGACCACGCCGCCGCGAGCATGTCATCTCCTTTTCTACGGCATCGCGCTCCGCTTTCCTATCTCGTACTCCTTCGGCGGCTCGGCCCCCATCAGGTTCCGCACGAAATAGTCCCAGCGCCGCCGCATCATGTACTGCCCGTCGCGCGCGTAGCCGTGCCTCGCGTTCGGCAGAATCAAGAGATCGAAATCCTTGTTCGCCTTGATCAGCGCATCCACGACGAGATAGGTGTTGTACGGCGGCACGTTGTCGTCCATCCCGCCGTGCGCGAGCAGGAGCTTGCCGCGCAGATTCGCGGCGTGCATCTGATTGGCCTGCGCGGCGTAGTTGTCGCTGTTGCCGCTCTTCACCAGGAGGCCCTGATACCGCTCGCCCCAGTCGTCCTCGTAGTTGCGGTTGTCGTGGTTGCCGGATTCCGAGATCCCGACCTTGAACACCTCGGGGAAGTTGAACATCGCGGCCGCGGTCGCGAACCCGCCGCCCGAATGTCCCCAGATCCCCACGCGCGACGTATCGATCCAGGAGTAGCGCACGCCGAGCTGCTTGATGGCCGCGACCTGATCGGGAATGGTGTTCTCTTCCATTTTCCCGTACGCCGCGTCCCGGAATGCCTTCGGGCCGCCACCGCGCGTGCCCTCGCCATCGACCGCGATGACCACGAATCCCAGCTCCGCGAGCGCCTGATGATCGCCCCGCGACGGCGTGAAGCTGCGCCCGCCCACACTCCCGCTCGGCATCGGATAGACGTAGTCCACGAGCGGATATTTGCGGCTCGAATCCAGCTGCGACGGGGTGAACATCAGGCCGTACAGGTCGGTCTTGCCGTCGCGCGCCTTGACCGTGATCGGGGTCGGCGGATGCCAGCCCGCGGCGACGAGGCGCGTGATGTCGGCCTTCTCGAGCGGCAGCACTACCTTGCCGCTCTTGTCGCGCAATACGAAGACAGGGGGCGTGACAGGCGTCGAGTACGCGTCGATGAACGACGCCCCGTCGGGTGACATCGAGATCTGGTGATCGGCATCCTCGGGCGTGAGCAACGTCTGGCCTTTGCCATCAAAGCCGATGCGATAGAGAAAGCGGTAATAAGGATTGCGGCCCTTCTCGATTCCCTGGCCAGTGAAATAGATCGTCCGCCCCTTTTCGTCGACGTACACGATCGACTCGACGTTGCCGTCGGCGCTCGTGACCTTGTTCTTGAGCGCTCCAGTGGTGAGATCGAAGAGGTACAGGTGAATCCAGCCGTCGCGCTCCGCCCACCAGATCAATTCGTTCGTGCGGGGCAGCACGCGCCAGTTCTGCGCGACGCCCACATCGCCCACCTGCGTCTCGGCGCGCTCCTCGAACAGCGTGCGCACGACTCCGGTGCGCGCATCGGCCACGCGTACCCACGCCTGTTTGTGATCGCGCGAGCTCGAGACGAATGCGATTGACGAGCCGTCGGGATACCACAGGAGGTCGCAGATTCTGGGACCACAGGCGATGTGGTCGCTCACCATCGAGCGATGCGCGTCGGGCGGCATCTGCAGCCGCACCATCTGCGGCGCCGCACCGGAGACGTCGATCACCACGCGCTGAATCCGGAAGATCACGCTGTCGCCCGGCAGCGGGTAGCGCCACGCTTCCAGCTCCGGCGCGCCGACCTGCGTGCGCACGAGATACATCATGCTCGTGCCGCGGGCGTCGTGCTGGAACGTGGCGACCTTCTTGGAATCGGGAGACCAGGTCACGACCGGCGCATCGCTCTTCACCCAGCCGGCGTTGTTGGTCGCGTAGCCGAAGTCCGCGACGCCGTCGGTCGTGAGCGCCGTCTCGGCGCCGCTCGTGAGATCGCTCATCCAGAGATTGTTGCTGCGAATGAACACGGCCTTCGTGCTGTCGGGCGACACGATCGAGTTCGGCGGCGCGGCGCGCCGCGTGCTCTTCTCGAGCGTGCAGCGATAGGCGGTGAGATCGCATTTGACGGTCGCGGTCCCAGAATCTGCTCGCACCGCAGCGGACAGTTGCTTGCCGTCCGCGGAGAGATCGAGGGAGAGCAGGGGCAGGCTGTCGCCCGTCACGCGACGGCTCAGCGCCGTCGACAGGGCCGAAGCGAGCCGAGCGTGATCGAACGCCACGGTTCGGGTCTTCTTCCGCGGATCGACGACGATGAATTGCGACCCGGTTGCGGTGGAGACGCTGTACCAGGCTCGTCCATCCGAGAGCCACGTCGGCCGGTTGAGAACCCCGCTGACCAGACGGAACGTCGCGGGGCCTAGGAAGCCCTCGGCACGCGCGTAGTCAGTGGCGGTCAGCGCGCGCGTTTGCGCCAGCGCGGTGGACGGCAGGGTGATGCAGAGCAAGACGACTCCGATTCGCACAGAGGCCTCCCATCTTTGGGTACCAAAAAAGCAGGTCCTTCGGATGACAAGGCTGCGCGTGTTTTGCAGAAAAGAGAAGGGGCTACTGTTCAGGTTGGATGTGACAACGGCGCCCTCAACCGAGAGCGCCGTTGCGTTGTGCTCGTACCGCGGGTGGGTTAGAGCTTGACGACGTTCTGCGCCGCCGGGCCCTTGGCGCCCTGCACGACGTCGAACTCCACGCGCTGACCTTCCGTCAGGGACTTGAAGCCCTGAGCCTGGATCGCGGTGTGATGCACGAAGCAGTCCTTCTCGCCGTTCTCAGGCGTGATGAAACCGAACCCCTTCGCGTCATTGAACCACTTCACGGTACCGGTGATACGTGCCATAACTGGTAAAACTCCTGTCACAAACTGTTCCCGACGTCGCGCGTCGTCGCCGATCTGGCGCGCCGCGAACTGTGCTGCCGGCGCCGGGTGAGCGAGTGGCCCGCAAAAAAATCGAGGACCGGAGACGTGCCCCAGGTCCTCGTCAGTCACTGGCTTACTCGCTCGACGCGAATCATCACTACGGCGGCGCCAAAAGTCAAGCGCGCCGGATCCCTAGTGTTGGACGCGATCGAGCACGAAGCGGATCGCCTGCATCACCAGCTCAGGCTCGTCATCCTGAATGCCGTGGCCACTCCGCGTCGTGACTATGTGAATGCCGTTGCGGGAGCGTCGAAACCATTCGTCGTGCAGCCTGCGCCACACCTCGTGCCCGCGCCCCGTGCCGTTGACGTACTGCGACTTCTCGTCCGACTTCATGCTCGTAATGACCGCGATCGGAATGTCGGGAAGCGGCCGCAGACCCTCGACGCTGCCGGCCGCCTGGATTCGTACCGTCTCACGGATCTCGGCCGCCTCCGGTCCCGGCGGCAACTGAGCGAGGACGGAGTCGAAAAAGGCGCGGAACGCCCCGGGATACGTGCTGTCGAGCGTACCGAAGCGTTGCACCTGTTGCTCGTGCGTGCCATCCACGAGCACGAGACCCGCAATATCGCTGGGATAGGTCGATATGTAGAGCCTGGCGATCAAGCTGCCGTACGAACGCGCCACCAGGACGAACGGCGGTCGCGCGATCCGATGCAGCAGCTCGTGCAAGTCCGCCACGGCGTGCGGCACGGAGTGATCGGGCGCGCCGGACTCGGAACGGCCGAATCCAGCCCGCGAGTAGGCAATGGCCGTCGTGGAGCGCGACACGGAGTCGAGCATCGGCAGCCAGACATTGAGCGAATCGGCCAGCCCGGTCTCGAACACCACCACCGGAGTGCCTGACCCCGCCCGCACATAGTCGAGCCGATGAGCACCGACATCGACCAGGGCGTGCGTTTGGCCGCCCGCCGTGCCGACAATCGCCGCGTTGATCAGAACTGCGAGAATCCGAGCCTTCATCCCCTGACTGCTTTAGTCTGGCACGTGCCAGTAGAACTGGTCGCGCGCGCGATACTGAACTTCACCACGGTTATTGGTAACCGTAACTACCGCGCTCAAGACCGGCATGTCGAGCTTGCTCGTGGCGTAGCGCGACGGAAACCTGCCCTCGACCGTGACCAATCCATACGGTTCGAGCGTGCAACGCAAGCGCACCGCATCATGCGTGATTCGCGAATCTTCGCAGGGCACTTCCTGCCGGATCCCGGGACGCGTGAACATGAGGGAGACGTTCGGACGCAGCGTGAGACGGGTGAAACGCCGATCGAACACCGTGAACTGGTAACTCGGCTCGTAGTACCCCTCGACCTCGGACTGCAGGGGTCGAGGCGGCGGAGGCGGGGGCGGTGCCGCGGTTGTGGTATCCGCTTGTACCACGGCGACAGGTGCCGGCTTCAAGAGCAGCAAAGCAGCGAAGGCGCCCGCGCCAAGGACCACGAGGACGACAACGCCGATCACGATCGCGCGGCGACGTCCCCAGATGACCGCCCACACGCGTCGCAGCATCGTCCCCACACGCAGACGTCCCAGGATCGCACGGAGCCGTTGCACGATCGCCGCGCTTGCAGCGGCCACCTTGTCCGTCGCAACCTCTTCGGTCGGCGCGGCCTCCTCCGTCGGCGCTGCGGACGGCGGTGACGTTACCGGACCAGGTGAAAAATCCGGCGGCGGCGGCGTGTAGAGGACCGGCGGATCGTACTTGGACCGGGATTGGGCAACCGTGCGAGGTTGAACAGCCGCACGGGGCGGCGGAGCAGCCGCTCGTGGAACCGCTGCCTGGCGTGGCCTCCCGAGTCTGACGTACCCGGGTTTCTTGGTCAGGCGAGCCCAGATGGCGAGCAGCAGCGCCGCACCCAATGCCGCGGCAACAGCCGGCACGAGGTCCTGTACGCGGCAGTGTGTCTGCACGGCCGTCGCCACCGCCGGCTTTGCGTGTCTCACCGTCTTCGCCACCGCCACCACTGCGGTCATGCCCTCGGCGAGCTCGAACAGCGCTGCCGCGGCCAACGTCGCGACAAACGCCCAGAGGGGACGCGCGTTGGCGTCGCGGAGCTGCACCCAGGACATCCAGTAGAAGCCCGCGAACAGCGCGATGTACAAATAGTTGTGCAGCAAGGGGACGATTTGCTGCAACGTGGGAAGGACCTGATCGCACTTCGGCGCGTGCAGGTGGAAGTGCGCCTGCGCGGGGATGTAGGCGAGCCCAAGCAGGATGAACGCGAAATACGCCCAGCGCTTTCCACGCAGGGCGAACAGGGCAAGGAGCGCGAGGGCGCCCGCACCGATACGAACGGCTAAAGGTGACATGCCGCGCCAACCTGAACAGGGTGGCCTAAGCTAAGAGGTCACGCCTCGCAATCCAACGGTTTCAGATGGCCGCTGGCCGCCGCTCGAGTGATCGACAGCACCGCGCCGTATCTGTCCCTAGGGACGCCACTTGGGTGCGGCGTCCGTCACCGGGCTATTGGTGATCGGCGTTATTCCCGACCCGTCCGGGTGCATCACGCAAATGTCATAGCTGAGACCGTTGCGATTGCTCGAGAACGCGATCTTCGTCCCGTCGGGCGACCAGGCTGGATCGACCTCACTGCTCGATGGCGTATTGGTGAGCGGGACGACACCGGATCCGTCCGCGTTCATCACGAATAGCTCCGCATTGCCGACCGTGATCTGCCGGACAAACGCGATCTTGCTGCGATCAGGCGACCACGCAGGCTGGTAGTCTGTCGCCGTATCGTTCGTGAGCCGCGTGGGGTTCGAGCCGTCGGCATTCATCACGTAGATCTCGGAGTTGCCGTCGCGCGCGGCATCGAACGCAATCCGGTTGCCGTCCGGCGACCAGGCCGGATCGAGATCCGCCGCCGTGTCGTTGGTGAGGCGAGTGGGATTAGAGCCGTCCGGGTTCATCACATAGATCTCGAAATTGCCGTCGCGGTGCGTGGCGAACGCGATCTTGGTGCCGTCGGGCCGCCACGACGGCTCAAAGTCCGCGGCGGTGTCATGCGTGAGCCGGAGCACGCCCGAGCCGTCGGCATTCATGACATAGACCTCGAAATTTCCATCGCGATTCGTGGCGAATGCGATCTTGCGGCCGTCAGGCGACCATGCCGGGTCCACGTGAATCGCGGTATCCCGGGTCAGCGGTGTGAGTCCGGAGCCGTCGGCGTTCATGAGATAGATCTGACGGAGACCGTCGCGGTCACTCCAGAACGCGATCTGCTGACCGGCGGGAGATTCCGTCGAGCTGTTACACGCGACCGTTATGAGCATCGCGAGCACGGTGCAGGGATGTCGCAGCAGCGGCTTCACAGGCTACCCCCGAATGTACGATTCGACGTTTGTCGCCAGCACGTCCAGCGGCACATTGCCGCCGAGCACCACGGCGTCGTTGAATGCCTTGAGATCGTAGCGCGATCCTAACGCCGTGCTCGCGTTCTCGCGCTGCCGGTTGATCTCGCTGTGGCCCACCTTGTAGCCGCACGCCTGGCCTGGCCAGGAGCAATAGCGATCGACTTCGCTCGCGACCTCGAGCGGATTGGATCCGTTGACGTCCACAAAAAACCGCACACCCTGTTCGCGCGTCCACTGTTTCGCGTGAATGCCGGTGTCGACGACCAGACGGCAGGCGCGGAACGCGAGCGACTGTAGATAGCCGATTCGACCTACCGGGTCGTTTTCATAGGCGCCCAGCTCGTCCGCGAGCTGCTCCGCGTACAACGCCCATCCCTCCGAGTACGCGTTGAACGCCAGCATCTGCCGGATCAGCGGCATCTGGTGCGTGTACTCGCCCTGCCAGATGTGGCCTGGAATCGCTTCGTGGAACGTGAGGTCGGCCAGACTGTATTTGCTGTGCAGGTCGGTCGTCCGAAGATTGATCCAGAACCGGCCGGGAATCTTGCCGTCGATCGACCCGGCGCCGCCGTACGCGCCCGGCGCGCCCGGCTCTTCTTCCGGCGGAAGCCGCCGCACTTCCATGTTGGGATTCACCACGTGATTGAACGCGCGCGGCATCTGCTGCCGAATCCAGCTCAATCGCTCATTGATGAACGCCATGATCTCGGCGCGGCCAGTATCGCCGTCGGAGAATTTGTACTTCGGATCCTTGGCCAACGCCTGCATCCGCTCTCCGACCGAGCCCTGCGAATAGCCGGCCTGCTTCAGGATCGCATCCATCCTGGAGTGCAACCGTTCGAGCTCGCTCCGGCCCATCTCGTGCACTTCGTCGGGCGACAGCGTCGTCGTGGTCGAAGCCTTGAGCGCCCAGCGGTAGAACTCTTCTCCATGGGGACGGGCCGAGATTCCGGCGTCGTCGGTCGCACTCGCGCGCTCAGTCTCGAGCTCCGCGATCTGACGCTCCAGCGCGGGGGCGACGTGCTGCGCGGCAACGCTTCGCGCCCGGTCGCTCCATGGCCCGGGAATGTCTTTGGTTCGTCGCGCGATGGATTCGACGAGCGAACCGCCGGCCCGCGCGTTCTGCACCGAGAGCGTCATTTGACTGCGCGCCTTGTCGAGCAGGAAGCGCGGGGGCACCAGGCCTGCCGCTCGCGCCGCTTGCATACGACCGAGCTCTCCGTCGAGCTGCCGCGCGTACGCTTCCATGCGAGCCAAATAGGCTTCCGCGTCGGCGGCGTTCTCGATCCGGTGATCGGCATCGAGGAAGCGCGGCACATCCAGATAGGCGCCGACATTCTGGATCACCACGTAGGGCGTGTTGCGCCAGCCACCCAGTGCGACATCGCCGTAGGGAAGCGCAAAACCCTCGAGCGCGGTCGTGTAGGCGCTGCGGACCACCGCGACGCTGGTGCGCACGGAATGGGAGAGATTCGCGGTCGGGAGCGCGTTGATCCGCACCAGTGATTCGCGCACCTGTGTTGCCAGGCGTTGGACGCCGTCCGCCGAGCGATCGGCCAGCTGCGACCTGAGTGCACCACGGGCGCCGGTGTCGATGCCGAGCGCGGTCGCGGTTTCCGGCGAGAGCCGAAGGAGGTCTTCGGCAACCCGGTCGAGGAGCGCGAGAGCCTGTGCATCGGTCGTTTGTTCGGGCATTGCCGAGCTCGGTCGGTGAGAGCGTGCGCATGCGGGCAACACGGGCTGCGCGGCAGCCGAGAGCAGCATCGCGAGCAGCTCGCGTCTGGTCAGAAGGGGACTGGTCACGCTTCTCCAATCACAACGGTCTTCATGCCACCTCCAGAGTTCGTCCTTATTCAACCGCGCGTAGATTAGATGTAGCTGCGATCGAAATTGATGTCGAGCTTCGCCGCAAAGGAGCTACCATGGACGACGTGGGAATCTTCCGTACGACAATCGAGATTCAGAACCTGGATCTGCAAAACCCGCCGCGGGCGCTCCCCGAGACGATGGTCGACACTGGAAGTGAATTCACCTGGGTTCCGCGCCGAGTTCTCGAAGAACTGGGCATTCGTGCACAGCGCAAGCAGGCATTCGAAGTGGCGGACGGCCGTCGGATCGAGCGCGAAATTGGTTATGCGCTGGTTCGCGCAGGCGGCACGGAAGCGCCGGATCTGGTTGTATTCGCGGAATCGGGGGACATGACGCTGTTGGGAGCTCATTCACTCGAGGGACTGAACCTCAAAATCGATCCGGTCAGAAAGGAATTGGTACCCGCCGGTCCGGTGATCGCGGCCGTGGCCGCGTAACCGCGAACGCTGTGACATGAGTCACGCGCCCGCGTAAACATCTCGGAACCTCCGGGGTCATACGGATCGCAGTCTTCACCAGGAGGAACTGATGAAGAACGATCTGCTGATCCTCGTTGTCGCGCTCGCGGTGCTTGCGTGCGCGGCCTGCGCGTCCCCCCCCGGGTACGCGCGCGCCGAGTATGTCTACACGGAGCCGGCGCAGTACGAGTATGTCGTGCCGGTCGATCGCGTGGTCGTGGTCACGCGCGACGTGCTGGTGACGCGTGGTTGGAACGTGTACCGGGTCGAGCGCGATGGTCCGAATCGGATCATCTGGGCGCGGCGCGGTGATGATGACATCGTGCGCATCTTCGCGACGCCGCACGGTGAACGCGTAGCCGTGCGCGGGTTGTGGGAAGCGCGCGAGCGCGGTGATCACGGCCGCCACAAAGGCTGGGAAAAACGTGGCGCGCCGCATGACATCATCGCGGACATCGACGTCCGCCTCCGCGCGCATGGGTAGGTGCTTTACGGGGCCCGAGCAATCGGGCCCTTTTTACGCCCTTACAACACCGGTCGCCGCAACCACGGGCCGGCCCTGAGGTAGTCAGCGTCGTAGAATGATGGGAAGCGCCGGTCGCAAGTCGAGCGTCTTCCCGAGCTGCCCACCGTCAAACTCCAGCACGAGCTCGGGGCTACTCGCCTCTTCAAAGCGGACGAGTCGGGTCTCGAGTTCGGCAGCGCGGGGTCGCTGGCTTGCGGGAGCCCGGATCGTAATGCCGGTGATCCGTCGAGCACCGGACGGATGTGAAAACAAATCGGGCCGCCGGCTTCGAAACCGCCCAATCCAACTGGTCACGGCGCGGTCGTCGGGCATCGTGAACACGTCAGGCGCGAGCGACTCTGCGGGCTGCCGCAGCAGCACGTAATACGTTCCCGGCCGGAGCCGCGCGGCGGAATCGCGACGCGTCGGAATGGTGAAATCGGCCGGGCTGCCGCTTAGAAAATGGAGTCCGATCCCGAAAGGGCTCGCCCCGGACTGACGCCACGCGGCGGCACGAACGAAATCCGCCAGGTCGCCGCGGTGCAGGGAATCCACCGTTACCGAGGAATCAATCCACAGCAGCTCGAGATACGCATTCTCGAAGAAGGCGGCGCGCGACGCCGTACCCTGGCCGTCGTGTCGCGAGGTCGCTGTGTCGATGACGATACCCACGCGCCGCAGAGCCTCCGTGGCCGCCACGGCTCCTGGGGTGACGACGACGTAGACATGATCGAGCTCGAGCACCGGAGCCGTGCTCGAAGCCATGAGAAGCGTCGATGCCACGGCGAGCATGCCTTTGGTGGGTGCCATAAATTAGATGTAGCTGCGACTGAAACTGATGTCGAGTTTTGCCGAAGAGGAGTTATCATGGACGACGGCATCTTCCGTACGACGACCGAGCTCCAGAATCTCCGCGTGATCGCGGCGGTGGCCGCGTAATGCGGGTCGGCATCGGCTACGATTCCCACCCCTTCGCCCCGGGGGGGGGCCGCAAGCTGATCCTTGGCGGTGTCCAGATACCCCACACCCACGGGCTTGCGGGCCACTCTGACGCCGACGCGGTCGCGCACGCCCTCACCGACGCCATCCTCGGCGCTGCCGGTCTGGGCGACATCGGTCGCATGTTCCCACCGAACGATCCCCAGTGGAAAAATGCCAACTCGCTCGACCTGCTGAACAAAGCCTTCCTCAAGGTGGTAGAAGCCGGGTTCCAGTTTGTGAACGCCGATGTAACCGTGATCCTCGAACAGCCGAAGCTCGCACCGCATCTCGCTGCCATGAAAGAGAAGCTGGCCGGTGCGCTGCTCACCGGACCGGCGCACGTCTCTGTGAAGGCCAAGACCAATGAGGGCATGGGCTGGATCGGCCGCGGCGAAGGCGTCGCCGTGATGGCGGTCGCCACGCTCGCCGAGCAGGCCCCACGCACGAGTGGAGGGTTCTCGCGCACCTGACGGACTTCCTCGCGTTCCTCGAGCAACTTCCCACCGGGCCGCTGTACGCGTTGATCGCGACGCTGTCCGCCGTCGAAAACATTTTTCCGCCCGTACCCGCCGATCTGTCCGTCGCACTCGGCGCATTCCTGTCGGGGCGGGGGGTCATGAATGCCTGGGCCGTCTTCGGGCTCACGTGGGCAGCGAACGTGGGCTCCGGCGCGGCAGTCTATGCCCTCGCGCGGCGTCACGGAGCGGTTGTGACGCGTGGCTTCCTGGGCCGCTACATCTTCACGCCGAACACCGTCGCGCACATCGCCGAGCAGTATCGTCGCCACGGCAGCTACGGAATTTTCGTGGCCCGGCTGCTCCCGATCTGGCGCGCCGTGGTCATGCCCTTTGCCGGCATGTCGGGCGTCACTCCGGCCCGCGCGCTGATCCCGTTGGCCCTGGCCTCCGGCATCTACTACGGCGCGCTGACGTATCTCATCTATCAGCTCGGCACCGATCTGGATCTCGTGCTGGGGATGTTGCGTCGGGTGAACACGGCCCTCGCCATTGTGGCCGGGGCGTCCATTCTCATTATTGTCGTATGGCTCGCGCGCCGGCGACTGCGACGTCCTCCGACCCCGTAAGTCGGGCCTTTCAGCTGGAGCGCTTCCGGGACTACCTCGCGCTCGAAGCCGGGAATAGCCGTCACACCGTCGAGAACTATCTTCGCGACATCACGCGGCTCGCGGAATACGCCGCGAGCCGCCGCCTGCAGACACCCGAGCAGCTCTCGGCCGCACAGCTCCGCGAGTTCATTTACTTCCTCAAGGACCTGGGACTCGCCCCGACCACAATCGGCCGGCAGATCTCGGCGATCCGTACCTATTTCAAGTTCTTGATTGGAGAGGGCCTCGCCGCCCGCGACCCGAGCGAGCGAATCGAATCGCCAAAACGGTGGCGGACGTTGCCGGCCGTCTTGAGCGTCGCCGAAATGACGAAGCTCCTCGAGGCCCCGAATCCGGACCAACCGCTGGCAATCCGCGACCACGCGCTGTTGGAATTCGCGTATGCCACCGGCGCGCGTGTGTCGGAGCTCGTCGGAGTCAAGCTCGACGATCTGTTCTTCAAGGACGGCATCGCGCGCGTCTTCGGAAAAGGGCGAAAGCAGCGGCTGGTGCCAGTGGGACGGCGCGCGATCGGCGAAGTCGCGATGTACGTCGAGCGCGTGCGCCCGGATCTGGACCGTGGGAATGGCCGCGGCTTCTTGTTCCTGAATGCGCGCGGCACCCCCTTATCGCGCGTGGGCGCGTGGGGCATCATCAAAGCCAATGCCCGGCGTGCCGGTCTCTCCAAGCGCGTGACGCCGCACACGCTGCGACATACCTTCGCCACGCATCTGCTCGAGGGCGGTGCGGATCTGCGGGCCGTGCAAGAAATGCTGGGTCATGCCGACCTCTCCACGACGCAACTGTACACCCACGTCGATAGGGATTACCTCCGCACCGTCCATAAGAGCTACCACCCGCGCGCCTGAAGAAGGCCGGCCGCCGCGGCCTAGCGACCGCCGCCGGTCGCCGTAGTCCGGTCCCCGCTCAAGAACCCCGCGATCGCGGCAGCTTCGGTGTCGCTCAATCCGAGATTCGGCATGGTCTCCGAGCTCGGATTCTTCATCTTCTGAATCGTGTATTCGCGTGGCAAATGGCGGCCGCCGAGCGCGGGCCCCGCCGCGATGGCTTGATTGTCGGGCCGGTCGGCCAGATCGCTGTTGGCGTGGCAGGCGTTGCAGCCCTTGGCCACGAAGAGCATCTGGCCCCGGTCAATCGGGGACAACGGTGCCGGGTGCGCGCCCGCCGCAACGACACGGACGGGATATAGGCTCAGATTACTCGCTCCCCAGCCGCTGATGATCGTCAGGTAAGCGCGATTCCCTTGCGGAACTGCAAAGGTCACGCGGTAGGTGCCGTCGCCCGAGCGCGTCGCCGCCAGCGTCGCGGCATTGCTGTTGCCCTCAGACGTGGCGACCACGAGCTGAGGCTGAACGTTGTTCATCAGCGTCCGGCCGTGCTGCCGTACCTGGAATTCCAGCGTGTACCGTTGGCCCGCGACGAAGTATTCAGGCAGATCTTTGACCGTGACGACGGCCCATCCACCCATCGTCATCCAGCCCGCCACGAGTACCGAAACCAGTCTGAGCATGAGGTGCCTCCCGCGCGATTATGGTGTATCGTCAAGCCGGCCTTTTTTAGGACGCCGGCCGGTAACGGGCGGTTTAACCCCCCTCAAGGACCATTTCCATGTTCAAGGGTTTCCGCGAATTCGTGATGCGCGGCAACGTGCTCGACCTCGCGGTCGCCGTCATCATCGGCGCCGCATTCACGAAAGTCGTCAATTCCGTGGTTGAAGACATGATCATGCCACCACTCGGTCTCATTCTTGGCAAAGTGGACTTTTCCAACCTCTTCGTCACGCTGAAGGAGGGCGCGAAGGCGGCAGGTCCATACGCTACGCTCGCCGATGCCAAGGCCGCCGGCGCGGTAACACTGAACTACGGCTTGTTCCTCACGACGATCGTCTCATTTTTGATCGTCGCGTTCGTGGTCTTCATGCTGGTGAAGTCCGTGCAGCAGCTCGGGCCAAAGAAGGTCGAGGGGCCCGCGACCACCAAGGACTGCCCGTATTGTCTATCGAAGATCCCGATCAACGCAAAGAAGTGCGCGCACTGCACCGCTGATCTCACGGGGCGGGCATAGGTCGCTATGCTGTTCGTGCTCGACAACTACGATTCGTTCACCTACAACCTGGTGCAGTATCTCGGTGAGCTGGGCGAGGAGCCGGTCGTGTACCGCAACGACTCGCTCAGCGTCGCCGATGTCCAGGCACTCAAACCCACCGCTATCGTACTCTCACCCGGCCCAAAGACGCCCGCCGAGGCGGGCATCCTCGTCCCACTGGTGCGCGCGCTCGCGGGCGAGGTGCCGATTCTCGGTGTCTGTTTGGGCCATCAAGCGATCGGTGAAGCGTTCGGCGGCAAGATCGTTCGCGCGGGTCGCCTGATGCACGGCAAGACTTGCCCGATCGTGCATAGCGACGACGAGTTGTTCGACGGCATTCCCAGTCCCTTTACGGCAATGCGTTACCATTCGCTCGTCGTCGAGCCAAGCTCGCTGCCGCCATCCCTGGTGGTCACCGCGATGAGCGCCGACCGGACAGGCACTGGAGATGCGGCTGAGATCATGGCCATGAAGCATCGTGATCATCCGACCTATGGCGTTCAGTTCCATCCCGAGTCCATCGGGACGGAGCACGGCAAGCGCATTCTCGAGAACTTCCTCCGCGTCGTCAGATCTACGAGCGAAGTCGCATGATCGGCGGGGTAGAGAAGTCCTTGCGCGCCGGGGGGGCAACCCCTACCGTGTGCGCGATGCGGTTCTACGGTCTGGCTCTCCTGGGCGTCGCCGGTCTCGCAGCGGCGCCCCCTGAACGTACGCTGACATTCAGCGCGCCGATCAGCACGCTGACTGTGCTACCGGGCGAGACGGTGCGACTTCAAGCCATGGACCGCCACTGGACCTGGACAGCGCCACGCACACCGGGCTTCTATCCGATGCGCGTCGGGTCGAATGACGGGCATGACTCGCTCACGATCCAGGCATTCGTACTCGTGCCCTACAGCCAGCTGCGGGGCGAATACCTCAACGGCTATCGCATCGGCCGCTATCCTGGACGAGCGCTGCGCGGCCTCGACACCTATCGGCCACCCGCGGGATTCATCGAAGTCACACGCGACAATGCGGACGTCTTCGTGTCGCCGCACTTTCAGCTCAAGCAGTTCATCTGCAAGCAAGCTGGTGCCTATCCGAAATACGTCGTCCTGAATGTCCAGCTGCTGCAGCGCCTCGAGGAGTTGCTCGCCCTCGTGAATGCCTCCGGCCACTCGGCGTCCACGTTTTACGTCATGAGCGGCTATCGCACGCCTGCCTACAACCACGCGATCGGCAACGTCGCCTACAGCCGGCACACCTGGGGCTCGGCGGCCGACATCTTCATCGATGAAGACCACGACGGCCGGATGGACGACCTGAACGGCGACGGCCGGAGCGACGAGCGCGACGCGGAGGTCCTCTACAGCCTCTTTGACGAACCTCAGAGCGGAGGTGGGCTCGGCAAATACGCCGCGACGGAGGCTCACGGGCCATTTGTCCACGTCGACCTAAGAGACCGCAGGGCAAGGTGGTAGCCTCGGGCTAGACTCCACGGCACAGATTTTGTATGTTCCCCCGTGCCCGTCCTTGGCGTGATTCCTGCACGGCTGGGCTCGACCCGGCTGCCTCGTAAGCCACTGCTGCCGCTCGGTGGCGAACCCCTCATCCTCTTCGTCACCCGCCGTATCGCCGAACTCCAGATCTGTGATCGTCTTGTCGTTGCGACGGACGCACGCGAGATCGCGACGGTGGTGGAGAATGGCGGCTTCGAGGCGGTGCTGACTTCCCCGGACCATACATCGGGGACGGAACGCGTTGCGGAAGTCATTGGTAAACCGGCGTTTAGCGGCTTCAACTTCATTCTCAACATTCAGGGCGATGAGCCGTTCGTTGCGCCCGCCGCTGTGAAAGGTGCGCTCGCGTGCCTCGAGCGTGGCGATCCGCTTGGCACTGCCGCGGGATCGCTCGATCCGCAGCTCGTCACCGATCCCAGCCGCGTGAAGGTCGTGCTCGACACAAAGGGACGTGCCGTCTACTTCTCGCGCGCGCCGATCCCGTTCGATCGCGACGGCACGGGCGACGTCGTCTACCATCAGCACGTCGGGGTGTACGCATACACGCGCGACGCGCTGCTGCGGTGGGTGCGGCTCCCGCCGGTCCCGGAAGAGCGCTGGGAAAGACTGGAACAGCTCAGACCGTTGCTGCACGGCATTCCGATGGGCGTGACACTGTTCGACGGCCCGGCAGCGCCAGGCATCGATACGCCGGCCGATCTCAAGTGGGCTGAAGCGGAAATCACTCGACACTTGAAAGCGGTGAGCCCGTGAGCTCGACCAAGTACATCTTTGTGACCGGCGGTGTAGTGAGCTCGCTCGGGAAGGGAATCGCAGCTGCCTCATTGGGCCGGCTGCTCGCCGAGCGAGGCCTCAAGGTCACTATCCAAAAATTCGATCCGTACATCAACGTCGACCCCGGTACGATGTCGCCGTTCCAGCACGGCGAGGTTTACGTCACCGACGACGGCGCCGAGACCGATCTCGACCTCGGCCACTACGAGCGGTTCATCGATCGATCGCTGTCGCAAGTGAATAACGTGACGACGGGACGGATCTACCTGTCCGTCATCACCAAAGAGCGGCGCGGCGAGTACCTCGGCTCGACGGTGCAGGTGATCCCGCACATCACCGACGAAATCAAGGGCGCGATCCGGCGGCTGGCTCCCGATCATGACGTGGTCATCACCGAGATCGGCGGCACGGTCGGCGACATCGAGTCGCTGCCCTTCCTCGAAGCGATTCGTCAATTCCGCCAGGAAGTCGGCCGCGACAACACGCTGTTCATTCATTTGACGCTCGTCCCGTTCATCGCCGCGACCGCCGAGCTCAAAACCAAGCCGACCCAGCACTCCGTGCGCGAGCTGATGCAGATCGGAATCCAACCCGATATCCTGATCTGCCGGACCGAGCGCGCGCTCTCCGAAGATCTGAAGCGCAAGATCGCGCAGTTCTGCAACGTCGACTTCGGGTGCGTGGTCGAGAGTCCCGACGTGAAATCGATCTACGAGATTCCGCTCAAGCTGCACGACCAGGGACTCGACAAGGAAGTGTGCGCGCGGCTGCATCTCGACACGAAAGAACCCGATCTGCGCGCGTGGGGCGCGATGGTGGACAAGATCCTGCATCCGCCGCAGCAGGTGCGGATCGCGGTTGTCGGCAAGTACACCGAGCTCGCCGACAGCTACAAGAGCGTGCATGAGGCGCTGGTGCACGGCGGGATCGCGAACGACAGCGGTGTGCAGATCCAGTGGATCGCGTCCGACCGTTTTACCGACCAGGAAACCACCGGCGAGCTGCTCGCGGAGTACGACGGTTTGCTCGTGCCCGGCGGGTTTGGTGTACGCGGCATCGAGGGCATGGTCGAGGCGATCCGGTGGGCGCGCGAGCACAAGCTGCCGTTCTTCGGCATCTGCCTGGGACTCCAGACCGCGATCATCGAGTTCGCCCGCAACGTCTGCAAGATCCCCGATACCAATTCGAGCGAGTTCGCGCCCGAGTGCCAGAATCCGGTGATCGCGCTGATGCGGTCGCAGGAAGGAATCCAGGAGATGGGCGGTACGATGCGACTGGGCGCGTATCCCTGCCGGCTGCGGCCCGGCTCGCTCGCGGCGCAAACGTACAATGCGACCGAGGTGAGCGAGCGGCATCGCCACCGCTATGAGGTGTCGAACGCGTACCGCGACGTGCTGGCGGAGTACGGCCTGCGCGCGTCCGGGTTGTCGCCTGATGGCTCGCTCGTGGAAATGATCGAGCTGCCACCGCCGGGGCATCCCTGGTTCCTCGGCTGTCAGTTCCACCCAGAGCTGAAATCCCGTCCGATGCGCCCGCATCCGCTGTTCGCCGGCTTCGTCGGCGCCGCGGTCGATTACAAGAAGCTCCATCCGCGCACCGACGTGTCGCGGGCGCTGGCCGAGCTCACGGACTGACATGACGCCGAGGTTCGCGGCTGACAGCAGCCCGTTTCTCATCGCGGGTCCGTGCGTCGTCGAATCCGACGACCTCAATATCCGCGTGGGTGAAGCCCTGGCCGAGCTCGCGGTCAAACTCGGTATTGGCGTCATCTATAAAGCGTCGTACGACAAGGCCAATCGCTCCCGCCTGAACGCGCCGCGCGGTCCCGGCATCGAAGCGGGGCTGCGCGCGCTGGAGCAGGTGCGGAGCGCTACGGGTCTGCCGATCCTCACCGACGTGCACGAGCCGGGACACGTGCCGGCCGCCGCTCGCGTCGCCGATGTGCTGCAGATCCCCGCCTTTCTTTGCCGGCAGACCGATCTGCTGGTCGCGGCGGGGAAGGCCGGTCGTCCCGTGAACATCAAGAAGGGCCAATGGATGGCGCCTGAAGAGATGCGAGGCGCCGTGGAAAAAGTCCGCGCCGGTGGGGCGCCGGAAGTCGCCGTCACCGAACGGGGCACATTCTTCGGTTACGGCGATCTCGTCGTGGACATGCGCTCGTTCCCGCGGCTGCGCGCTGCCTGTAACGCTCCTGTCATCTTCGATGCGACGCATTCGGTGCAGCAGCCGGGGCAGGGACCGGGCGGCGCGAGCGGCGGTGAGCGTGGCTTCATTCCACCATTGTTGTATGCCGCGGCGGCCGCGGGCGCGGACGGGTTCTTCCTCGAGACGCATCCCGATCCCGCCCGTGCGCCCTCCGACGGGCCGAACATGGTCCCGCTGGATCAGCTCGCCCCAATCGTGGGGTTGGCGGTAGACGTCTGGCACCGCGTGCGGGAGACGGTCCGTGCATAAACCAGCACGCGCCTCCTCACCGCACGCCCCCGGCGGGAGCAAGCAGCTCGTCGACCGCGGCAAGCGCGTGCTTGCGCTCGAGGCTGCCGCGGTGCAGCGGCTCGCAGACACACTGGGGCCTGCGTTCGCGCGGGCGGTCGAGATTCTCGCCGCCATGAAAGAGGGTCACCGTCTCATCGTCTCGGGGATCGGGAAATCCGGGCTGATCGCGCGCAAGATCGCCGCGACCTTCACCTCCACCGGTACGCCCGCGACGTTCCTCCATCCCGTCGACTCGCTGCACGGCGACCTCGGCATTGTGACTCGAGACGATGTCGCCATCGTCTTGTCGAAGAGCGGTGCATCCGACGAGTTGTTCGGCCTAGTCACCCAGCTGAAGCGCCTCGGCGTGCCCATCATCGCGCTGACCGGCGATGCCGATTCGCCGCTGGGTCGCCAGGCGACGGTGGTGCTCGACGCCGCTGTTGCCGAAGAAGCGTGTCCCGAAACGCTTGCGCCGACCGCGAGTACCACGGTCGCGCTGGCGCTGGGGGACGCGCTCGCGGTGACGCTCCTCGAGGTCAAAGGTTTCCGGCGCGAAGACTTCGCCGCGCTGCATCCCGGCGGCGTACTGGGCCGCAAGCTGCTGCTGCGTGTGGCCGACGTGATGCTGACGCACGACATCCCGCTGCTCGCGCCCGATCGTCCGATGCGCGAATGCGTCGTGCTGCTGGCGGAGAAGCGCGGCACGGTGGCGGTCGTGGAGCGCGGAGCCCTGGTCGGCGTCGTCACGGCCGGCGATCTCACTCGGCTCATGGAGCGCACGGACCAGTTCCTCGACATCCCCGTCGGCGACGTCATGACGAAGACACCGAAGTCGACCACGGCGGAGGAGCTGGCGAGCGCCGCGGTGAGCCTGATGGAGCGTCACGGCATCATGGCGTTGCCGGTACTCGACGGAGACAAAAAGGTGATGGGGATCGTGCATCTGCACGATCTCATGAAGGCCGGCGCTGTATGAAGACACTGCTCCCGGCGCTGTGCTCCCTGCTCCTTGGTGTCGCCTGCAAGAGCAGCACGCCCGTGACCGCGACCCAAGCCGTCCTCGACAGCGCCGACCAGGTGCTGCTCGGCATGACGCACTACGTCACGGACCTGGGGGTGCTCCGCGCCCGTGTGCGCGCCGACACGGCGTACTTCTTCTCGAACTCGCAGCGGGCGGAATTGCGCAACGTGCACGTGACGTTCTACGACCTGACGGGGCGGCCCACCTCGACGCTGACGTCCAAGGAAGGCACGCACAACTGGCGGACCGGCGACATGGAGGCGCGCGGCAACGTCCTCGTGGTGCGCGACAAGGATGGCGGGACGTTGCGCACCGAGGTCATGTACTACAATCAGGTGAAGAACGAAGTCAGCTCCGACAAAGCGTTCGTGTTCGATTCGCCGGAGCGGCACGTCGAAGGTGAAGGCTTCACGTCGGATCCGGAATTCAAGAAGATCACCGCCACAGGCACACACGGCACCGGCGGGAAGCCGTTCATTCTGCCGACTCAATGACGGCCGTGTCTCTCGCGATTGTCGCGCTGCTGCAAGGTGTCTCCGCCAGCCAGGATACGACGGGGCGGCCCTGCCGCGTCGCCGTGGACTCGATGGGGCACTACTCCGAGATCACCAATCCGGGCGGCACGAAGACCTATTACGGCGGCGGCGGCGTATTGGCGCATTGCGACGGCACCAACACCACGATTTCCGCCGACAGCTTCGCGCATTATCAGGCAGTCGGGCGGCTCGACCTGATCGGTCGCGTCGCGATTCGAGATACGGCATTCTGGCTCGACGCGAAGTTCGCTTCCTATTTCTTGCGCGACGAACGGCTCGAGGCGCACAACAACGTCGTCGCGGTGAACCGCCGCAACGGCTCGGTGCTGCGAGGCCCGAATCTCAAGTACTGGCGCGCCGTCCCGGGCGTGCGGGATACAGTCGAGATGTACGCGACCCAGCGGCCCACGGTGGAGTACCGCCAGACTCCGTCCGGCGACACCGTCTCCAACGAACCATACATCATCGTCGGTGACCGGCTGCGATTCAAAGGCGACGACCGGATGTGGGGCGGCGGCAAGGTCACGATCGACCGCAGCGATTTCGCCGCGCGCGGCGACTCCATGCAGCTCGACCAGACGACCGGCTTTGGCGTTCTCGTCGGCACGCCCAGTGTCGAAGGTCGTGGGAAGGCGACACCCGGGGCGGGGGCGGGGGGGGCGGGGGGGGGGGCGGCAGCGGATTCCGGAAAGACCTACACGTTGGTCGGCACGCGGATCGAGTTGGGCCTCGCCCAGCGGGACATCCGCCAGCTAAAGGCGTTGGGGCATGGCAAGGCGACCGGGTCAGACTGGACGCTGACCGCCGACACGATCGACCTGCGCATCGACAACCGGCAGCTGCAGCAGACATTCGCCTGGGGCGACAGCATGCGCCCGCATGCGATTTCCGCGCTCTACACGATTCAAGCCGATTCGCTCGCGATCGACTCGCCGGGCGAGATCCTGACCGAGTCGCGCGCATTCGGGAATTCGTTCTCCACGGCCAAACGCGATTCCACGACGCCGCTGAACGAAACCGATTGGATCACGGGCGACTCGCTCACGATCCGCTTTGCGCAGGAGCAGGATTCGGCTACCGGCCGGCCCCGGTCGAGGCTGCGCGAACTGCTGTCGCGCGGTCAGCCGGCCCGCGCGTTGACACATCACCCGGACGAGCGCGACACCACCAACGCCGGTCCGGCGATCAATTATTCCCGCGGGCACCAGATCACCCTCACGATGGTGCGCGATCGAGTCGATCACGTCGTCGTGTCGGGCAAGTCGGACGGCGTGCACCTGGTACCGCAGCCCGTCGTCGCCGCCGACAGCGCGAAGACCGCAACGCCGCCGCCGCCCCCCCCGCCGGCGCCTCCACCTCCCCCAGCACAGCGACCGGTGGCACCGTGACGGACACCCGAGGAGGAGCGGGACGTGGGTTGGACCGCATGGCAAGCGTGCTCGCGGCGAAAGACTCGTCGTTGCCGCTGGCGGCGGCCGCGCTGGCACGAATCGCCGATGACGGGGGCCGCGCGCCGTTCAGCGACCTCGCCGTCGCCTACCGCGAGGACTTCCTGAAGCTGCGCGCCCATGCCAAGGGCGAGCTGCAGGACACGGGAAGCCTGTCGGTCGACGACGCGCGTTCCTATCTCGCGACGTCCGTGTTGCCGCGCCTCGCGATGCTCAAGGTGATCGTGCTGCCGATGGGCGCCCTCTGGGGCGACGTGCCGATTGCGTTCGCGCCCGACCTCTGGACTGACATGTCCAGCGATCGCGCGACCGCTGCTCGGCATTTCTACTCCCTCGCCGAAGAGACCGTCGCCCGCAGCGAATCGGTGAGCGGCGATCACCCGCTGTTCACGGGCGGTAGCCGCCTCGACGCACAGCACCTCGTCAAGGCGTACAAGGGCCGTCGGGTCGTCAACAACGTCTCGCTCGAGCTCGCGCAGGGAGAAATCGTCGGCCTCCTCGGCCCCAATGGGGCGGGGAAAACGACCTGCTTCTACATGATCACCGGGCTGATCCGGCCCGATGAGGGCCGGATCCTGCTCGACAGCCGCGACATCACCTCGCTTCCGATGTACCGGCGCGCGCACGCCGGGATCGGCTATCTCGCTCAGGAGCCGTCGATCTTCCGCAAGCTCACGGTCGAAGAAAACGTCCTGGCGATTCTCGAGACGCTGAAGCTGGACGCCGCGGAGCAGGAGCGGCGGCTCGAGCTGCTGCTCGACGAATTGGGGATCAAAGCACTCAGACGCGAGAAGGCGTATCAGCTCTCGGGCGGCGAGCGGCGCCGGCTCGAAATTACACGCGCGCTCGTGACCGAGCCGAAGTTTCTCTTGCTCGACGAGCCGTTCGCCGGCGTCGATCCGATCGCGGTCAACGACATTCAGACCATCGTGGCGGGACTGCGCCACCGCGGGATCGGCGTGCTCATCACGGACCACAACGTCGAGCAGACGCTCGATATCGTCGACCGCGCCTACATCATGTTTGAAGGCAAAGTACAGGTGGCCGGAACGGTGCGGGAGCTCGTGTTCGACGACCGCGTCGCCTCGCTCTACCTCGGTCCGACACTCACGACGCGGTTGCGCACGCGGCTCGCCCCGGTGACCGCATGAAAACCGGCCTGCACCAGCACACCGCGCTGCGGCAAGACCTGCGCATCAATCCACGCCTGTATCAGGCGATGGACCTGCTGTACATGCCTTTGCTCGACCTCGAGCAGCACCTGAAGCAGGAGCTGCTGGGGAATCCGTTCCTCGAGATGATCGAGCCCGAGGAGGAGGTCCAGGCCACCGCAGCCGATCAGCAGAAGAACAAGCCCGAGAAAGACGAAAAGCAGAAAGAGGACGAGCCTGACTGGGAAAGTATCCTGCTCGACGATCGCACCGAGCACGGCGTCCCCAGCGGCAGCTACAGCGACGCGCGCGAGTACGTCGAGCCGGTTACGGTCGAAGGCAAAGACCTGATCGACCACCTGCGCGACCAGGTGCGTTTGCTCGACCTCACGGCGCGCCAGCAGCTGCTCGCCGAGGAATTCCTCGGCAACATCGGCGAGGACGGCTATTTGCAGCACACCCTCGAAGAAATCCTCAAGGGCGCCAACCAGCTGCTCGAGGAGCACGAGGCGGAGTCCGAGGAGGATCTCAATGTTCCCGCGTACACGATGGCCGAGGTCGAGGAGATGCTGCAGATCATCCAGCAGCTCGACCCGCCCGGTACTGGCGCGCGCAATCTGCGCGAGTGCTTGATGCTGCAGCTCGAGAACCAGAAGCGCACCGATTCGCTCGTCTATCGGCTGGTCAAGGACGCCTATGACGATCTGATCGCGCACCGCTGGAGCGACCTCGGCAAGCGGTTCGGGCTCGCGCCGGAAGAAGTGCAGCGGGCCGCCGACGAGCTCGCCCGCCTCGATCCCAAGCCCGGCCTGCAATATTCCGCGGGCAACGACGCCTATATCATCCCGGATCTCATCGTCGAGAAGATCGACGACAAGTATCACGTCTTCCTGAACGACAGCGGGTTGCCGCGGCTGCGGATTTCCAAGACGTATCAGGAGATCGCGCGCGACAAGAAGAAGTACGACGGCGAGAGCAAGGAGTTCATCAACCAGCGCCTGAACAGCGCGCACTGGATGATCCAGGCCATCGAGCAGCGGCGCCAGACGATGCTCAAGGTCATGAACTTCATCGTGGACCGGCAGCGCGAGTTCTTCGAGAAGGGCATCGACCACTTGAAGCCATTGACCCTGCGCGAGGTCGCCGACGTGATCAGCATGCACGAGAGCACGGTTAGCCGCGTGACCAACGAGAAGTACGTCCAGACGCCGCGCGGGCTCTTGCCGCTCAAGTTCTTCTTCTCGAGCGGGCTCTCGACGACGACAGGCGAGGACGCGAGCGCGCGCTCGATCAAGTCGCAGATTCAGAAGCTGGTCGACGACGAGCCGCCCAAGAATCCGCTCACCGACCAGCAGATCGTCGAGATGTTCGAGCGCAAGGGCGTGAAGATCGCGCGCCGCACCGTCGCGAAGTACCGGGACCAGCTCGGCATCCTGCCGGCGCGGATGCGCAAGCGGCTATGAGCCTCGCAACCAACTCCACGCCGCCCGATGTCAGCGTGCTCGTGCCCGCCAAGGACGAAGTCGAGAACCTTGCCGAATTCGTGCGGCTCACGCGCGAAGCCATGCTGCCGCTCCCATACGCGGTCGAGCTCGTGATCATCAACGACGGCAGCCATGACGGCTCGGCCAAGCTGCTCGAGGAGCTCAGCGTCAAACACCCGTTTGTGAAGGTGGTGACGCACCGCACGCAGCGCGGCATTGCCGATGCGTTGAAATCCGGCGCGGACGCCGCCCGGGGTCGCGTGCTCGTCTACTATCCGGCCGATCTGCAGTATCTGCCGTCGGACATTCCCTCACTCGTCCAGCCAGTCTTGGATGGAGAGGCCGACGTGGTCACCGGCACGAAGCAGGGATCGTATAACAAGCGATTCGTGTCGGGGATATACAACGCCCTGTGCCGTTGGCTGTTCGGCGTCCGGGTGAAGGACCTCAACTCAGTCAAGGCCTACCGGCGCGACATCATGGAAGTCGTGCCGATGCGGCCGGACTGGCATCGCTTCATGGTCGTGATCGCCGCGTCGCAAGGCTTCCGGCTCGCCGAGCGTCCGGTGCCGGTGCATCCGCGCCGCGCCGGCAGCTCCAAGTTCGGCGTGGCCCGCATTCCCGTGGGCGTGCTCGATTTGATGTCGGTGTGGTTCCAGCTCCGCTTTGCCCGCAAGCCGATGCTGTTTTTCGGCGTGATCGGTGCCACACTGTTCTCTATCGGTCTCCTGACCGGCATCGTCGCGCTCTACCTGCGCTTCGGGCCGCCACACGTTGGATTCCGTCCGCTGCTCGACCTGATCATGGTGCTCGTGATTTCCGGCGTGGCGCTGTTCGGCTTCGGGTTCATCGGGGAGATGCTGGCGGGGATGCGGGAGGATCTGCGGGCGGTCGAGCGCGAAATCCGGCGGATGCGCAGCGAAGAGTAGCGTTGTGACGTTTAGGGCGCCTTGCCTTGCGGCGTGGCGGCCGTCCGCGCACGTTGGGTATTAGTCCCAAATCGACACATGCCGCCACTCGCCCTCTCGTCTCTGTTGCAAAGTGAACTGCCGTGGCTGTCGTCCGACGGTCGCGCCGTGCTGCATTCCCTTGTTTGCAGCAACGGTCGAGTCGGCTCGGCCCAGGCGCTGTGCCGTCAGCTTGGACTGCGCAACCGATTCCAGCTGAACCGATTGTTGCGGCGCGAGGGGCTGCCGTCCTACGAGGAGCTGTCGGGCTGGGTCTGCGTCTTCTACTGGATGCTGGAGGCCGACGCCGGCGTCGGCCGGGGCGCGCTGCTGGCGCTCGCGCGTCAAACACCGATGGAGACCGCGAGCTCATACCGTCTCGTGCGCCGAGTCACGAGTCACAGCTGGAAGGATCTGCGTCGCGCGGGTACCGCCAGGGTGCTCCGCTGGTTCCGGGAACGCGTGCACCTCGCGGGTGATCGCCCTGGCGCGCCGCGGCCCGTGGCCCGCGCATCAGCGGGAACCAACGGCACTCCGACTGCTGCGGGACAGCGTTGGGTGAAATCGCGGTCGCACCGCGTGACGCTCGATGGCGGACCTTACGGCATCGCGGTGCGCGGGGACGACTTCGCCTACGTCACGCTTGGACACGGCGCCTCATTGGCACACCTCGATCTCGCCAAAGGATGTATCACTGGCGTTACCTCCGTGGGATGCACGCCCACGTGCGTCCGGTTCGACGAATCCGGTCACCGAGCCTACGTCACGGTTCAGTACTGTGATGCGATCGCCGTGCTGGATGCCGTCCAGCACACCGCGGTCCGCTCGTTTCCCCTGTCCGGTCAGCCGTTCCCACTGCTGATTGCGCGCAATACCCTGTTCGTCACCACGAATACAGACCGGCTGTGGGCCCTGAACCCCGAAAACGGGCGCGTCATGGGCTCGCTTCCGTTGCCTGCCACCTCGCATCATCTCGCGCTCCATCCCGACGGTGACCGGCTGTACGTCGCGACCCGGGCGGGCGGGTCGGTCCTGGAAGTCGATGCCATCCGGATGCGCGTGCTGCGGACGTTTGCGCTCGGTGGCTGGACGCAAGGACTCGTGGTCTCGCCGGACGGGACACTGCTGTACGTCGCGAACGAGCAGCACCAGCTCGACGTCGTGCACTTGAGTAGTGGCCGGCGCGTCGCCACAGTCGATGACGAGCGCGGCGCCGTGGCACTCGCGCTTAGCCCCGATGGACGCCTGCTCTACACCGGCCACGCACGCGAAGGAACCGTGGGTGTAATCGACACGGCGTCGTTGACACACCAAGGCACGCTCGTGACGGGAGGACGCCCCGGACAGATCGCCTTCGCTGGCGCAGGGCATGCCGTCATCACCAATGAAGCGGGGTGGATCGACATTCTCCCGCTCGGCAAGCTCGAGGTCGTCGCCGCGTAGCCGTTCGATTATGACGCAACGTGCGCCTTTCCTTGCGAGGCCGATGACAGGCCTGAGATCGTCCGCCTATCTCCTTCGCACGACTACCATGATGCGATCGTCTCGTTGGCTCATCCGCATCAGCCTGGGCGCGCTGCTCGCCGCCGGTTGTTCTTCGCCAACCGATCAGAGCGCCTATACTCGCGTGGTGTTACCTGATGGAGCGCTCGGGGTCGCGGTTTCGGGGAGCATCGCGTTCGTCACACGACCCTATGCCAACAAGGTTGCACGGATCGATCTCACGACGAGCCGTGTGACCGGTTCATTCTTGGTGGGCAGCCTGCCGTGCTACATGGTCTTCAATTCCACCGGCACGCGCGCGTATGTGGCGAACCAGTTTAGCGACAACGTGAATGTCATCGCCGTCGCATCGAACACACAGATCGCGACCATCCCGCTCACGGGCGATCCATTGCCGGTGGCGATCTCGACTGACGATAACACACTCTTCGTAACTACCAACGCCGATTCGCTGTTCAAGGTCGACCTGACAACCAACACCGTCACGGGATCGCTGCCGCTACCCGCGACGTCACATCACTTACTGACCCATCCCAACGGCAACATTGTCTATGTCGCCACGCGAGATGCCGGCTCCGTGCTGGAGGTCGACTGGCACAGCATGACGGTGCTCCGGACCTTCACGCTCGGCGGCCGACCGCAGGGGATGGCGATGTCCGCTGATCACTCCGAGCTCTATGTGGCCAACGAGCTCAGCAACGTGCTGCACATCATTACGCTGTCGAACGGCGCGATCAACAACGTTTCGCTGACGGGCGGTGGGGAAGGGATGTCGCTGGGACCAGATGGGAAGCTGTACATCGGCGAGGTGTTCGCCGGCCTCGTGGAGGTCGTGAATCCCGAGACTCGCACTCTGGTGCGGACCGTCACCGTCGGCGGCACGCCGCGCGAGGTAGCCACTGACGCCGCGCGCAATCAGGTGGTCGTCGCGAACGAGGACGGTTGGGTCGACCTATTGCGTATCCACTAGCGGTTGACGTTGTAGCGCGCGAGCCGCACGCCGTAGCGGCCGATAAAGAGGGCGAGCTCCTCGGTCAACCGGGAGCCGCCCTCGCTGCGCGTCTTGCCGACCAGGTCGAGCCAGTAGACGCGGTGCTTCGCAAAGTCAGCTAACGCGTCCGGCGCGAGGACAGTCTCCGAAAACACGGTATCCCCGCGCGCGGCCGCGATCCCGTCCACCCGCACCCCCCCACGCAGCCACAAAAGCCGCCAGGAGCGCCGGCCGTAGTGATAGATGCGCAGCGGTCCCTGCGACTCGATCCGCACACCGCCGTGCTCGAGAAACCGATCGAACTCCGCGATGGCCGTCTCCACCAACTTCGCACGCTCCGCGTCGCTCAGCTTCTTCGGGAAGTCCGGCGCGCTGCGGATCACCTTGGCGGGATTGCCGACCGCGAGGCTGCTGGGCGGAATGTTCCCCGATACGAGTGAATTGGCGCCGATCACGGTGCCGTCGCCGATCGTCGTCCCGGGCATGATGAACACGCGCCACGGCAACCAGACGCTCTTGCCCAGGGTCACGGGCTCGTACGTGACGGGATAGCCGTCCAACTGACTCAGCCAGGCGCCGTGCGTGAAGATGAGGCAGTGTCCGCCGATCCCGGTGTCGTCGCCGATCACGACCGGCTTCGTGGGATTGATGTTGGTGAGCTGGAGAATGATGGTGCGGCTGCCGAGCACGAATTTTGATTCCGGCAACTGCGGGCCGCCGACGTAGACCTGCTCGCGGATCTTCGCGTCTTCGCCGATCTCGATCACGTTGCACGACAAATAGCTCATCGTCCCGACGCTCGAGTGCCGGCCGATGCGGATCGTCTCGCCCTGGACGACCGCGAGCAGGCCGATCTCGACGTGATCGCCCAGCTCGACACTCTTACCTATCACGACGCCGCCGAAACTGATCTTCACGTGCCGGCCGATGCGGTATCCGAGGAACACCCGGTACGCCAGAATTTTCAGCGGGCTCGGAAGCCAGCCGAATACCAGGAGGTGCCGCAGCGGGATGCGTGTTTTGGGCAGGAGTGTTTCGGGCATTGGGGTCGTAATGTACGTTTCGACGCCCTGTGATCAAACTCCCGGAAGTGGGCCTCTCCGCCGCCGCGCGTTTCGCGCTGGACGTGCTGGTCGACCTCGCCCGGCTCGTGCCGGCCGCGCCAACGCTCGACGTTGTGAGCCTCGAGCTGCGCGACCACCCGCCGCGCGATTTGCGCGGCTGGATGGCAGCAGGGTGGGGCATCGAGGTCTCGGATGGCGTCGTGCTTATCCCGCGCGGCGTGCTGCGCGCCGTCATCGATGTCGCAGGCGCGGCAGCCGAACAGGGTTCGACGGAGCGCGACCGCTACTCACGCGTGCCCGCGTCGGCCAACCCGCTCGTCCGCGAGGGGCTGGAGCGTGAGCCCGTTATCCACCGTGCGGCGCTCGCGCTGCAAGCCGCCGCTCGGAAGGCCGCCGGGCGTCGCGCATTCCGGACGGTGGCAGCATGGCCGGATAGGCGCCGCTGGGCCGCGGCATTCACGCACGATCTCGATGTCGTCGCGTGGTGGCCGGCGTTCACGGCGCTCCGCCTGGTAGAGCTGGCCTTCAAACGGGCATTCGCACGGATCACCCGCGTGGCTGCCTCCGCCTTCGGGTCGCTCGGGTTTGATCCCGTCTTTCAAGGCGTGACCGGCGTGTTGAACCAGGAAGCCAATGCCCGGATCCACTCCAGCTGGTTCATCCTCTGCGGCACCCCCACGCTCAAGACTGTGCGCGCGGGCGATCTCACCTACAGCCCCGAGTCGACCAAGGCGCGCGGCATTCTGGCGCAGGTTCGCGCCGGCGGACATGAGATCGGGCTCCACGGCAGCTTCGCGACGCTCGAGGAGCATGGCGCGTTTGCCGAACAACGGCTGCGACTCGAAGGTCTTGCCGGTGCGCCGGTCCGCGGCATTCGCCAGCATTATGTCCGCATTCATCCCGGCGTCACCGAGCACGCGATGACCGCCGCCGGGTTTGTGTACGACACGACGTACGGGTTTCCCGATCGCAACGGCTTTCGGTTGGGTGTCGCCGATGTCGTGCCGCGCTGGGATGCCGAGCGAAATCAGCGGATCGCGATCGACGAAGTGCCCTTCACGTGGATGGATCGCGCGCTGAGCAAGTATCGCGGGATCGAGGATCCCGCGGCATGGTCGCGCGACGCGCTCCAGCTCGCGGCGACTGCCAGAGAAGTCGGAGGCCTCTGGGTCGGGCTGTGGCATCCGAATCTCACGCCCGCCCTGGGATTCCCTGACGCGCCACCCGCGTATGGCGCGACGATCGCCGGCGTACTCGCAGAATCGCCGTTTGTTGCGCCGCTCGACACGCTCGCGCAGTGGCGGCGCGCGCGGCGCGCGGTACGCGCGACCGCGATCCGCCGCGATGGAGGTGTTGAGCTCGAGGCGGCCGTCGCCCCGCCCGCGCCCTTTCAGCTACGCGTGGAAGACTTGGATGGCAGACCGGCAGAGGCCGCGCGGTAAACAGCGTCCCACCGTTTCGTAATGACGTCCCAACTGAAGCGCGTCCGCAGCCGTTCGCGCCCCGCGTGTGCCATACGCTGCGCGTACCCGGGATCGCGCGCGACGCGTTCTATCGCCGCCGCGAGCGCCTCCGGATTGGCGGGCGGGACGAGCAATCCCGACACGCCGTCTTCGATGATGTCCGGGATGCCACCCACCCGAGTGCCGATAGCCGGGATGCCATAACTCATCGCGTCGAGCAACGCGACGCCCAGCCCTTCGGTGTCGCCGCGCGCGTCGATGATCGACGGCAGCACCAGCACATCGGACGTCAGGAACGCTTGCTGCAGCTCGGCATCGGGGACCTTGTTGCGAAAATCGACGGCCACCCTGCGGTCGCGGGCCAATGCCTCGAGCCGCTCCCGTTCGGGCCCGATGCCGATCGCCACGATGCGCGTGTTCACGCGGTCGCGGAGCAGGGCGGCGGCTTCGATGAGAAACGCCAGTCCCTTCAACTCGATGAGTCGGCCGATAAACAGAATGGTCAGCAGCTTGCCGTCACGTGACGTGAGCGCGCGCGGCTCCGGGTGCCCGGGGAAGGGTGTCGTGTAGGGGATGACTTCGACCGGCACATCCACCAGCTCGCGAATCTCACGCGCGGTCTCGGACGAAATCGCCACGACGCGATCCGCCCACCGGCACGCCCAGCGCACGAATCCCTTGAGAAATGTGAGCGAGCGTTTTACCCAGCGCAGCTCGATGCCATAGAACGTCAGCACGACGGCGCTTCGATGCGCGCGGCGCGCGGCCCAACCCCACAGTGCCAGCGGCACCGGCCAATGCACGTGAATGACGTCGTAGCGCTCGCGCCGGCACAGCCGCCATACCGCGGTCATCCCCGCCAGCACGAATGGGGCCGGCATCAGGCGAAACAGCAGCGAGCGTTGCATCCGATCGGGCGCCGACTCGTCGTGGGTCAGCGATTCCCAGCGAGACAGGAAGTACCGGAACCGATGCACGGGAATCCCGGCAAACTCGTGATCGCCTGACCCGTGGTAGGCGGGTGCGAAGACCTGCGCATCGTGTCCCTCGGCGCGTTGCCGTTTGATCAGCTCGATCAGCCACGGTGCAATGATATCGCGCTCGTCGCGGGGAAACGCGGTCACCAGATGCAGGATACGCAGCCCGGTCATGCGCCCAAGATAAGGCCTTCTCTTGATTTAGACGTGTTCTCTAAGGAGCTTTTCCGCATGGCAAAACGTATTGGTGTGGCCTCCCAAGAGCTGGCCGAGTTCTACAGCGCGCGCGTTGGGTGGCGAAACTGGGGTGAAGAGAGCATCCGCTACCGGCTGGCGCAGAAGCTTGCGCAAACCCAACCGGGCCACGCGGTGCTCGACATCGGCGGGCGCGAGGGCGACATCCGGAAGTTCCTGCCGCAGGGGATCAAGTATCAGGGGCTCGATATCGCGCCCGAGTACGCCGCTCCCGATGTCTTGATCCACGACATCACCAAAGGTCTGCCGTTCCCGGACGCTTTCTTCGACCGCGTGTTCATGATCGAGGTGCTCGAGCATACGCCCACGGCGTTCCAGACCGCCGGGGAAGTCTACCGCGTGCTCAAGCCTGGCGGCGTCTGGGTCGTCTCGGTGCCAAATCCCTACCATTTCAAAGAGATCATCTGGAATCTCTTCGGCGTTCCGGACAAGTGGGGGCACGTGTACAGTTGGACGAAGCAGACGATGACGCGCCTGGGGGAAATGAATGGTTTCCGCCTGGCTGACTACGGCGGGTCCTACATCTGGCCGCCGATCCGCGCCCCCTGGTGGCTGCTGGGGCGGTCCATCGCCTACAAGTTCGTGAAGGATTGAGATCCGGGTGGCTGCGGGCGGCGAAGATCGCCGCCATGCTCCTCGTTCTGGCCCTGATCGCGCGATCGATCGCGCGCAACTGGGCCGCCTTTCAGTCGGTCCATGTCACACTCGATCTCAACCTTGCCTGGCTCGCCGGATCCGTCCTGGTTGTCTTCCTGACCTATGCCATTCAAATCGAATCGTGGCGCCGGATGCTGCGCGGCTGGGAGCAGCGCCTGCGGTACCTCGATGCCGCGCGCGCCTGGACCCTCGCCAACCTCGGCCGCTACATCCCGGGAAAGGTGTGGAGCGTTGCCGGTCTCGTGGTCCTCGCCGAACGCGCCGGCATACGGCGCAGCGCCGCCGCGGTTTCCGCGTTCACGATGCAGGCGGTCGTGTTGGGGACCGGGGTCGTGCTCGTCGCGATCGCCACGCCGCACGCGGCGTCGCCTCTGCTCTTGGGCGCAGCGGTGTTGGGAGCGCTCCTCCTGATCGGGGTTCTCGCGTGGCGCCGTTCCGCGGAGTGGCTGGGCACGCTGGCGGACGCGAAATCGCCCCTGCCGCCGCTCCCCGTCTCGGCCATCATCGCATCGAGCGGGCTGATGTTGCTGAGCTGGGTTACTTTTGGCCTCGCGTTTTGGATGCTGGTTCGCGGCCTGATTTCCACGGCGTCCGTGCCGGTCACCGCGGCGATGGGTATGTTCGCGCTGGGATACGTCATGGGCATTGTCGCGGTGTTCGTCCCGGGGGGGATTGGGGTGCGCGATCTCGCCCTTGTGGGATTTCTGACACCGTTTGTGGGAGGTGGAGCAGCCCTGGCGATCAGCCTGGTGTCGCGCGTGCAACTCACGCTGGCGGAGGTGGGCGGGGCAGGGCTCATGCTGGCCATCAAGACGGCTGCGAAGGAGGAATTGTCTGGCTAGACAAGAGACGGCGCCGGTAGGCGCTGTGACCACAAGTTACGAGCCGCGCCTGCCGACGCTCGCGGCGACGGGCTTCTTCGTCCTGTTCATCGCGATCCTTGCACTGCCGATGCTGCAGGGGAAATGGCTCGCGGCGCCGATGAGCGATCAATACGCGAGCGCGTACGCTGTGCACGAATGGCAGGCGGAGCAGTGGCGGGCCACGGGGCAGCTGCCGCTCTGGAATCCGATGATCATGGACGGTCTGCCGTACATCGCGCCGGTGACGCACGGCGACGTGCTGTACCCGACATCATTTCTGCGCTGGAAGTTCTCCGCGGACAAAGTCACAGATTTCGGCTTCGTGCTGCATTACATCCTGGCCGGGCTGTTCATGTTCCTGTTTTTGCGGCGGCTCAGGATTTCGTGGACCGGATCGGTCGTGGGCGGCGTCGCGTATCAGTTGACGGGCATTCTCATCTCGTACGCGCGGCCCGGGCATGACGGCAAGCTGTTTGTCTCTACGATGCTGCCGCTCGCGTGCCTCGCGCTGGTGGTGGCGCTGCGCGACCGGCGCGCCTGGGGATATCCACTCCTCGCCGTAGCGGTCGCGCTATGCCTGCTGAGCCCGCACGTGCAGACGACCTACTACCTCCTGATCGCGACCGGCCTCTGGGCACTGTACCTGACATTCGGTGAGCCCACGAGCGAGCCACTGGCACCACGTCTAACGCGTCTCGGCATCGTGCTGGCCGCCGTGATCGCCGGCTTCGGGATCGCGATGCCACAGATCCTGCCATTCCTGGAATACATCCCACACTCCCCGCGCGCGGTCGCCTATTCCGCCGCGTTCGAGAATGCCGCGTCGTTCGGTGTGCCGTGGGACCATGTGCCGGAGTTTTTCCTCGCCGGGTTCACCGGTGGGGGAGGGAGCAACTACTGGGGCTCAAACCCGATCAAGCTGCACTCTGAGTACCTCGGGCTGCCGGTCCTCCTGCTGGCCATCCTCGGCCTCCGCCGGCAGCCGGACCGCCGCCGGCTGATCTGGTGGCTCGGCGGTATCTGCATCCTGTTCCTGCTGATCGCCCTCGGCAATGCGACGCCGTTCTACAAGCTGTGGTGGAGCGTAATGCCGTACGTTCGCAAGACGCGCGCGCCGGGCATGGTGTTTTTTGTGGTCGCGTTCTGTACGGCGAGTCTCGCTGCGTTAGGCGCGAGCCGGCTCGAGCGCAAAGAGGGCGAGGGCGACGTGCGCACCTGGCTCATCCTGTCGGGCGTGATCGCACTGCTCGGCTTGGCGGGTGCGTTCGGGCATTTCGCGGAGTCTATTGCGCCGCCGATTTCGGGCCGTCGGCAACTGGCGGAGGCGCTTGGCCCAGACATTCGGGTGTCGGCGCTGATCGGCGCAGTGATGCTGTTTGGCGTCGCGTTGGTGGCCTTTGCGTACATTCGCGGTAAGGCACCGCTGATCGCGCTGGCGCTGGGACTGCCGCTCCTGGTCGGGCTCGATCTGTGGCGGGACGGCCGGCACTTCTGGCTCTATTCCGATCCGCCGAATCAATCGCTGTATCGTCTCGACCCGATTACGACGCGCCTCCGGACGGAGCCAAAGCCATATCGCGTGCTGGACTTCAATGTCTATCCCGAAAATGTGCTGATGGCCCACGCGATCCCGCAGGTCCTCGGCTATCAGGGGAACGAGCTGCGCTATTTCGACGAGCTCATCGGTGGACGGCCCGGGACAGAGAATGGGATGCGCTTCCTCGTGACCTCGGTCAAGCTCTGGGATCTGCTTGCGGTGCGATTCGTGCTCATTACCGACACGGTTCGGATCCCCGGGTACCACCGCGTCATGGGACCCGTGGCAACGAGCTCGGGCAACCCAGGTTATCTCTACGAGGCCGACACGATTCCTCAATACGCCCGTGTGGTCTCGGCAGCCGTGAAGGTGGATGCCGACTCGCTCGTGCCCCCCACGCTTGCGGACCCACGGTTTCCGCCCTTCGATCGCGTCGTACTCTTGCCGTCCAACTCGGCCATTACGCCACGACCGCTCCAGGGAGTGCCGCCGGCATCGCCCGCGCGAGCGCGCGTGACCGCCTGGGACGCGGGGAAGATGACCGTGGAGCTCGATCCGGCGCCCGCGGAATCGAGCTATGTGCTCATCGCGGAGAATTGGTATCTCGATTGGCGTGTAAGCGTGGACGGTCATCCTGGGCAAGTGCTGCGTGGTGATCACGCGCTGCTGACAGTTCCGGTCGGGCCTGGCAACAAGCGGCTCGAATTGACCTATCACTCGCGCGCATTTGCAAGAGGGAAGGCGATCGGCCTCGTCACACTGCTGCTCGTCATCGCGGGTTTCGTGGTGCCGCCGGCGTGGGAACGGAGACGCGCTCCCCGTGTCTGAGCGAGCGTTGGTCGTAATTCCCACATACAATGAAGCGGTCAATCTGCCCCTGATCGTACCGCAGGTGCTGGAGCAGGACCCTCGGTTGGAAGTGCTCGTTGTGGACGACAACTCTCCGGACGGCACCGGCCGGATGGCCGACGAGATGGCGCGGACCAATCCGCGCGTACACGCGCTCCATCGCGAAGGAAAACTCGGCCTGGGCACCGCATACATCACCGGGTTCAAGTGGGCTCTGAAGGAGGGATACGACTACATCTTCGAGATGGACGCTGATTTTTCGCACGATCCCCGGCACCTCAAGGAGTTTCTCACGGCCATCGAGGATGCGGATATCGTGCTTGGCTCACGCTACTTGGACGGGAAGGTGACGATCGTCAATTGGCCAATGAGCCGGCTCATGCTATCGTACTTCGCCAATGTCTACGCCCGCTGGCTCACCGGGCTCCGACTCTGGGACCTGACAGGCGGGTTCAAGTGTTTTCGCAGGCGGGTGCTCGAAGCGATTGATCTGTCGCAAGTCGGATCCAACGGGTACGCCTTTCAAATCGAGATGAGCGTTCGCGCATGGCGAAAAGGGTTCAAGCTCCGCGAGATACCGATCGTGTTCGTCGACCGGGCCGAGGGGCAGAGCAAAATGAACAAGGCCATCGTCCGCGAGGCAGTATGGAAAGTGCCGCGCCTCCGGCTCATGGCCTGGTTCGGCCGCATCTAATCGGCCTGCCGGTCTACAAGATGACGGGGTCGGGCAACGACTTCGTCATGCTCGACGCGCGTGTGTCCACGCCGGCCGAATGGACGCCGGAGGACATGCAGGCCGTGTGCGCCCGCGGAACCGGTATCGGCGCCGATGGGATCGTGTTCGTCGGCCCTGGTTCTCATGCCGGCGCGGCCCGGATGATCTACTACAACGCCGATGGCTCCCACGCCGCCATGTGCGGGAACGCGGCCCTGTGCAGCACCACACTCGCCGCGCACCTGGGCCTCGGCGCGGGTCCGGGCGAGGCCATCGATCTCGAGACCGATGCCGGCACCTACCGCAGCCGGGCAACAGAGGCGGGACGCGCAGAGCTGCATCTTGCGCCTGTGGACGCGCCAGCCGCTGTCCCAGCGCTCGAACTCGAGGCCGGCGAGCGCCAGGCCGTGCTCACCAAAGTCGGTGTCCCGCATCTGATCGTGCTGGTGAACGACGTAGACGCCGTCGAGCTGATGGAGCGCGGCCGGGCACTGCGGTTCGCTGCCGCGCTCGCACCCACCGGTGCGAACATCAACTTCATTTCACGCGCGGAATCCGGCGTATGGCGGATGCGGACCTATGAGCGTGGGATCGAAGGTGAAACGCTGGCCTGCGGAACCGGCGCGGTCGGCGCCGGCTGCGCGATCCAGGATTGGGGCCTCGGGCGCCTGCCGATCACGATTCAGAGCCGGAGCGGCCGGATGTTGGGAATACGTGCTACGAAGGCTCAGAACGGCCGTTACGACGATGTGTGGCTAGCTGGAGAGGGGAGAATGGTGTTCAGGGGTGTGATTACGTGAACCGATTGTCCACATCCACACACATCTCAACTTAACATAACATCTATTATACGAACTAGACTGCTACGAGACTGTCCCCTTTGTGAGCTCAGCCAGCCGCACTCGCGCTTCGTTCGCTGCCGCCTCTTTTGGGAAGTCTTTGACGATCCGACGATAGGCAGCAACCGCCTTAGCCGTATCTCCAGCGGTCGTCCAGGCGCGACCGGCATCCGCGAGTAGCTGCGCTTTGAGGAAATCGAGGCGGCCGGCTGTAGAGCCCGTCTCGTACGCTTCCCCGGCTTCACGGAAGCGTCCCATGTTCTCGTAGGCCGCCCCCAAGAGCGAATAGGCCTGTGCCCGATAGGCCTTCCCGGCGCCCCCCGCGTAGTCCTGCAGCACCGAGACGGCCTGTTGGGGCTGTCCCTGCAGCAGGCGCACGTTGCCCAGGAGCAGCCGAGCTTGCTGGGCCGCGTTGGTGCCCTCGTAGTCCGCCATCACTTTGGCGAGCTCGCTGGCCGCAAGCGGCAGGTTCTGGTTCTCGTACGCGAACCGTGCCCCCTGGAGCGCGCGACTGGCCGCCGCTTCCGTCCGGCTCTTCGCCGAGATCTGCCACACGAACAGTAGCGCGCCGACGACGACGATCGCGCCGACCCACGAGGTTAACTGCTTGTGCGCCCCGAACCAGACATTGAGGCGCTCGGATAGCTCCGGACGCTTGATGCCTGGGGTTGCAGACGCGGGCGAGGTCGTGGGAGTGGTTGCCGTGGATTTCCCGGTGATGCGGGTTGCGGTGGCCAATGCGGACTCCGTCCGAATGATCAATGTCGAATGATCAATGATCATTGATCATTGATCATCGAGTGTTCAGTAGTCAGTGCCCCTGGGGTGACTCGAACACCCGGCCAACGGTTTAGGAAACCGCTGCTCTATCCACCTGAGCTACAGGGGCGTTTTCCGGGGGCGTAAACGGCCAAATCTACGCGAGTTAGCCATAGTGGAGCAAGGCCTCCACACGTCTCCCCTGCAGGCGCTGGCGCCCCTTCAGGAAGTCCAGCTCGATCAAGAAACTGAACCCGCTCAGCGCCGCGCCAGTGCCGGCGACGAGTTGCGCCGCGGCGTTGGCCGTTCCTCCCGTCGCCAGGACGTCGTCCACGATCAGCACGCGGTCCCCGGGGCCCAAAGCATCGTGGTGCATTTCGAGAGCGTCAGTCCCATACTCCAACGCGTACTCGACCCGCTGGGTGGCTGCTGGAAGCTTTCCCGGCTTACGGATGGGGACGAGCCCTGCTCCGAGCTCGAGAGCGATCGGGCCGCCGAGCAGAAAGCCACGCGACTCGATCGATACGACGCGGGTGATGCGAGCGTCCCGGTATGGCGCGGCCATCAGCTTCACGGTCTGCGCGAACAGTGTCACGTCGAGCAGCACCGGTGTGACATCTTTGAACACGATTCCGGGCTTCGGGAAGTCCTTCACGTCCCGGATCGCGCGCTTCAAGTCATCTAATATCAAAGGGCCTCGGGATCTCGAGTTCAACTGGAACTTGAAGTCGCGCGACGTCGTCCACGCGCGCATGCGAGGGACCCCGCCGCAGGTGGCCTTCCATCACTTCAAGTGCTTCCTCGGGCCCCTCAGAAACTACTTCTACGGAGCCATCCGGGAGGTTCTGTGCAAACCCCGCCAGCCGGAGTCGAGTGGCTTCACGCATGACAAACCACCTGAACCCGACTCCTTGAACGCGACCCCGGATAACCCAGCGGCGACGGCTCAAACTGGTGACCCCGAGGCTGAGCGCCTGCGCCGGCGACGCAATATGTACATGAGAATGAGAATGAGGCTGAGCGGAATCAGCGCGATCAATGCCCACGTCGCATAGCGATGGATCTCTTCGCTGCGGAGCGTCCCCTCATGCTGGCCCAGGAAATAGCCGATGTAGGTCAGGATCGCGCACCAGACCGCTGCGCCCACCGCCGTATACAGGATGAACCTCGGTAGTGGCATGCGGTGCAGTCCGGCGGGAACGGAGATCAAGTGCCGGATTACCGGAAACAGTCGCCCGATGAGGGTGCTGATCTCCCCATGCTCGGCAAAGAAACGCTCGGACCGCAGCAGGTTCTTCTCGCTGAGCAGGACGTACTTCCCATAGCGCTGGATCAGGGGCCGCCCGATGAGTTGTGCACCGTAATAGTTGGCGAGCGCGCCAATGACGCTTCCAATGACGCCGGAGAGCAACGCCACGGCGAAGCTCATCTGCCCTTTCGCGGCCCAGTACCCCGCGGGCGGCATCACCAGCTCGCTCGGCACGGGCAGAATCGACGACTCCAGCGCCATCAGCGCGACGATCCCCGGATACCCAATGGCAAGCAGCGTATTGAGGAGCCAGTCGATGAAGCGCTCAAGCATCGAAGCCGTGCTCTCCCACCAGGGGGACGAAGCGCGCTCCACCGATCGGCGTCGCGCGAATACCTGTCGCCGTGCGCTGCACGAGTGTGAGCGTCTGGGCTCCCTTTACCCCGATAGGGATGATCATGCGTCCCTCAGCTGCCAGCTGCTCCACGAGCGGCTGAGGCACCTCGGGGCCTCCTGCTGCCACCAGAATCCCATGGTACGGCGCGTAGGCGCTCCAGCCCAAGGTGCCGTCCCCGACCAGCACCGACACATTCGTCACGCCCGCCGCGCGCAGCGCCGCCTGCGCCGATTCCGCGAGGGCACGCACGCGCTCGATCGTGAAGACTTGATCCGCGAGCGCCGCCAGGAGTGCGGTCTGATAGCCTGAGCCGGTCCCGATCTCCAGCACGCGTTCCTTTCCCGTTAGGCCGAGCGCTTCGAGGTAGCGTGCCTGGGTGAAGGGCTGCGAGATGGTCTGACCGTTGCCGATGGGCAGCGCCGCGTCTTCGTACGCGCGGTGGCGCACCGCTTCGGGCACGAACAGATGCCGGGGCGTCGTAGCAAACGCGCGCAGTACGGCCAGATCGCGAATGCCTTGCGCGCGCAACTGCTCGACCAGACGCGCGCGATAGCCGCCGTAGGTATCGCGGCTACCCGGGTGTGTCACTTACCCAAATCCCATTTCCTGACGACTTCGAGCAGCTTGTAGTTGGTGAGATCCACGTGGAGCGGCGTGACGGAGATGTAGCCGTCTCGCACTGCCTGGAAATCCGAGTCGGCGCCGCCGGACCACGTGACCCTGCCCCCGCCGATCCAGTGCACTTCGCGTCCCCACGGATCTTTCATCGTTGCGATCTCTTCGTGAAAGACGCGGCTGCCGAGGTTGGTAACCTTCACGCCCTTTACCTGAGCGCCCGGGACGGGCGGCAGGTTGATGTTGAGCAACGTCTCGCCCGGGAAATTCTCGACTGCGACGATGCTCTTCACGAGCTTCTCGAGGCCTGGGCGATGACTCTCCAGGTGCTCGAGGTCGAAACTTCCATACGAGATCGCGACACTCGGCACGCCGGCGGCGAGTCCCTCCATTGCGGCGGAAACGGTGCCCGAGTACAGCACGTCCTCGCCCATGTTCGGCCCGTGGTTGACGCCCGAGAAGACCCAGTTCGGCCCGTCGGGCATCAGGGCGCCCATGGCGAGCAGCACGCAGTCGGTGGGTGTGCCGTCCACCTGGAACGCCCCGTCGGAGCGCCGGTGAGCGCGGAGCGGCCGGTGCAGCGTAAGCGAGTGCGACGTGCCGCTCTGCTCCCGATCGGGAGCCACGACCGTGACCTGCCCTACCGTCGAGCACACGTCCGCGAGCAGCGCAATCCCTGGCGCGAGCACGCCATCGTCGTTCGAAACCAGGATGCGCAAGCCGTTGTGTTCTGGTGAGGTCACGTCGCTCCCAACACGATCCGTCCAGCGTGGCGCGCGAAGGCGCGCACCATCCGCCACGTATCCGTCCACGACCGAAAATGGCTGCGTGGACCGTAGACGGTCGGCACGTCGACCGAGGTAACACGGAAACCGGCCCGCAGCGCGTCGAGCAGAAAGTTAGCCTCGAATTCGTACCGGTCTCCCGCCGGTCGAACCCGCGCAGCAACCTCCCGGGCGAACGCGCGGAACCCGGTCTGGGCGTCGGTGACGGCCTGGCCACCGATACGTGAGGCCAGCGTGGCGGACAGCCAGTTTGTGACGCGGCGCGACACCGGCATCGTTCCAGTGCGGGCGCGCGCCCCCAAGACGAGATCGGCCTGCTTGGCGCCAATCGGCGCGAGCAGACGGGGGATGTCGGCCGGGGCGTGTTGACCATCCGCATCGAGGGTCACAACAACGTCGGCACCGACCTCGCACGCACGCGTGATACCGGTCCTGAGCGCCGCGCCTTTGCCGCGATTGCGCGGATGCGTGAGCACGGTTGCGCCCCCGCCCTGCGCTGTCGCGGCCGTCTGGTCTGTGGACCCATCGTCCACGACGATGATGTGCGCAGCGGGAACGGCGACGCGCGCGCCGGCAACGACGTCGCCAATCGTATCGGCGGCTTCAAAGCCGGGAATCACGACGACCACCCGCACCTCAGCTCCCCTCGAGGATACCCAGCACCGACTTCAGCTCGGCGCGCAGCTCCTTGACCGTCTCTGTGGCGAGGGCACGCCGCGCTTCGGGTTTGAGCTCGCCCGAGCGGCGATACTGCTCGATCTTCTGGCGCGCGCCCTCGATCGTGTATTTCTCCGTGTACAAGAGGTGCTTGACCAGCATGATCAGCTCGATCTCACGCCGCTGGTACACGCGGTTGCCCGAGCGGTTCTTGGCCGGATTGAGAAAACGGAACTGGCTCTCCCAATACCGCAGCACATGCGGCTTGAGATCGGTGAGCTGGCAAACCTCGCCGATCGAGAAGAACTCCTGAACGGGCTGGGCCGGATGCCCGGCTGCGGCGGGGGGAGGACCGCTCATCGACTCTCCGCCTTCAGCTCACGCTCCATGAGATCGCTGATGGCCTGCCGGGGCGGTTTGTTCTGGAACAAGATGTTGGCGACCTCGCGGGCGATCGGCAGCTCGACGCCGTGACGCTCGCCGAGCGCGACGGCGGTGCGGGTCGTGTTCACGCCCTCGACGACGGCCGCCTTCCCTGCCAGCGCCTGCTCGAGCGTCTTGCCCTGCCCCAACGCGACACCCAGTGTGCGATTGCGTGAGAGCGCCCCCGTTGCCGTGAGGATCAGGTCGCCCATCCCCGCGAGCCCGGCGAATGTCATCGGCTGCGCGCCCAGCGTCACGCCCAGCCGCGTGATCTCGGCAAGTCCGCGGGTGATCAACGCGGCGCGCGGGTTGAAACCAAGGCCAAGGCCTTCGAGGATGCCGGCGGCCAGCGCGATCACATTCTTGAGTGCGCCCGCGAGCTCGACGCCGATGACGTCGGTATGCGAGTAGACGCGAAAGTAGCTCGTCGAGAACACGCGCTGCGCGCGCTGCGCGACTGCGTGATCGGTTGCGGCCGCGACGACCGCGGTCGGCTGGCGCTGGAACACCTCCAACGCAAACGAGGGACCCGACAGCACGGCGACGGGCGTGCCCCCGGGCAACACCTCGGCGAGCACGCAGGACGGACGTTCGAGGCGCTCGGGGTCAAGACCTTTGGATACACTCACGACGAGAGGCCGTGTCGTCGCGAATGCTCTGGCCGCTTCAGTCATCACGGGCCGAACGACGTGCGACGGCGCAGCCGACACGACCGTCTCGGCCCCGCGCAGCGCGCCCGCCATGTCGGCATCGGCGCGGAGGGATGGCGCGAGCTCCGCGCCGGGCAAGAACATTTCGTTTACGTGACGACGATTCACGCTCTCCACGACTTCGGATTCACGGGCCCAGAGCGTGACCTGCTCGCCCTTGCGCGCGAGCAGATCCGCGAGCGCCGTGCCCCAGGCCCCGCCACCGATGACGGCGACTCTCATTGGCTCGCCGCCCCCCTCGTTCTGAATCGATTCTCTGTTCCCGCAAGCAACCGCACGATGTTCTTGCGATGAGCAAGAATGATGAGCGCAACCAGCGCAATGCTCGCCCAGAACACGTACGGCGCGTTTGGCTGGAACAGCGCGACCCAGACCGGCACGGTGAGTACCGCAATGATCGAGCTCAGCGAGACGTAGCCCGTGAGCCAGAGACACACGCCCCAGACGGGAATCGCGATCAGCACGGCGATCGGCGCGAGCGCGAGAAACATTCCCGCGGCGGTTGCGACACCCTTGCCGCCCTTGAAGCCGACGTAAGGCGAGAACATGTGGCCGAGCACGGCTGCCGCTCCAACTGCCACCGACAGCCACGCCGGGTGCGAGAAGACGAGCACCGGCGCGGCACCTTTGGCGATATCGAAGAGCGCAACGGGAATCGCGTATTTCCAGCCGAGGATCCGGTAGACGTTCGTGGCGCCCAGGTTTTTCGAGCCGTGCTCACGCAAGTCGATTCCCCGCCCTACCTTGGCGGCGATGTAGCTGGTCGGTGTAGCGCCGAGCAGGTACGAAGCCAGAATCGCAAAGACGGGGGAAGCGTTCAGCGACGTCCCCGCTTGCGGCGGAACTTGATCGTCAGCGGCGCCCCGGTGAATTCCCAGGCTTCGCGAAAGCCATTGTGCAGGTAGCGCGTGTAGGACTCCGGAATCGCTTCGGGACGATTCGCAATCACGGCAAACCGAGGCGGCGCCGTTCCGGTCTGCGTGGCGTAGAACAGCCGCACCGATTCCCCGACGGGCTGCGGCGGCTGCTGGCGTGCCAGCAACTCCTCCAGGACCCGGTTGACCTCGGCCGTGGGCACGCGTTTATCGCGCTCGTCGGCGACGGTCAAAATGGCGTCGAGCAGGCGCGTGACGCGCTGGCCAGTCTTCGCGGAGACATAGAAGAAAGGGATGAACGCGAGGAACGGCGCACGCGCTTTGATCTCTTTCTCGCCGCGGACTGCCGTGTTGGTTTCTTTCTCTTCGATCAGGTCCCACTTGTTGACCGCCACGATCACGCCCGCGCCGCGGTCCCAGGCCTCGTTGGCGATCTTCAGGTCCTGCGCATGCATGCCGTCCTTGGCATCTACAACGAGAAGACAGACGTCGGCACGCTCCATGGCCCGTGTGGTGCGCAGCGTCGAGTAGAACTCGAGGTCCTCGTCGACTTTGCTGCGCTTGCGCAGGCCGGCTGTGTCGATGAACACGAGCTTGCGGCCCTGGTACTCGAGCTCGGTATCGATCGCGTCCCGGGTCGTGCCCGGCTCGTCGGACACGATGAGGCGCTCCTGGCCGAGCAGTTTGTTGACGAGGCTCGACTTGCCGACATTGGGGCGGCCCACCACGGCGACGTGAATCGCCTCGGCGTCCTCGCGTTCAGGAGCCTCGGGGAGCAGCGCCACGAGTTTGTCGAGCAGATCGCCGCTGCTCTTCCCTACTGCAGCGGACACCGGGAACGGATCTCCCAGGCCCAGCTCGTAGAACGACAGCTGGCGCGTTTCGTCCGGCAGCTTGTCCGCTTTGTTGACCACGAGAATCAACGGCCGCTTTGCCTTGCGCAGATATTGGGCGATCTCGAGGTCCATCGGATGGATCCCGTCCTCGATATCGACGACAAACAGCAGCACATCGCTGTCGGCGACCGCTTGTTCGACCTGCGTCCGAATGGCGCGATTGATGGGATCCGTCGATCCCGGCACCAGCCCACCGGTATCGACGAGCCAGAATCGCCGGCCATTCCACTCCGCAGGCGCGAAATGTCGGTCGCGCGTCACCCCTGGCTGCGCATCGACGATCGCCTGGCGTCGCCCGATGATGCGGTTGAAGAGAGTCGATTTGCCGACGTTGGGACGGCCAATGATGGCTACCGTAGGAATGCTCACGCCGCCACCTCTTCACCTACCAACGCATCGGCAAAGTCGTACGACAGCTTGATCGGCATCGGCAGTTGCGACGCGAGATCATGAGCTTCGATATCGTCCATGAACAGCAGGTCGTCATTCACCGACTCGGCCGGGAGCAACGCCAGGTCGAGATCCAGGCGATGCTTTAACGCCGCGAGAATTGCCTTTCCCGGCAGCAACCCGGCGGTGGTGACCAGCGGGCCAAAGAGCGTGTTCTCGAGCGCCAGGATCTCGAAATGCGCTCCCGTCATCTGTGTGAGATCGGGGACGATCTGCGGAATCAACGGCCCCATGGCGGTACCGGTGACAATACCAATGCGCTTGTCGCGCCAGGCATCGGGCCCGATGTGGGCCGCCTGAATACGGGTCTGGAGATAGCGAACCGACCCAACGCCGTTCTCGCGCTGCTCGAAGTCCCCGTACCACTCGGCCGGCGGCAATGGCACATCGGCTTGCAGATACAAATCGTCCGCCCCGTAGCACCACGGCATCCCGCGATCGGCCACGGCGCGCGCCGCGAAGTCATCGACGATCGCGAGCGCCGCCCGACACTCCTCGCGCGTCGGCTGACGCACCAGCGCGTGCTTGCTGAATTCCGTGAGCGCCACGGGCACCACCGAGACCGACAGCACCGGGTCGCCAAGGCCGTACAAATCGGTCAGCGTCCGCACGAGCTGCGGCCCGTCATTGACGCCCGGCACGAGCACGACCTGCGTGTGGAACGAGATTCCCCGCTCCGCGAACCCCCGGAGCTGCGGGATCACCTCCGGTGCCTCGGGATTGCGCAGCAGCCAGCGGCGCACCACGGGGTCCGTCGCGTGCACCGAGACGTACAGCGGCGACAGGCGGTACTCCACGATGCGCTCGACGTCCCACGGTTTCAGATTGGTGAGCGTAGCGAAGTTGCCGTAGCGGAAAGACAACCGGTAATCGTCGTCCCGGATGTAGAGCGCCTGGCGCAGGCCGGTGGGATTGCCGTCCACAAAGCAGAAGTCGCAATGGTTCGCGCAGCGCCGGATCCGGGGCGCCTCCAGAGTCACGCCCATCGGCAGGCCTTCCGGCCGCTCCACGTCGTACTCGATCTCCTGCCCCGAGGGCAGCCGCGCCCGGAGCACGAACTGCTCGTCCGCGGTCAGGAACTCCCAATCGAGAAAGTCCTCGAGCGGTTTGCCATTGACCTCGAGCAACTCCGTTCCGGGGATGAGTTCGAGGGCGGCACCCAGAGACTCGGGCGCCACCGCCTGTACGCGAATCACGTCTGACCGCCTAGAGGTTCAAGGAGTTTCTGAAGCTAACGACGCAACTTCAACGGCTAAGGTAGCTTAGCGGAGGGGCTGCAGCAAGCAGAGCGGGCGACGGGATTCGAACCCGTGACGTCCAGCTTGGGAAGCTGGCATTCTACCCCTGAATTACGCCCGCAGAGGCCTCTAAGGTAATAGGGTCGCCCCGCGCCTGGCTATGGGAACTAGCGCTGCTGAAAGACCCGGATGTAGTCCACCGCGAGGTCGCGCACGAGCGTCGAATCGACCAGCCCCACATTCCAGTCCCGCTGCCACGTGTTATCGACCATCACGTCGAGGATGATCTGCATCGGGCCGTTCTCGATCGTCGTGGTGTTGCCGTCGAACTGCGCGCACTTGATGCCGTCGATGTACCATGCGACGTGGTCCGGCTGCCAGTCAATGCCGAAGCGGTGGAAGTCCGTCGTGTAGTCATGGACGGGACACGCCCCGTTGTTCCCTACCCCGCTGTTGACCGCGAACGAGGTCGTCCGGTTGTTGTAATGGTACGTCATGAACATCGTCTCGCCGTCGTGGCCGAGGTGCTCAAGGATGTCGATCTCGCTGCGGTAGGTGTAGGTCGTGTCGGTGGGGAGCATCCAAAATGCCGTAAAGAAGCCTTGCGTCCCGATCAGCTTTAATCGGGCTTCGACGTAGCCGTACGTGAATTTGTAGAGGTAGGCGGAGCCGTTGTCGGCGCGCGGGCGCGCGGTGGACAAGAGGCCCGACAGATAGGTGCACGACCCGTTCTGACAGGCGTTGGACGCGATCGGTGTGGGATTCGGAGCGGCGACGAGGTGTGCCACGCCGCCGAGCAGGCGGATCTGCGACGCCGCGTAGTACTCGCGGCCCTGGTTGAAGGAGCCGGTGCAGCCGCCGTAGTTCCAGTCGAAGCACGGCGTCAGCTTGGCGGGATCGTAGCTCGAGCCCGAGAACTCTTCCGAGAACGTGAGCGCCCAGGAGTGGCCCGAGGCTAGGGGGGGCAGCCAGGGGCTGCAGTCGGCTGCAGGGAGCTCGGCGAAGGCGCAGCCGCCAGAGCTGGTGGACCCGGCGGTGTTGCAGGCGGTTAGCGTGAGCAGGACCACGGTCCAGAACAGCGGCTTCATGGCGGGAAGTTCTCGCCGCGGGGGTGAGTGCGCTGTGCGGCTGCTCACCCCAAACCTGTCCACAAGACGCGAAACACAGCCTCAGCCGGCCGCAGCCCTCCACCGGTAACCGCTGACGCCATGGATGCGCACGAAGAGCACCCCAGCTGCGTAAACCAACAGTGTGAGATTGGGATGTCCTTGGAGGGCGTGGAGCCCAAAGGCGATTCCGAACACGGCAAGGAGGGTATTCGCACCGAGGCCCATGGTCTTCGGCAGCAGAAACAACAGGGCCGCAATTGCCTCGACGGCCCCCAGCAGGAACGCGTGGACTTGGTCTGGAACGGCGATCGAGTCGTGGCGCGCCGCGATGATCGTCTGGATGCTCTGAACCAAGACGACGACGCCGAGCGTGAAATACAGTGCGAGGAAGGCGCGAACCTTACCCACCCTTCGGCTCCCAAAGCTCGACCTTGTTTCCATCGGGATCCAAGATCCACGCGAAGGTGCCGTTCTCATCGGAATCGGGACCCTTGAGAACCTCGACGCCCGCTGCCCGGAGATTCGCGAGCAGCCCGGTGATGTCATCGACCCGGTAGTTGATCATGAAAGACGCGTCGCTGGGCGCAAACCACTTCGTGTCCCGCGCCGCAACGTGCCAGGCGGTGACCCCTTTGTCCTCGGCGCGGTCCTCAGGCCACTTGAGCGCGGCGCCACCCCAGGGCTCCAGCGGCATCCCGAGGTGCTTCTGATACCATGCCGCGAGTGCCTTGTGATCGCCCCGGCTCTTGAAGAACACGCCTCCGATTCCGGTGACTTTCGCCATGGCTAATCTCCGTGCCTGCGGTCCGGATTCACCTCAAGGTCACATCTTGCGATAGCGCCATGCGGCGATACTCGCACCCGCCGGTTTCATCTCGAACTGCTGCGCCTGCCCGGGCGGGCTCGCCGTCACCTGCACGGTATCGGTCACCACCACCTGCCCTTTCAGGTCCACGAAATCGAAGACGAGTTTGTACGGCGCGTTCGGCGCCTCACGCAAATTCGTGACGATGCCCTTCACGTCTCGGCCCGTGTCAGTCGAGT
>DATBFV010000074.1:0-5881 GCA_036558345.1 Gemmatimonadales bacterium | reverse complement strand
GGGAAGAAGACGGGAAAGGGGTTCTACAGCTGGAGCGACTGAGCCGCATCACCGACGTCCATATCCACATCCAGCCCTGGCGCGCGCTCAAGCCGAAGGTTCAGGAAGCGATGCGCAAAGGGAAAGAGGATCACTGGGAATTCCTCATCTCCCTGATGGACGATCCGCGGGCGTTGCTCGAGGTGATGGATCGCTCGCGCGTCTGGCGTGTCGGCCTGGTCAACTACCCGAGCCCCGATATCATGGGGTTCGACGATTCGACCAACACGTTCGCGGCAAAGTACGCGCAGGCAAATCCCGAGCGTCTCATCCCGTACGGCGGCGTCCACGCGCGCTTCACGAAGGATCCGGTTGGCGACGTGGATCGGTTGATCGACCTCGGAATTCGCCTGGTCAAAATCCATCCGCCGCACCAGGCTTTCCCGGCAAACGCGTACACCGAGGGTCTGACCGCCCTCGGCAAGATCTATCGCCGCTGCGAGGAGCGCGGCTTACCGGTGATGATCCATACGGGGACCTCGATCTTCCCTGGCGCGCGGTCGAAGTATGGCAATCCGATGGAGCTCGATGACGTCGCCATCGATTTCCCCGACCTCCGGCTGGTGATGGCCCACGGCGGACGGCCGCTCTACATGGAGGAAGCGTTTTTCATCCTGCGACGTCATGGGACAGTCAGGCTGGATGTCTCGGGCATTCCGCCGTCCAAATTGCTGGAGTACTTTCCCCGCCTGACGGAGATTGGAGACCGCGTGCTCTGGGGCACCGACTGGCCGAGTCCCGGGGTGAAGGACCTGCGGCAAAACATCGATCAATTCCTGGCCCTGCCGCTGAGCCCTGAGCAGCAGCAGGCCATCCTCGCAACCAACGCGCTGGCGCTCTTTCCGACGGAGTCCCGGACACATGCGTAGACTGCTCGCCCTGTTGTCGATGCTGCCTGCAACGCTGGCGGCTCAGCAAGCGGGACAAATCGCCTTCGAACAGTTCACCCTTCCCAACGGTCTTCGCGTCATCTACTCCGAAGATCATTCGACACCGATCGTCTCGGTGGACGTCTGGTACGAGGTTGGCTCGCGCAACGAGCGCCCCGGCCGCTCGGGATTCGCCCACCTCTTCGAGCACATGATGTTCGAAGGATCGGCGCACGTGAAGAAATCGGAGCACGGCCAGCTGATCGAGCGCGCCGGCGGCAATTACAACGGCAGCACCGCCGAGGATCGCACGAACTACTGGGAGACCATGCCGTCCAACCGGCTCAATCTCGGGCTCTGGCTCGAGGCCGATCGCATGCGCTCGCTCGCGATCACGGAAGACAACTTCGAGAACCAGCGGCAGGCGGTGAAGGAAGAGCGGCGGCTGCGCGTGGACAATCAACCCTACGCGGCGGCGTTCTCTGACGGCTTGACCTGGCCGTTCGACAGCACGAGCTGCTTCCCGTACGCGCATACCGTCATCGGCTCGATGGCCGATCTCGACTCGGCCAAGGTGCCCGACGTGCAGGCGTTCTTCGACACCTACTACGCACCGGACAACGCGACGCTGGTGGTCGTCGGCGACTTCAATCCCACCGAGCTGCGGCGCCTCGTGAACCAATATTTCGCCGGCGTGCCGAGTCATCCGGCGCCCGAAGCGCTGCGCTGCGAGACGAATATTGCCGCCGCCAAGGGACCGGTGCGGCGCGAGGTGCGCGACGCGCAGGCGAATCTCGACCTGGTGATGCGTCTCTACCGCATCCCGGAGCACCGCCATGCCGACACGCCGGCCCTGGAAATCCTCAACATCATTCTGGGCCAGGGCGAAAGCTCGCGGCTGAACGTCTCGGTGGTTCGGCACGACAAAGCCGCGCTGGGAACCGGCACGGTCATGAACCCCTATGGCTCCCGCAACGGCCCCGGTGTGTTTGCCGTCTACGGTATCGTCAATCAGGGCGTCTCGTCCGACCGGCTCGACTCCCTGCTCAGCGATCAGCTCGACACCATCCGGACGAACGGCATCTCGGCCGCGGAGCTCGAAAAAGCGAAGAACGCGCTCCGGGCAGGATTCATTTCAAACCGCGAGACCACTTTGGGCAAAGCCGAAGAGTTGCATCACTACAAGACGTTCCATGACTCGATCGATGAGATCAACACCGATCTCGACAAGATGCTCGCCGTGACGAGTGACGACGTGAAGCGGGTGGCTGCAACCTACCTGACTCCGGCGAATCTGACGCTGTTGATTGTGCGAGCGGGTCCGGGAGGTGCCCAATGAACCGGTGGACGGGTGGACGGTGGAACGGGTGGACGGTCGGCATTCTGGGAGCGCTCATACTCTCCAACCTTGCAACATTCGAACTTTCTGCCCAGGACAGCGTACCTTCCCGTCCGCCGGCTGCCGAAAGGCTCCGACCCGTTCGCTTCCCCCCGTTCCAGCAGGTGGCGCTCCCCAACGGGATGACGCTGCTGTTGGTGGAGAACCATGAGCAGCCGACGCTGTCGCTCAGTCTGAGCTTCCGCGCCGGCGGCGCCTACGATCCCGCGGGCAAAGAAGGCGTCGCACAATTCGTCGCCGAGCTCTTGACCAAGGGGACGCCGACGCGCGATGCCGAGCAAATCGCATCCACCATCGAGGGCGTGGGCGGCAGCATCGGCGCGAGCGCCGGCGACGATTTTCTCACCATCGCGACCGACGGACTGAGCGATCACGCCGATCTCGCGTTCACCCTGCTCGGTGACGTGACGCGGCGCGCGACCTACCCCGCAGAGGAGCTCGAGCTGGCGCGTACGCGCTTCCTCTCGTCGCTCGAGCTCGAGCTGTCGCAGGCGAGCAATGTGGCCGCGCGTGCCTTCCAGAAGGAGATCTTTGGCCGCAATCCGTACGGCCGGAGCACCAGCGCCGCGTCCTACAAGGCCATCACCCGCGACGACGTCGTGGGGTTCGCGCAGCGGCGGCTGCGTCCGAGCGGCGCGCTGCTCGTCGTGGCCGGCGACATCACGCTGGCGCGCGCCCGCGAGCTCGCGACTCAAGCGTTCGGCACCTGGACTGGTGCCGCTCCGGCTGCAACGGCCTTCCCCGCTCCGCCGACCAAGCGCAGCACCGACATCGTGCTCGTCAATCGCCCAGGATCGGTTCAGTCGAATATCGTAATCGGCAACACGACGTTCCTGCCCACCGACAGCACTTACTATCCGGCGCGTATCGCCACGCAGGTGCTGGGCGGCGGATCGGATTCGCGGCTGTTCACGATCCTGCGTGAGCAGAAGAGCTGGACCTACGGCTCCTACGCCGGTCTGCGGCGCAACCGCGGACTTGGTTACTGGCAGGCGACGTTCGAAGGTCGGACGGAGGTGACCGACAGCGCGCTGGTCGAGCTGCTGCATCAAATCGATCGCATTCGCACCGAGGCGATCCCCGACAGCGAGCTGAATGCGGCCAAGGGATTTCTCGTCGGCTCATTCCCGCTGACGATCGAAACGCCGAGCCAGATCGCGCAGGTCGTCTCGACGGCCCGGCTCCTCGGCCTGGGCACGAATTACGTGCAGACCTATCGTGAGCGACTGTCTGCCGTCACTGCCACGCGTGCACGAGCCGCAGCCCAGCGCACGATCCGCCGCGATGCGCTCACGATCGTCGTCGTGGGCGATGCGAAGTCATTGTACGATAAGCTCAAGCCGATCGCGGCCGTGCGAATGGTCGACATCGATGGCAACCCGATCGATCCGGCGCAGCTGAATCCCACCGGCGGCCCGGTCGCGTTCGATAGGAGCCAACTGGTCGCACGGAGCGACAGCTTCCAGGCGCTCGTGCAAGGCAACGTGTTCGGCGAGCAGACCGGGGCGGTCACGATCACGCCCGACTCGATTTCCTATACCGAGGCCACCACCATCGGTCCGTTCCAGCAGCAATCCACCGTCGTGTTGAACGGCGACCTCTCACCACGTCACACCGACCAGACGAGCACCGTCCAGGGACAGCATGCAGAGATTCACCTGACCTACAGCGACGGGCGCGTGAAGGGTACGAGCCAGACGCCGCGGCCGGGCAGCACGGTCAAGTCGATCACGGTGGATACGACCGTCGCTGCCGGCACGATCGACGACAACGCGATGCCGTTGCTGCTGCCGGCACTGCCACTCGAGGTCGGCAAGACGTTCAACCTGAACGTCTTTTCCTCGGGCGAAGGAATCACCAAGGTCGTGACGGTGAAAGTGGCGGGTATCGAGACCGTTCAGGTGCCCGCCGGCAACCTTCCCTCCTACCGGCTGGAAATCGCCGGGATGCAGCTGCCGGTCGTGATGCATGTGACCCAGCAGACGCCCCGGCGGCTCGTGCGGATTGCGCCGACGGGCGCGCCGATTGTGTTTGAACTCGTGAAATAACGGAGGCTTTCGCATGCGACCTATGACCGTCGCGGTGGCGCTCGTCTTCACCGCGTGCGCCTCCGCTGGAGCGCGGCAAACGTCCTCGGCACCGCCACCGGCGTCTCCGGCGGCCGCCGCGCAGGATACGTCGGGAGGAATCGGCCCACAGTATCCGTCCACGTACACCCGACACCCGAATCCGCCTGTGTTGATCCGCAACGCCACGATCATGACGGCGACCGGCCAGGAGATCCAGGGCGGCTCGATCCTGTTCAAGGACGGCCGCATCGTGGCCGTCGGCACGAATGTCCAGGCGCCGAGTGACGCGACGGTGGTGGACGGCACCGGCAAGTGGGTGACGCCGGGCGTCATCGACGTGCACTCGCATCTCGGCGTGTATGCCGCGCCCGGTACGTTTGCGGAGTCGGACGGCAACGAGGCAACGCGGCCGGTCACCGCCGAGGTGTGGGCGGAGCACTCGTTCTGGCCGCAGGATCCGCAGATTCCGCTGGCCATCGAGGGTGGGGTAACGACGATTCAGGCGCTGCCCGGATCGGCGAATCTCATCGGCGGCCGCAGCGCCGTGCTCAAATTGATTCCGGCCCGCACCGTCCAGGAAATGAAGTTCCCCGGCGCGCATTACGGATTGAAGATGGCGTGCGGCGAGAATCCCAAACGCGTGTACGGCCAGCGCGGCGGTCCGTCGACGCGCATGGGTAACATGGCCGGCTACCGCGACGCCTTCATCGCGGCGCAGACGTATCGCAAGAAGTGGGACCAGTGGAACAAGGACCACAAGGGCGATCCGCCGGAGCGCAATCTGCGCAACGAGACGCTGGCCGAGGTGCTGCGCGGCAACATGTATGTGCAGAACCACTGCTATCGCGCCGACGAGATGGCCCAGATGCTCGATCTCGCCAGGGAGTTCGGCTTCAAGATCCGTGCGTTCCACCATGCGGTGGAAGCGTACAAAATCGCCGACCTGCTGGCGCGCGACAGCACCGCCGCGGCGATGTGGTCGGACTGGTGGGGCTTCAAGGAAGAAGCGATGGACGGGATTCACGAGAACGCCGCGCTCGTCGAGCAAGCCGGCGCGAAGGCCGACATTCACTCAGACGATCCCGGCGGCATCCAGCGGCTCAATCAGGAAGCGGCGAAGGCCATGTACGCGGGCCGCCGCGCCGGCATTCCCATCACCCGCGATCAAGCGGTGCGCTGGTTCACCGCCAACGCGGCGTGGATCCTCGGGCTTGATTCGATCGTCGGGACGCTCGAGCCGGGGAAGATGGCCGACGTCGTGCTCTGGTCGGGCGATCCCTTGTCGGTCTACGCGCGGGCCGTGCAGGTCTACAATGACGGCTGGCTCGTGTACGACCGGAACGATCCGGCGCATCAGCCCAAAACGGACTTCACGCTGGGTCAGGGAGAGCATCCATGATCGCCTTTCTGCTTGCACAGACGATCGCGATCACCGGGGGCACGGTATATCCGGTTTCGGGACCGAAAATCGAGAACGCGACAGTGCTGATTCGCGACGGCAAGAT
>DATBFV010000073.1:0-7087 GCA_036558345.1 Gemmatimonadales bacterium | reverse complement strand
AAGCGCGAAGTCCATCGCGAAGGGAAGTCGCGCGCCTGGGTGAACGGCTCGCCAACAACGATCGGCGTGCTGGCTCAGATCGGCGCGCTGCTCGTGGATCTGCATGGCCAGCACGAGACGCAGTCGCTGCTCCGTCCCGAGGCGCAGCGCGACATGCTCGACGCGTACGCCGACGCCGATGTCGAGCGCGTGGCGGTGCGCGATGCGCATGCGCGGCTGCGGGATCTCAGCAGGCGCGAAGCAGAGCTCACCGACCGCCAGGCCGAGGTGCGCAAGAAGGCCGATTACCTGCGGCATGTGTTGCAGGAGATCGAGCGCGCCAAGCCGAAGGTTGGAGAGGACGAGGCGCTCGAGGTGGAAGCGAAACGGCTAGCGCATGCCGAAGAGTTGGGGCGCCTGGCGCGCGACCTCGAGGAATCGGTGGACGCGTCCGGGTTGACCAAAGCACAGAAGATTCTCGGCAATCTGCTGCGCGTCGACCCCTCAGTCACCAAGTGGCAGGAGCTGCTCGACGCAGCTACGGCGGGCGCCGCGGAGTTGGCGCAAGCCGCCCGCGCCTATGCCAGCGACATCGAGGCCGATCCTGAGCGCCTGAATGCCGTTGAGCAGCGCCGCGATCTGCTGTTTCGGCTGCAACAGAAGCATGGGCCCACGATCGCCGACGTCCTCGCCGCGCGAGACACGGCGGCGCGCGAGCTCGAGCTGCTCGATACGGCGGACCTCGACCTGCGCAACATTGGAGCTGAGCGGGAGCAAGCCGCGGCGGAATTCAAGCGCGCGACCGAAGCGCTCACGGTAAAGCGCCTCGCCGGAGCAAAGAAGCTCGCCCGAGCCGTGAACAAGATCCTGCCATCGCTCGGCATGCCTGGAGGGAAGTTTGCGGTCAACCACTCTCCACTCCCCACTCCCCATGCATTTGGTGCAGAGGCGATCACCTTCGACGTGGAGTTGAACCCGGGCTTGGGGAGCAAGCCGCTGGCTCGAGTGGCATCCGGCGGCGAGCTGTCGCGCCTCATGCTTGCCCTCAAGGTCGTCCTGGCGAGTCACGATGTCGTGCCCACGCTCGTGTTCGATGAAGTCGATCAAGGTATCGGCGGTGAGGTCGGTGGCCGCGTGGGTGAAGCGCTGCTGGATGTCTCGCGGGAAGGGCGGCAGGCGCTCGTGATCACGCACCTGCCGCAGATCGCCGTGTATGCCGATCAGCATCTCCGCGTTGCCAAGGGAAAGAAGGGCGGCGTGGCCACGAGCGATGTAGAGGTGGTGACGGGCGAGGCAAGGACCAAAGAAATCGCGCGGATGCTGGGTGATGCCGACATGGCCACCGCTCGGCGCCATGCGGTCGAGCTCCTCAAGACAGCAAGCCCCTGAACCGCGATTTTTCTGCCTCGCAGCGTGCAAAATTGGTTCTGGGATCGATAGGCTGGTCCACGATCTTGGCGGGTGTCCGATTGCCCCGACCCCTGCCGAGGCGCCAACTTATGGCCATGCCGATTCCGCTCCCTACCTACACGGTGGACATGGTCCGAGCATTCCCGGACGACGGCCAGCGCTACGAGCTGGTGGAGGGAATGCTGCTCGTGACTCCGGCACCGGGGTCCGCGCATCAAGTTGTCGTCGCGCGGCTGATGCATGCGCTGATCGGGTACTTGGAGCCAAGCGGCGCCGCGTACGTCGTGAGTCCTGGGGAGATCGAGATTCCGCCTACGACCATCCACTGCGAGCCAGACATTCTGGTTTTTCCATCGACTTTCCGACCCGGCACGAAATGGACTGATATCAGCGGCTGGTGGCTGGCGGTCGAAGTGTTGAGCCCATCGTCCAAGTATTACGACCGGGATTACAAGCTCGAGGCTTATCTGCGTGTCGGGGTCCGTGAGGTGTGGATGGTAGACCTGGACCGCCGGCGTTGCGAGGTGTCGGATGCTGCCGGGCGACGGAGTGTTGCCGAGGCGCGGTCGCTGCGTTGGCACCCGGCGGGAATGCGTCAGCCGCTGGTGATCGAGCTCGACGAGATCTTCCGTGATGTGGTAGTCGAGGGTAGCTCGCGGGGGTGATCAAAACGGCCAGCGAGAAGTCCGCATCACAATCCGGAACACCGACGCCGCCGGCAAGAGCACACCCCAGCCGCTGACCGTCGACTCGAGCGACATACTTCCTTCGTAATCTCGGCCGCGGTAGGTCATGGCGATGCCGAGCCGCGTTTGATGCCAGTCGGTGCCGGCGTTGAGCACGCTCGCTGAGACGGGAGCGCCCAGCCGCGTCGCGAGGTCGACCGAGTCCTGAGCGGACTGATACGTGTAGCGGTCCTGCTTCTGCCTGTAGTACCCCACGGTAAAACCGAAGGCGTACTCGCCCCCGAGCTTTATCATTGGCGCGAAATCGAGGCGGGCGTAGTCGCCGGGATCCCAATTGAGGGTCGCGAGCGCCGCGAGCGGCAGAAGCAGAGAGTCCTGCGGGCCGACGCGGCGGCTCCGCGTGCCGGGCATCTGCCGTCCCGCGCGCACAAGTCCATTGAGCCACAGGTGATCGAACAGCAACAGCTCGCCTGCGCCTTGCAGCTCCACGTCGGTCTGATCATCGCCGCTCGAGAGATCGAACAGGTTGTTGGGCGAATCCTGATGCGCCCATCCCAGCCGTACCACGAGCGCGGCGCTCGCCGCGTACGTGTGCGACTCGAGGAACCGATACTTCGCCTCGAACTCTGGATCGCCGGGCCAATACATCAGGCGCTTCCGCGTGCTGATGAGCGGATCGAACGCGTATTTGGGGTCCGCGAGCAGCGAATCGAGCCGCCGCACGCCCGCGGTGTCGGCAAAGTCTTTGCCGAGCGAGTCGCGCGGATAACCTTCGCGCGTATTCACGCGCACCAGCGGCACGCGAACGCCCACGGACAGCCGGTTCGTAATGCCGAAATCGATGCCCAGGGGCGTCGCTCGGCGCTCTTCATGCACGAACACTTTAGTGGGAAGCGTCGCGGCGATGTCTTGTTTATGGCCGTCGACCGTCCACACGCGGTCCCACGTCGTGATCACCGGCTCGAACGTGACGCGGAATGTCCCCCGGCGGGGCGTGTCGGTGCGCGGGCCGGCCTGGGCGCGGGCCGGGCACGGAATCAAGGCGAGACTCGCCAGGAGGCGGCAACAGGCGGCAAAAGGCGGCAACGGAGAAGAATACACCGTTGCCGCCCGTTGCCGCCCTATGCCGCCCTTGTCGCTCAGGGGATAGGCGGCATCTCGGTGCCGTACGCTGAATTGATCGCGTCCCGCAGCTTCTTGGCGATCAAGCGGTGCGTGGACGCACTGGGATGCACGGCGTCGCAGGAGAACGCCGTCCCAAATGGATTCGCACTGCAAGGCTGACCGATGGCCGGGAACGGCGCGACCGCGGTTGGAATCTGGCGGAGCGAGTCGAGCGCGGTGTTGGGATCGAAGTAGACGAACCCGTGCGGTTGCGCCTGGGCCTGAATGTACGTGTTGTAGGCCTGCACGGCGCCCACGAGCAGCACGAGCTCTCTCGGGACCACGACGGCGGCGACGGTATCGGCGCAGTCGAGGTTGCGCGGCGCCCCGGCAGCAGCGGCACCGATGAGCGCCGCGCCGTAGGGGAACGGTACGAGCACGGAGTCGCCCCGGGCTCCGGGAATGCCGCTCGAGATCAGCGCGCAATTGTTGCTGACGGTAAAGGCGGGTGGCAGCGCAGGCGCCCCTGGGACCAAACCGTTCTTGATCGCCCAATACGTGCTACCCTGGCTGAAGTACGGAATCGCCGTGACGTTGGCGACGCCGAGCAGCACGCCACCGCGCGGACCCGCCGCATCCACCGCATCGAGCATCGCGGTGTAGCGCGCCTGGAAGTTCGCGACCGACGTGATCTTGGTGCTGTCGCCAGCGTTGGCCGAGCTGGTGGCCGCGCCGAGCACATCGTTGTTGCCGATCCAGATGGTCACGAAGGTCGGCTGCGCCTTCTGCATCATCTGCTCTTGCGTCATCCCGCCCAGGAACAATTGCGTCAGCGTGTTGGCGTTCGACGACGTGTCGAGGTTGTTGAGGATGTCGGCCACCTCGGCGCCTGGCACGGCCGTATTGCTGATGTAGGGCGGCGGGCTCGAAGGGTTGACCCCCCGCAGGAAACACGTCGTCGGCCCGCTGGTGGGATATCCCGGCGGACTCGGCACCCGAGTGCCCGTAAACACGTTCGTGTACGGCGGCGGGCAGCCCGGTCTCGACAACAAGGGCACGTAGAACGGCGAGTGCATCGACTGCGCGAGCAGCACGGCGTATGACTGGTTTTGCGTGCTGTCGTTGATGCCACCGGACTGGAAGCCAGCGGTGATTGAGTTGCCCATCGACACGTAACGGTCGAACAGCGCGTCGATCGGTGTCGTCGCGAACGGCCGGTTCAACGTGTCGTTTTCGCAAGCGGCGGCAGCCAGGAGGAGACCGAGGACTGCGGCCGTGCAGCGGTTGGTCCGGATCATGAGTCGCACGTCCTCAGAAAGTGTAAGACAGTCCCAGCGCGAACAGATTGGCCGAGAACTGGTACAGACCGGTGTTGCCTTGCGCGAGATTCACGGTGCCGCGCCGGTCGTTTTGTTTGATGTACTGATACGCGAGGTCGGCGTGGAGCGCCGGCGTCAGCTTGATCCCGGCGCCGACGCTGAACTCGTTGCGCGGGCCCTCGGGCAATAGCGGCGTCACGAAGTTGTCCGGCGAGGCGCCACCGTGATACAGGTACCCGCCGCGGAGCATGACCTTCGCGTTGTACTGATACTCGGTCCCGAACCGGAAGCCGTGCGTGTCTTTGTTCTGGGGATGCAGCGCCAGATCGGGCGTGCCGGCGTTTGCGAAATCGATATCGACGGTGTTGAACCAGCCCCACACGACATAATGCCAGTCGGCCATTACCGACCAGTCATTATTGAGTTTGTACGCGAAGCCCAGCGAGCCCTGCGGGGGCATCGTGATCGACGTGGAGACGGGGCCGTTGGAAAGTGGGGCGCCGCTCCCGAACAGGGACGTCAGGACGCCGTCGACGGGCGTGCCGGCGGGCAGTGGGCCTATCGCGACCGGCAGCAGCAGACCTGTCTGAATCTGAGTAAACGTCGCGTCACCCTTGTACTTGATCTCTTTGCGCGTGAGCCAGTGACCGCCGATGCTCAGTTTGTCGTTGACCTTGAAGATCGCGCCGAAGTTCACCGCGAACCCGGTGCCGCTCGCCGAGAGGCTCGCGTTCGCGAAGTCCGTCCCGGTGGCCACACCCAGTTGGGCAAACGACGTACCGGGCAGGAGCCCTGCCGGGACCGCGAGCGCGGGTGGCACGATCTGCGTCGAGAGGTCGGCGCGCTGCTTCAGCTTCAGCGTGCTGTGGATGTACGCCACCCCGATGCCCAACTTGAGCTTGTCGCTGACCTGGTACCCGACCGTCGGCTGGACGTAGATCGAGCGGACGTCGGTGAAATAACCGAGGAAGCGACCCGGAAACGCGTTTTCATCCCACTTGGTCTGCAGGCCGTAGGGCGCGTACAGACCTATCCCGGCGGTCAGCTTCGAGTTGACTTCGCGGGTGAAGTAGACGTTGGGAACGGGGATGACGGAGTTTTTGAGATCGCTTTGCTGGGCGAGGAAGTCATCGGTGAAGCTGCCCTGTGCGCCGATAAATGTCACGCCGGCGCTCAGCTGGGTGCCGGGAAGCCCGGCCAAACCCGCCGGGTTGAAGAAGATCGCCGAGCCGTCAGCACAGGGCCGGGCCGCGGTGACGCCGGCGCGGCCCATGGCGCAGGTGCTGTGCTCGTACACCCCAAACCCTTGTGCTGCCAGCCGGGTTGCGGCGACAAGCGAGGAGGCTCCGGCGAGCAACGCCAACGCAAACCGCCGCATACATGTTCTCCGAAATCGAGAATTGGGTAGATGGTGAGTCCGGTCGCGATACGGTAGCATTGGCTTTAAATCTTGTCAACGCAATGCCACGACCCGCGATAGACCTCTTCAAAAAAACGTTTGGGACAACACCTAGGGCGGCCGCCTCGGCGCCCGGGCGCGTCAACCTCATCGGCGAACACACCGACTACAACGGTGGTCCGGTGTTGCCGATTGCGATCGCGCAACGCACCACCGCCGCGATTGGACCGGGTGCGTCCGGTGAACCGGGTGTGCTCGAGGCGATTTCGACGCGCGACGCGAGCGTGGTGAAGCTCAACTGGCACGAGGAGCTCCCCAGGAATTGGGGCGCCTACGTCGCCGGGGTGATGCGCGAGCTGTTGGCGCAGGAGGTGATCGCACCCGACGCCTCGGCGCGGGTCGCCGTCGCCTCGGACGTGCCGATCGGGGCGGGACTGTCGTCGTCGGCCGCCCTCACGGTCGCGGTTGCGAGGGCATTCGCGCCCGAGCTCACGCCGCGCCAGATCGCCGGTGTGGCGTATCGTGCGGAGCACGATCACGTCGGCGTGCCGTGCGGCATGATGGACCAGACGATCGCGGCGCTGGCCAAACGCGATCACGCGCTGCTGCTCGAATGCGCGTCGCTCGAGACGACACAGATCCCGTTCGCGGCCCGCCTGCTGCTCGTGGACACCGGCAAGCGTCACGACCTCGCTACGAGCGAACTCAAGGAGCGGCGCGCCGAGTGTGAAGAAGCGGTGAAACGGTTGAAAGTCGAGCTGCCCGAGCTGGTGTGGCTCGCGAGCTGGCGGGCCGAGTGGCTGCCGCGGCTCAAGCGCGCGTTGCGCGAGCCGCTGCGCTCGCGCGCGGTACATGTGGTGAGCGAAACGGCGCGGACGCGGTTCGCCGCGGAATTGTTGCGGCAGAAGAAGCTCAAGCAGTTCGGAAAGCTGCTGTACGAGTCGCACGAATCGTGTCGGCGCCTGTACGATTGCAGCTCACCGGAGCTCGACACGGTAGTCGCCGCCGCAAAGCGCGCCGGTGCCTGGGGCGCGCGGCTCACCGGAGCAGGGTGGGGCGGTGCGGCGATCGTGCTCGTCGCCAAGACGGACAAGAAAACGATTCCGGCGATCGAGCGCGCGTTCCAGCGAGCGTACGGCCGTGTCCCGCCGATCAGCGACGTGAAGGCATCGGGCGGGGCCCAGACCGAA
>DATBFV010000072.1:0-12074 GCA_036558345.1 Gemmatimonadales bacterium | reverse complement strand
GGCGGGCGGCACGTGTTGCTGCGAAAAGGGAAGAAGGATTACGCGCTCTTGAAGCGCACCTAGCGTGGACGCGCGCATCCAGCTGCTGCTTCAGGTCTTTGACCAGGCCTACACCGCCCCATCGTGGCACGGCACGCCGCTGAAGGGCGCGATTCGCGGCGTCAGCGCACGGCAGGCGATGTGGCGTCCGGGCAAGACGCGACACAACATCTGGGACCTCGTGCTGCACACGGCGTATTGGAAATGCATGGTGCGGCGGCGGCTGCTCCGCGACGCCGAGATCACGTTCCCGCGCGAAGGCGCGAACTGGCCCCAGCTGCCCGCGCCAAAGAATGAAGGGGCATGGAAGCGCGATCGGGCGCTGCTCGAGGAAGAGCACCGCTTGCTGCGGCGCGCGATTGCGAAACTCGATCCTCGCGGGCTGCACCGGCGGGCCTGGCAATCGCGGTGGCCGGTGGAGACTCAAGTTTATGGCATCGCCTCGCACGATCTGTATCATGCCGGGCAGATCCAGTTGCTCAAGAGATTGATGAAGGGACGCTAAGTTAGGCGACGCTAGAGAAAGGCGACGCTACATGTTCATCGGCCACTATGCTCTGGGATTCGCCGCCAAACGCACCGCCCCTCGTACGAGCCTGGGCAACTTGTTCATCGCGCCTACCCTCGCCGATCTGTTGTGGCCGGTGTTCCTCCTGCTCGGCGTGGAGCACGCGCACATCGAGCCGGGCACGAATCCGTTTCTCACCCTTTGGCTCGACGATTATCCCTACTCGCACAGCCTCTTCGCCCTGGTCGTGTGGGGCGCGTTGTTCGGTTATCTGTACAAATCCAGGACCGGCGACAAACGCGCGGGAATCCTGCTCGGTCTCCTCGTGGTCAGTCACTGGGTGCTCGACTTCATCACGCATCGTGCCGACATGCCGCTCTATCCGGGCAGCCCTGAAGTGGGGCTCGGCCTGTGGAATTCAGCCGTCGCAACCGTGATCGTCGAGACGGTGATGCTGCTCGCCGGCGTGATCATCTACCTGCGCACGACGCGCGCGCGGGACGGCATCGGACGCTGGGGATTTTGGGGGTTGATCGTCCTGCTCGCGGGTTCCTACTACAGCACGCTCTTCACGCCGCCGCCGCCGAGTATGAACGCGCTCGCCATCGGCGGAATCATTTTCGGGTGGGTCTTTGTGCTGTTTGCCTGGTGGGTTGATCGGCACCGGGAAGCTACAACAGGTCGTCCAGCACCTCTATGACCTTCTCCATCTCCTCTACCGTGTTGTAGCAGTGCGGCGATAACCGGATCGAGCCTTCGCGCAGACTGCACACCACGTGCGCGCGCTTCAACCCGTGATACGCCTCGACCGGCTTCGACGGCGCGATACAGAGAATCGCGGACCGATGTCCGTTTTCGATTGGCGACGTGATCCGCACCCCGTTCTCCTTCGCCCATTTCACCACAGGCTCCTGCACCGCTCGCGTCACCTCCGCGATCTCCCGGACGCCGGTTTCGAGAATCAGGCGCAGTGATGACGTGAAACCGACGAAGTCCTGATACGGCAGCGTGATCATCTCGAAGCGGCGGGCGTCGGCACGGAAGGTCGGGTTGTACTCGGTGAGCCGGGAGAAGTCGTCGGTGCCCTCGAACGCCATCCAGCTGATCATCACCGGTTCGAGCTGGGGGATCAGCTCCTTGCGCACGTACACGAATCCGGAGCCCCAGGGGGAAAGCAGCCACTTCTGGCCGCCACACGCGAGCACGTCGATAGGCGTGTCGCGCACATCGAGCACAGAATTGCCCACGCCCTGGATGCCATCGACGACGAGATAGGTCCCATTCGCGCGGCACGCGACGCCCAGTTTCTTGAGGTTCGCGCGATACCCGTTGGAGAACTGCACGAACGACACCGCCAGCACGCGCACGCTTGGATCGCTGAGCCGCGACAGCAGATACTCCTCGTCCGGCCATCCCTCGGCTCCGACGCGCGCCACTTCGACGTTGACGCCCCGCTGTTTCAGTGCGAGCCACGGATAGACGTTGGCGGGGAACTCCTTGTCCGATAGCAGGACCGTCTCACCTTTTTTTACCGGCAATGCCTGAGCGGCGAGGTTCAAACCGTAGCCCGTGTTGGTCGCGAGCGCCACTTCCGAGGGGTCCGCATTGATGAGCTGTGCGACGCCGAGCCGCGCTTCGGCGAGTCCGGTGAACAGCTCGCGATCGGGCAGAAGATGCGGCGCGGTCCGCTTCGCGGTGAATTCATCGAGCGCGCGACGCGTGCGCTCGGGGATCGGACCGGTGGACGCGTTGTTCAAATAGATCGTGTCGGCGGTCCACGGGAACTCGGAGGTGCGCAGCGCCTTGAACGTCTCCTGTAGCGCGCGGACATGTGTCGGATGATACGCGATGTCGGTCATGCCACTCGTCGCAATCCGCGGACGTCGAGTGCGTCTCGCAGCCCGTCGCCGAGCAGATTCAGACCGAGCACCGCAAGCCCGATGGCAACACCGGGCGCAATGGATACCCACGGCGCCACGCGCAGCAGGTCGCGCCCTTCGGCAACCATCGCGCCCCAGGAGGGCGTGGGAGGCTGCGCCCCGAGCCCGATGAACGACAGCGCTGCCTCAGCCATGATCGCGCCGCCGATTCCGAGTGTCGCCGCAACAATCACCGGCGCGATCACGTTGGGCAGCAGATGGCGTATGAGGATGCGCGCATCGGAGGCACCGAGCGCGCGCGCCGCCTGCACGTACTCGAGCCCGCGCGCTAGCAGGACCTGACCGCGCACGAGCCGCGCCATGCCGGCCCACCCCACGACGCCGATCACCACGAAGACGACAGGGAGTGACGGTTTCACGGCAGCGGCAATGGCGATGAGCAGTAGCAGTGAGGGGAAGGCAAGCGTCACGTCGGCGACGCGCATGATCGCGCCGTCGATCCAGCGGCCGTAGTAACCCGACACGAGTCCTAACGTCACGCCGAGCGCCAGCGCGATCGACTGGCTGATCAAGCCGACGGCGAGCGACAGACGGGCGCCATACAGTACCCGCGACAGCACGTCGCGGCCCTGCGCATCGCTGCCGAGCAGAAAGGCACCGGAGGGTGGACGCAAACTTGCAGAGAGGTCGCCACGGAATGGGTCACCGGGAGCCAGCCATGGCGCCAGCACCGCGAGCAGCGCGAGCACCGCGACTAGTCCCAGGCCGAAGCGGGCCCAGGGATCACGCGCGAGACGAGACCAAAACAGTGGCGCTGCCATGGGGGTGTTCACTACGTTACTCGGGACGCAACTCCCCGGGCAAGCGGATAGGGCTGTGAAACGCGATACACCGTTCACTCTCGTTCTGGGCGGCGGCGGGATGAAGGGCCTCGCCCATATCGGGGTGATTCAGGCACTGGTCGAGCGTGGCCACCGGCCGACCCGCATCATCGGGTCGAGCGTCGGCGCGCTCGTCGCCGCCGCGTGGGCGGGCGGGATGGGGATTGCCAAGCTCCGCGAGATCGCCCTCGCCCTGCGGCGCAAGGACGTGTTCGCCGTGGCGCACGCCGACATGGCGTTCAAGCGGATGCGCTCGCCGGCGCTGTTCCGGCGGGAGCCGCTCGAGCAGCTCATCGCCCGAACCGTCGGCGACCTGACGTTCCCGCAGCTCGACCCGCCCGTCGTCATCAACACCGTCGATCTCAACTCCGGGATGCAGGTCTTTTGGGGCCTGCCCGGGCTCGACGACATCCGCGTCGCCGATGCGGTGTTCGCGTCCTGTGCCCTTCCCGGCTACTTCCCGCCGCACGAGATCGGCGGCCGGTTCTATGTGGACGGCGCCGTCGTGGCCAACGTGCCGTTCGACGCGGCGCGCGCCCTCGGTCCCGAGCTGATCATCGCCGTCGACGTGTCGGCGTCGAGCGTGCTGACGGCGGATGCGCAGGACGAAGGCTTCGCCGGCGTGTTCGCGCGCGCGACCGAAATCCTGATGCAGACGCTGCTCGAGCAGCGCGTGCGCACCTGGACGACGCCGCCAGTCTACTACATCCAGCCGCGCGTCGAGCACGTCACCATGTTTTCATTCGAACACCTGCGCGAGGAAATCGAGGAAGGCTTTCGCGCGACGAGCGCCGCCCTCGACCGCGCTGACGAGTGGCCAGAGCCGGGCGACGTCGGCATCTATCCGAAGCGGCGGGTCATGGTGCGTGTCGAGCGCGAGCGGTGCATCGGTTGCGGCACCTGTCTCGTGCACGGACCGCAAGGGATGTTCGTGCTGGATTCGGAACGAAAGGCCGTCGTGACCCAACCCGATCAGGAATGGTCGCCGATGGATGGCGGCTACATCCGCCATTGCCCGACCTACGCGATCATCGCGCGGCCGGCGGATCAGAAACGAGAAATGATGAAGTCTGGGTAGTCAGGACGACAGCTGGGACTCGATCTCCCGCAGATCACGAATCACACGATCCCAGTTGTAGTAGGTCTCTACCGCCTTGCGGCCGGACTGTCCGAGCCGGCGCGCGAGCAATTGATCCCCAAGCAGACGCTTCAGTGCCGTCGCCACGGACTCGGAGTCGTCGGGATTCACGACGAGTCCCGTCTCGCCGTCGCGCACCGCTTCCGCGAGGCCGCCGGACTGGCCCGCAATCACCGGCAACCCGCATGCGCTCGCCTCGGCGAGCGCGACGCCGAAGCCTTCGACACGCGATCCGTCGGCGCGACGGGACACGCCGACATAGACGTTGGCCGTGTTGTATACCGCGGGGAGCTCGGCCTCGGGCACATTCCCCACGAACCGCACGTGGTCGGCGATGTTCAGCTCTTCGGCGAGCTTCTGGTACTCTTTGCGTTTCTTGCCGCTGCCCACGACGAGATAGTTCACGTCGATACCGTCGCTGCGGCACTGTGCCACCGCCCTGAGCGCCGTGTCGACCCCTTTGTACGGCTCGAGTCGAGCGACCGTGAGCACCCAGGACCCGCCGTTCAAGCCGTAGCGCTCGCGCACCGCACGGGTGTCGATTCCCGGACGGAACTGCTCGGGATCGGTGCCGAGCGGTACGAGCCGCACCGTCTCGGCGAGCGGATCGAGTCCGAGCTCGCGCAGCACCGTCTGCGCCTGCTCGCGCGTCCATTGGCTGTTCGCCACCACCGCGACCGCGGAACCGAACAGCGCCTTTGCCGTTTTGCGCGCGAAGCGGGAATGATGGATGGCGTGCAGCTCTTTGAGCAGGTCGCCGCCGTGCACGAAGACGCCGTATTTCGTGCCGACGCGCTCGTGCATCCACTTCGCCGGATATGTGCAGGGGCGGATCGAGTCACACCACGCGAAGCGCGGCTTGTGCTGCCGCGCGAGCGAGGCCACCCGACGCGACCAGAACAGAAGGCCTGCAAGATTGCGCAGCGCTCTGCTGGGCAGCGGCAAGCGGTCGACGACCGCGCCGGAGAAGCGCACGTCGGAATCGAGCGAATCGCGGTGTTGGCCCGTCGAGACGAGCAGCTCGCCACGAGGGTAGCGGCGCGTGACCTCACCCATCATCCGGGCGATGCCGGTCTGCATGGGCGGAAATTCACCGGTCAGGAGAAATGTCTTAAGTACCGGGGCGGTCGCGGCGGTCGCGGCGGGCGGGGCGGGCGGGGCGGGCGGGGGGGGCTGAGGAGGCGGCATCGCCTCGAATGTTAACGAAAGCCTCGTTCCGCGAGCAACAGGTCCTCGATCTTGTCCTTCATTCGCTGGCTGGCCCGCCCGTCCAGGCCGTAAAAGTAGTAGTCGCGTTGCGCATCGGCGGCCGCCCGCATAGCGGCCGTGGGATGCAACGCCTGCTCGATCGCCTCACCCAATCGGTCGGGTGATCCCACGTGCACAAAGGCGTCTTTCAGAAATTCGCGGTTGTCGTCGGTGAGGAGGGGCTGGCCATCGCTGTGGAAGAGCGGCGGAAGGTCGTAGATGACGCCGGTCTTGCCCAGCGCGAGGAAATCGAAGACAGTGCTGGACGCCTCGCTGAGCAGCGTGTCGGCGGCTGCCATGTAGGGCACGATGTTGTACTCGCTGGGCGGCAGCAGAACGCTGTGTGGGTAGTGCTTCACGCGGCGCTCGAAGATCCGATGTTGCCGGTGCGGCGCGTACTTTCCCATCCAACTGTAGTGATGGAGCTTGATGATCAGGTTGCAGCGCTGCTCGGTCGCGGTGAAGATCGCGTCCTGCACGTCGTACATGCAGGTGGGCTTGTACGTCGGCGCAAACAACACCGTCGGGCGATCGGGGTCGAGGCCCCACCGTCGCAGCAAACCCGCGCGGTCCTGATACCGGCCCTGGAAGTACCAGTCGAGCTTGGGCAGCCCGATCAGGTGCACCGCGCTCTTGCCCTGAAAGCCCGATTCGGCAATCCGCTCCATGCGGTAGCGGCCTTCGACAAAGATCTCGTACCGCGTGTCGAGATTATGGGAGAGGTTGCGGTACAGGATGTTCTTGATGCCGGTGCCGTGATTCAGGAAGCACAGGAGCGCCCCACCGTAGGCCGGTGCGTCACGGACTGTGTCCCCCGCGATCACGACATCGAACCCGCTCTTCTCCTCTGTGAAGCGGTAGCCCTCGCGAGCCCATTGATCCACGATCGGCGGACGGTACCGGAAGGTGATGAAGAAGCGGCGGACCCGTTCCTCATCCAAGGCAAAGAAGACGTCATAACGGTCATCCTGCCGAAACAGGTCGATGACCGGATCGAACGCCGCCTTGTGGTAGACAAATCCGATCTTGAAAAGCAGCCGGCGCCGCTTCATTCGTGATTATCGCCTGCCGTCTGCGGAAAACGTGCTGAGGTTCGCCGTCGCGTACTCGTAAGCCGCCGGCGTATCGATATCGATCCAGTGACTCGACGCCGGGATCGGCACGGCGTCGAAATCGTTCGCGGCGATCAACTCTCGGACTCCTTCGGTGATGCTGTCCTTCCCCCGGCCGATCTGGCGGCCCATCGCGTCGAAATAGCGGCGCGTCAATCGAAACACGCCGCAGTCGACGGCGTTGAACTTCGTCAGCTCTTTGCCGATCTGCGTGATCCGGCCCCGTGTGACCCACACCTTGGTGGCATCGTCCAGGTCATGGATGTGCTCGATGCGGGAGTCTACGAGCAGGCTGTTACGACCGAGCGGCGCGGCGGTCATCGCGCGCAGCGCGTCGGGCGCGACCAGATGGTCTGACATCGAGAGCAGCACGTCCTCTTCGCCGGGCTGTAGCGCGGTGCCCGCCATGTGCACGGAAATCCCGTTCCCTCGCTGCCATTCCCGGTTTTCCACCACTGTCATGCCGTAGCCGAAGTTGTCGTTCGCGCGCAGGTAGTCGATGATGGCGTCCCCGCGAAATCCGACGACCACGATGAACTCCGAGACATTGACGGCCGCGAAGTTGCCCATGATTTCCGAAAGAAGCGTGCCGCGCCCGAACCTCAGCAGCGTTTTGGGAGTGTCCTCCGATGTATCGGACAGACGACTGCCCCGTCCCGCGGCGGTGATGATGGCCCTCATCGCGACTTTCCCGCGAGCGCGTGATCGTAGACCGCGGCCGTCTGCTCCGCCGTGTTGCGCCAGCTCAAGGCGTCCGCGCGCTTAAGACCTCGCGCGCGGAGCTGCGCCCGCTGAGCGGGATCCCCCAGGACTCGCTCGATCAGAGCCGCCAGCGCATCGACATCACGTGAGTCGTCCAGGAGCACCGCCGCGTCGCTGCCTCCCGTGATTTCCGGGATCGAGCTCGTGTTCGCCGCAATCACGGGGCAACCGCAGCGGAGCGCTTCGAGCACCGGTAGGCCGTAGCCCTCGAGCAACGAGGGGAACACGAACACGTCGGCTGCGGCGTACCACAGCGCGAGGATGTCATCCGGAACATCGTGCACATAGCGGACGGCTCCGCCCAGGCCCAGGCGCCGGATCAGTCGGGTCGCGCGATGACTGCGGCCTCCGATGCGGACGAGCTGTACATCCGGCACGGCCGTAGCCACGCGCGGGAGGGCACGGAGCAGCGTCTCGACGTTCTTGCGCGGCTCTTCGCTCCCCACGTGCAGCAAGAGCGGCAGGTCCGGCGGGAGTTTCAGCGTCGCGCGGGCGTGCGCCCGGTACGCGGGGCGAAATGGATCACCGGCACCCAATGGGACGACGAATGTGTCCTGTTCCGGGTACTCGAAGCGCGCCAAGAAATCCTTGCGCGAAAACTCCGACGGGAAAATGATCGCCGCGGCGCGCCGCAGCGCATCGAAATGTCCGGCGCGAATCCGCGTAGAAATCCACGGATGGTTGCGCGGGTAGCGGAATGCGACGAGGTCCTGCACGGTCACGACGGCACGACCAACGTGCCGAACGCTCGCGCCCATCATCTGGCTCGTGACGTGATAGAGGGCGTAGCCCTGCGGGATCTTCCGCGGGTAGTAGTAGCGGGAGGCGAGCTGGTACAGCGTTCCATAGCCGGACTGTTTCTGCCACCAGGGCCGCCGCTGAATCGTGATCGCGGCGCCCCCCCCGCCCCCCCCGCTCCCCCCGCTCCCCCCGCTCCGCTGTCCGGTCATCCAGCCGTTCAGGGCGGCGCTGCGTGGCACACTTTGGAGCAAGACGTCCACGGCGCGCTCGGGATACAAAGCCCGTAGCTCGGCGTGCAGATTGCGCACGTAGCGCCCGATCCCGCCCGATACATGATCGTTGACCAGAAGAATGTTCATCCGCTCCCGAAGCTAGTTATACTGGAACGCCCATGCACGTCGTAGTCGCCTCCCATCACCGGCTCCCAGTCGAAGGCTATGGTGGCCCGCAACGCGTGGTCGTCGCACTCGTGCGCGGACTTGCCGCGCTGGGCCATCGCGTGACGATCCTCGCGCAACCCGGGACGAAAGTCCCGGAGGCGTCCAAGATCGTCGAAGTCGCGCCGCGCATTCTCAAGGACTCCAACGCCGACCTGAGGCGATTCATCCCCGACAACGCGGACATCCTGCACGCGCATTATCAGATCAAACAGGGTCCCAAAGGCGTACCCTTCGTGCAGACGCTGCATGGCAACTGGAAACCCGACAGCCCGCTCCCCCCCAATACCATTTTTCTCTCACGCGATCACGCCAGGCGACACGGCAGCACGGTGTTCGTCTACAACGGCCTCGACCCGGGCGAATACATCTTCCGGGCACGCAAGGAGCAGTGGGATCTGTTCCTGGGGAAACTGCACAGCGATCGCGGCTATCACTGGGCCGTCGAGGCGGCGAAGCGGACCGGCCGGCGGCTCATCATCGCGGGCGGTTGGCGGCCCAGCTTCACGGGATCGGTCAAGTACGTCGGTGAGGTCGGCGGCAAGCGCAAGGCGGTGCTGCTCGCGCGCGCGCGGTGTTTATGGATGCCCGCGCAGTGGGACGAGCCGTTCGGCCTGCCGACGATCGAGGCGCTGTTCTCCGGGACGCCGGTCGTCGGCACGCGCCGCGGCGCGCTCCCAGAAATCGTGACACCGGCCGTGGGTGTGCTGCGCGATACGTTGGAGGAGCTGATCAGCGCATCCGAAAAAGTCACCACGCTCGATCCCCGCGCGTGCCGTGAGCGCGCGGAGCGACAATTCAGCCACGTGGCGATGGCGGAGTCCTACGTGCGGCTGTACAACCAGATGTTGCAGCAGGGTGAGCTGAAGTAGTCTAGACGATTTCGTAGTTGCGATACTCGAAGACCCGCGCTCCCGTCACCCGCTCGATCCAGTCGGAAATGTACAGGCGCACATGCTCGACCTTGAACGCGCGCGGCCCGACCACGCGGTCGGGATCGTGCGCGCGTGGCGCGATCCATTCCGCGGCCGCGCGTGGATGCGTTCCCGTAAACGGCTGCAGCAGCGGAATCCATTCGAGATGGTTGTCTGCCTGCAGCTCATTCTCCAGACGCTTTTTGGCCCACGGATAGATCGTCTGCGAGATGGTCCGCTTTTCCTTGATCGCCTTCGCGGGGCGGGCCCAGCCGTAGTGAAACATCTCGGCGTCCGTGGCGCGCGCGCGGATCCTCCGCTCCTCGGGTCCGACGCGAAATCCTTGCGCGCCGTGGTACGGCCGGATGTCCTTGCCGAGGCGGATGCAGCGCACTTCGCGGCGATACCAGCGCCGATTGGTGGCGATGTGGTCGAACCCGCCGTAGAAGTGCAAGTACTTCACGAGCAGGCCTTCGACGCGCTGGTCCTTGTCCCACTCGGCGACTTTTTCCTTGAGAATGTGCGCGCCGCGCTCATGCAAGACTTCGTCGGCCTGAATGTAGATGCCCCAGGAGCCGCGGCACGCGTCCATGGCCCGCTGGGTCTCGGCGGAAATCATGCGATTGCCGATCGAGAAATCCCACACGGTGTCGAGGATACGCACGCGCGGGTCGTTGACCGACGCCACGAGGTCGCGCGTCTCGTCCTCGGACTTTCCGACGTTCACGACCACTTCGTCGCAGACCTCGAGTACCGACCGAATGGCCGGGACGATGGGGAAATCGATTTTGACGGCGTTGCGCACCAGGGTGAACGCGGACAGCACGTCAGCTCCGGAACTGAAGGTTGTACAGCCGGCGGTACAGCCCGTCGGCGGCGAGCAGGTTCGTGTGGCTACCGTGTTCGACGATCCGACCTTCGGCCAGCACGACGATGAAATCGGCGTGCTGCACCGTGGCGAGACGGTGCGCGATCACGAACACGGTGCGGCGCGCCATCAGGCGATCGATCGCCTCCTGCACGAGTCGCTCCGATTCGGTGTCGAGCGCGCTCGTCGCCTCGTCGAGGATGAGAATCGGTGGATCGCGCAGCAGCGCGCGGGCGATCGCGATGCGCTGGCGCTGCCCGCCGCTGAGGCGCGTGCCGCGCTCACCCAGCACCGTGGCGTAGCCCTCGGGCAGGCGCATGATGAACTCGTCGGCATTGGCGGCGCGCGCCACGGCCCGGACCTGTTCGAGCGGGACATCCTTCAAACCGTAAGCGATGTTGGCGAGCACGGAGTCGTTGAGCAGCACGGTCTCCTGCGAGACGATGCCCATCAACTTCCGGAGCGACGTGCGCGTGTAGTTGGTGAGGGGGACGCCATCCATCAGGATCGCGCCGCGCGTCGGCTCGTAGAACCGCGGCAACAGGTCGACGAGCGTCGTTTTGCCGGCGCCCGACGGCCCGACGATGGCCACGATCTGCCCGCGCTGCACCTCGAGATCCACATCGCGCAGTACGGGCTCGGAAGCCTCGTACTCGAATGACACGCCGCGGAACTCGATGCGGTCGCTGAACTCCGCTGTCGTCTCGCCGGCCCGGTCGCCCTCGGCCGGCGGGAGGTCGAGCACTTCGAACACCCGCTCCGCCGACGCCACGGCGGACGCCATGATCGTCGGATAATTCGAGACCGATTTGATCGGCGACATCAGCCGCAAGCTCACGGCGAGAAACGTGATCAGCACCGCCGGCTCGAGTGTGGCGCCGGTGCCGAGCGCGAGTCGCGTTCCGACGACCAGGATCAGGACGATCATCACCCCGCCGAACACCTCGCTCACGGGGCTCGTGAGACTCGAGTAGCGCTGCGCACGGAGCACGCGCTTGCGATAGCGCTCCGCCAGCTCGCGAAACCGGTCCAGCTCGAACGTTTCGGCGACGTAGGCGCGCACGAGCTTGGCCGATGCGATCATCTCGCCGACGTGGCTCGTCACTTCACCACGCTCGGTCGCCAGCTCGCGCGAACGGCGCCGCAGCCGGTTGATCATCGGACGAATGATGAGCAGGAGCACGGGCGCGAGCAGGAGCGACAGCAACGTGAGCTTCACCGACAAGCCGAACAGGATGACGACGTATACGATGATGACGACGACGTTCTGGAGCAGCGACGCCAGCGCGGCGCTCACCGCCGTTTTCACCTGGTCGGTGTCGCTGATGACGCGCGCGATCGTCTGGCCCGCGCGGGTGCGCTGGAAGTAGCCGAGCGGCAGCCGCTGCAGGTGGTCGAACAGTCGCACCCGGAGATCGCGCACGACGCCCTCTTGAATCGACACCTGGCCCAGCGCGGACAGATACTGCGTGATGTTCTTGAGGAGCAGCGCGACGAGCAGCACGATGACCACGTTGCGCAGCGCGATCTCGGGCGTGCCGGCGCG
>DATBFV010000071.1:0-8539 GCA_036558345.1 Gemmatimonadales bacterium | reverse complement strand
GCTATACACCACCTTACCACCCGCGATTGTGTAGCGCGGTTTGATCGTGCCGAGCGATTCCGGCGCCACGGCAAAGGGATCGTGATCGAGCACGACGACGTCGGCAAACCGACCGGCGGCGAGCGTGCCCCATTTCTGCTCGTTGAACGTCGCCCAGGCGTTGCTGTAGGTGTATGCACGGAGCGCTTCACCGACGCTGATCTTCTGCTCCGGCACCCAGCCGCCGGGGTTCTTGTCATCGAGTGTCCGGCGTGTGACCGCGGCGTAAACGCCCATCATCGGATTCAGAGAGGCGACGGTCCAGTCCGAACCGAAGGCGAGGGGCGCATCCGTATCGAGCAATGTGCGAAACGCATACGTGGTCTTGATCCGCTCCGGGCCGATCCGCTGTTCGACCCAGCGGCCATCGTCGATCGCGTGGTAGGGCTGCATCGAGGCGACGATGTGGCGCTGCCCGAAAAGCGGGATTTCTTGCGGCCGCAGATGCTGCGCGTGCTCCACACGGAACCGCCGGTCGCGCGCGCCATGCGCGTGCGTGACGCTGTCGTAGATCGCGAGAATGATTGCGTTGGCGCGATCACCGATGGCATGCACGGCAATCTGCAGCCCCGCGGAATCGGCCGCGCCGACCCAGGCCCGCATCTGCTCTTCGGGCTGCCGCATCAGCCCGCGGTAGCCCGCCGAATCGGAGAACGGCTCGAAGAAATACGCCGTGCGCGAACCGGCGGAGCCATCCATGTAGCCTTTGACGCCGTTAATGCGCACCCAATCGTCTCCCGCGCCATGGCTCACGCTCTCGGCGACTGCTTTCCAACCGTCGATGGGCAGATACAGGAACACGCGCGCGGTCATGCGGCCGGCGCGTTCCATGCGTTTGTATGCAGCGAGATTCGCCCAGGACGCCGACATGTTCGACGTCGCCGTGACGCCGAGCGATGCGGCATACGTGAGCGCGCGCGCCACCGCCGAGTCTTCCTGCTCGGCCGTCGGCATCGGGATGGCCGTGTCGATCAAGCCCTCGGCATTGTCCTTGAAGATCCCAATCGGCTCACCGTGTGCATCCCGCGGCATCTCGCCTCCGGCGGGATCGCGGGTAGTGCGCGTGACGTTCGCGGCGCGCATGGCGGCCGCGTTGGCCAAGGCCATGTGGCCGTCGAGCCGACTGAGGAAGACGGGATTATTCGGAGTGACCGAATCGATCCATTCGTGGTGCGGCAGTGGCGCGCCGCGCCAGAGGGTATGATCCCAGTCGCCGCCGAGGATCCACTCGCCCGGTTTCAAGCGTGCGGCATACTCCTTGATACGTCGCACGAATTCCTGAGGCGAGGCGGCATTCCGGAGGTCGATGGAGGCGAGCTGAAAGCCGCCGTCGACAAAATGGGTGTGGCCATCTACGAACCCGGGCATGATCAAGCCGCCGCGGGCCTGAAGCACCTGCGTCTTGGATCCGATGTAGCGAGCTATCTGCGCCGAGTCGCCGACGGCCAGGATCTTGCCGCCGCCGATCGCGACGGCACCGGGTTGACCACGCCCCGTCGAGAGGCCGGTCCAGACAGGGCCGCCCTCGATGACGATGTCCGCGCTGGAGCCACATGCCGTGATAAGGGAAAGCGCGACGACGCACGCCGTATGACGCACAATAGTCTCCTTAGCGGAGTTTGGTGATACGACGAATGGTATCGAGTGCCGCGATGGGGTTGGTGCCGCTCTCGGGTGGCTTGGGCGTGGGCTTCGAAGCTCCCAATCCATCGCGGATGTCGAGCAAAACTTCTAACAACAGCTGTTCGCGCTGATAGGCAGCATCGAGGTCCGACATACGGCGCTCGTCGCCGGCCTTCTTGGCGCGATCGTAGGCCTCGCGGTACACCGCTTCAAGGTTGTCGAGAATTTGCTGTCGAGGACGTGGACTCATCGCCGCCAAAGATATAGGTTCCGGCCATGTCTCTCAAAGGCAAGCGCGTTCTGTTTTTCGCGGCGCCACTCTACGAGGATCTGGAGCTGTGGTATCCCAAGATCCGGCTCGAAGAGGAAGGCGCCAGCACGACCGTTGCAGGAATGGGCGAGCAGACCTACCCCGGCAAGCGCGGCTACCCCGTCACCGTCGACACCAATGTCGATCACGTCGACGCGGCAGACTTCGACGGGCTCGTGATTCCAGGTGGATTCGCGCCCGATCAACTGCGGCGGTCCGACAAGGTGCTGCGTCTCACACGCGAGATCTTCCAGGCGGGGAAGCCGGTCGCGTTCATCTGCCATGCCGGCTGGGTGCCGATCTCGGCTAAGATTCTCAAAGGGAAACACGCCACCAGCGTTCGCGCGATCAAAGACGACATGGAAAATGCCGGCGTCGTGTGGGAGGACAGCGCCGTCGTGGTGGACGGCAATCTCATTTCGTCACGCACCCCCGCCGACCTGCCGCAGTTCTGCAAAGCGCTGATCGCGGCGTTACGACAAGGGCCGCAAGACTAGTCCGCTCGGCACCTTTGGAATGAAGTAGGTGGATTTCGGCGGCATGACGTCGCCCCCGTCCGCTACTGCGAAGACTTGCTCCACTTTGGTCGGATTGAGCAGTACCGTCACCGCCGCTCCCCCATGCTGCACCATGTCGAGCGCGTCCTTGGCATTGGGGACGTATCGCACGATGGGCGTTGAGGTGCCGGCGACGACGACCTCCTTGACGACGAGCGACTCGATGCGCGCGACATCGAGATCGCGCACGGCCTGGCTCTGGACCAGACCCGGCAGCTGGTCGGGCAACGCACCCGGCTTGAGCAGCAACACCAGCGTGCGAGCGCGGTCGGCGACGATACATGCGGTCCGATCGCGCCCCAGCGTGGCGAGCGTGGCGACCGGATCGCGGCCCGCCGCGAGCGGCTGGACATCGAACCAGTCGCGCCAACGGGGCAGCAACCGTTCGAGATCCCGATCGGGACCAAAGATCACGCGATGCGTGGGCAGGACGGCGAGCCCCGGATCACGCGCCGATACGATCAGCGCCAGCACGCGATCGGCGGCGGGATTCTCGAGCGCATAGGCGCTCGCCGTCTCGTAGCGGTGATGGCCGTCGGCGATGTACAACGGTGCCGGGGGGAGAGGGAAGCGGGACGGGTCGCGCACGATCCACAGACGGATGCCGACTCCGTTCAATTCGGCCGTTGCGTCGGGCTTGCCGTCGGACGCGCGGGCAATCGCATTCGCGAGTGTGCGATCGGCGTCCGGCGCGAGTAGGAAGATCGACTCAATGTTGGTGGCGGTCGCCTGCATCAAGGCCAGGCGGTCGGCCTTGGGGCCCGCATGTGTGTGCTCGTGCGGGCGAATGCGGCGCGGCTCGTACCCTTCCGCCGCCACAGCCGCGAATACCCCACGGCGGGTGAGCCGCTCACCCGTGGGCAGCGCGAAATCCTGCGCCAAGACGTACAAGGCCGGCCGCGGATCCCGCCCAAGCACACCACTCTGTCGCCACCGCGTCAGCAGCGCCGCAGCCACCCGATAGCGCTCCTCTTCCGGCCTGCCGGGCGGCGCTTCCGGCAACATGACGTGGACGATATTGTCCGGATCGAGTGCCGCATACCGTGCCCGCTCCGCTGGATCGATCACGTCGTATGGCGGCGCGATCAAGAAGCTGAGCCGACCAACAGCGGCGTACCGCTCACCCTGAAAGGGCGCGACGAGGTCAGCCATGAGTCTTCGCGAAGCGCAAACAGCCGTCGACCGGTGGGTCGGACAATTCGACCAGGGCTACTTCTCGCCGCTCGTGAACGTGGCCCGGCTCGCCGAGGAAGTGGGCGAGTTGGCCCGCGAAGTCAATCACGAGTTCGGTCCAAAGAAAAAGAAGGCCGACGAGCCGGCCGGATCGATCGCAATGGAGCTGGCCGACATCCTGTTTGTCGTAATCTGCATCGCGAATTCGCAGCAGATCGATCTCGACGAAGCGTTCACGCGGATGATGGCCAAGGTCACCTCCCGCGACGCCGACCGCTGGACCAGGAAGGCTCGCTGACTTCTTCGTAGATCCGCTCGTACGACAGCAATCGATCGGGATCAATTGCGCCGGGGGGTGCTGCCCGAACGGCGCACCCAGGCTCGGCCAGATGGCGGCAGTTGTCGAAGCGACATTGATCGAGATAGGGCCGGAACTCCGGGAAGCACCCTCCGAGTGCATTCGGATCGATGCCCCAGGCGCCCACTTCGCGCAGCCCCGGCGTGTCCACGACGTAGCCCACACCCGCTACCGGCACGAGCTCCGCGGCGGTGGTGGTGTGCTTGCCGGTGCGCCATTTCTCGCTGATCGCGCCCACGCGCAGCTTGAGCCCCGGTTCGAGCGCGTTGAGAAGACTGGACTTGCCGGCGCCGGAGGCGCCGGTGAACACTGAGTGCCGACCGCGCAGCAGGTCCCGTAATGCCGACAGCCCTTCGTCCGCCTTCACCGACGTCGGCAGCACCTGATACTCCGCCGGTCCGAACCGCCGGCGCAGTGCCTCCGCGACATCGGGATCGAGTTCATGCTTGTTGACGACAATCGCTGCCGGCAGCCCGTTCGCCTCGGCGATGACGAGGATCCGGTCTATCATCCGCGGATTGGCCTCGGGATCCTTGGCCGAGGTGACAACGATGACCTGGTCGACGTTCGCCGCGACCGGTTGTGAGCGGCGTTGCCCTGACCCCGGCTCGCGACGCGCCAGCACCGAGCGTCGGGGCCTGATATCGGCGATCGTTGGCCCGTCGAGCACCACAACGTCGCCCGGGACGACACGATCGGTGTCCTGGTACTTGAGCTTGCCGCGCAGTGTAACCGTGATCTCGCCCTCATCCGTGTGAACGCGATAGCCGCCTGCCGTGCGCGCGAGCACGACGCCGCTAGTGGCGCTCACGCCCGCCCCCGAGCGCGCGCCACGCATTGGTCGAGATGCGCCTTCACCTGCTCCAGCGTGAGCGCCAGGACGGACGCCAGCGCCTCGTCGGGGGTGGATCCAAAGGCGAGGTAGTCGGTCTCGAGGTGACCGACCGGTGAAGTGTCACCCCACCGCACGAACAGCAGCGCGGCACCATAGCGACCGTCGCTGCTCGCATCGTCGGCGAACGTATCGACGGAGTACGCCTGGCCGTCCGCCGCACCGAATGCCGGTGGACGGCCGTGCACTTGCTGGTATCCACCTAACGTCGTGTCGTCCACTCTCTGAGGATATTCGTTGTCACGAAGGCAATGTTCGCGGGGCGTTCGGCGAGGCGGCGCATCAAATACGGGTACCAGTGCGTCCCGAACGGGACGTAGGTGCGCATGTTGTAGCCTTCGCGGCGCAGCCGGTACTGGAGATCGCGACGCACTCCATACAGCATCTGGAATTCGAAGCGCGCGCTCGCAATGCCTTTCTGCTTGGTGAACGCCCGTGCGTGTTCGATGATGTCGACGTCATGCGTCGCAATCCCGGGGTAGTTGCCGCGCTCCAGCAATCGTTCCATGCACGCGATGTAGTTGGCGTCGACGTCCCGCTTCTCTGGAAAAGCAACGTCCTCGGGCTCCTTGTACGCGCCCTTGCAAAGCCGGACGCGCGCGCCCAACTGGATCATGTCGTCTACGTCCGCGGCGGTGCGCCGCAGATAGGACTGCAGTACGACGCCCACCGCGTTGCCGAACTCGGGATAGAACACGTCCTTGAACAGCTGCAGAGTCTTGGCCGTATAGCTCGACTGCTCCATGTCGATGCGGACAAACGACTGCTGCTGCTTTGCCTTGCCGATGACCGCTCGCAAGTTGTCGATGCACAGCTTCTCATCGATATCGAGACCCACCTGTGTGAGCTTGACCGAGACGTTGGCGTTGGCTTGGGCAGCGTGAATACGATCGAGCAGGTCGAGATACGTGCGGCAGGCGCGCTGTGCTTCCTCAGCATGCAGCACCGATTCACCGAGCAGATCGAGGGACGCTGACAAGTTGCTGCCGTTCAGGTCGCGGACCGTCGTGATCGCTTCGTCGATCGTCTCGCCGGCAACGAATCGCGAGGCCAGTTTGCGGGCGAGTCCGTTTCTCCGTACGAAGCCAAAGATGCGCGACTGTTCGCTCAACCACAGGAAGACGGCGCGCAGCATCAGGTGTAGAATGTCGTTCCGTCGCGGGCCTGCTCCCGCAGCACGTCCGCCGGCGCGAACCGCGCGCCGTGCCGCTCCGCCAGGCGCTCCAGATCGGTCACGATCCGCTCGGCCCCGAGATCGTCGGCATACCGGAGCGGTCCGCCGCGGAACGGCGGGAAGCCGAATCCGAAAATGGCGCCGATATCACCGTCCCGCGGGCTTCGCACGACGCCCTCACCCAGCGCGCGCGCCGCCTCATTGACCATCGGCAGCACGAGCCGCTGCAGGACCTCCGCTGGCCTCGGGCCGCCGTTGGGATGGACGCCGAGCAGCTCGTACACGCTCTGATCCACGCCGCGCTTCTTGCCGCCTTTATAGATGTAAAACCCGCGTCCTGACTTGCGGCCCAAACGCCCTGCTTTCACGAGCGCGGTGATACCGGGGCCTTCCGTCGGCGGAATGATGTGGTCGCCATAGGCTTCCTGCATCACGCCTGCGACCTTGACCGCGACATCCAGGCCGACTTCATCGAGCAGCGTCACCGGTCCAACAGGAAAGCCAAAGCGCACCGCCAGGCTGTCGATGTCTTCGATCGATGCACCCTCGGCGAGCAGATGGCCGATCTCATTGCCGTATGGCGCCAAAATCCGGTTAACCCAGAAGCCGGGGCTGTCGCGGACGACGATGACCGTCTTGCCCAGGCGCCTGCCGAACGCGACCGCGGTGCTCACCGTCTGGGGCTCGCTGCGCGCGCCTGGGATCACCTCGAGCAGCGGCATCTTGGCGACCGGCGAGAAGAAATGCATCCCGATCACGCGCTCGGGCGATCGCGCAGCTTCGGCAATGCGCGTGATCGGAATCGTCGAGGTGTTCGAGGCAAACACGCCATCGGCCGGCAACACCGCCTCGACCTCGCGCAAGACCTGTTGTTTCACGCCCAGGTCTTCGAACACGGCCTCGATCGTCAGCTCGGCGCGTCCGAAGCCGGCGTACGTGTCGCCGCCCGAGAGCAGCGCAACGAGCCGCGCGTACTCATACCGTGTGATACGGCGGCGCTTCAGGCGGTCATCGAGGATCGCACGCGCCGCAAGGATGCCTTGCGACACGCGCGCCAAGTCCGCGTCCTTCATTCGCACGTCGACTTCGGCCTGCGCGACGGCCGTGCCCGCGATCCCCGATCCCATGAAGCCCGATCCGACGATACCGAGGCGCTGCACCCGAGCGGGCGGCGGAGCATTCGCAACGCCGGGATCCTTCTTGAGCTGGTTCGTGGCGAAGAAAATCTGGACGAGCTTGCGCGACACGTCGGTCACCGCCAACTGACCGAACAACTGCGCCTCGCGCCTCAGTCCCTCGTTGATCCCGCGCTTCAGGCCGTATTCGACCGCCTCGAGTGCGGCAAGCGGCGCGGGATAGTTTCCGCCCGTTCGTGCGAGCACCTGCTTGCGCGCGGCTCGAAAGACCAGCCGACGGCCGAGCGGGTTGCCATCGAGCAACAAGGCGAGGAAGCCCCCGAGCCGCTTGCGCCTGGGCCGCCAGCCTGCCGCCATGCGCTTCGCGGCTGCGACCGTCACATCGCGCAAGATCGGCGGCGGGACGAGCTCATCCACCATGCCAAGACGGAACGCCTTCGCCGCGCGCTCACTTTTCCCGGCGAGGATCATGTCTAGCGCCGCCCGCGCGCCCACCAGTCGCGGGAGCCGCTGGCAACCGCCGGCAGCCGGCAGGATGCCAAGCTGGACTTCGGGCAAACCAATCTGAGTTTTGGGACTGTCGGTCGCGACGCGATACTGGCACGCCAGCGCGAATTCGAAGCCACCGCCCAGACAGGCGCCGTTGATCCCGACGGCGACGGGCTTCGGAAAGCGGGCTACGCGATCGAGCATTTCCTGGCCGTCGGCCGACAGCCGCTCCGCTTCGGCAGCCGACTTGAGCTGCACGAACTCCTCGATGTCGGCGCCGGCGATGAAGTTTTCCGGCTTCCCCGAGAAGAACGCGACCGCCTGAACGCGGGAGTCGTCAGCCAGCGCGGCGAAGCAGGCGAGGAACTCGTCCTTCACCGCCCGCGAGATCACGTTGACCGGTTGGCCCTTCAGATCCAGGAGAACAACAGCGACACCCTCCTGCACATCCCACGTGACCGCGGGAGCGATGCGGGACGACGGCGGCGCGATCGTGGCCACTAGCGGCGCTCCAACACCATGGCAAAACCCATTCCGCCCTGGGCACAGACGGAAATGAGGCCGAACTGCACGTCGCGCCGTCGCATCTCATTCGAGAGCGTCGTGACGAGCCGGCCGCCCGTCGCGCCAAACGGATGCCCGATCGCGATCGAGCCGCCCATCACGTTGATGATCTCCTCGTTGATCTCCCATCCCTTGGCCGCAAATCCCTGCAGGTTCGAAAGCACCTGCGATGCGAACGCCTCGTGAATCTCGATCAGACCGAGATCTTTCCATTGAATTCCCGC
>DATBFV010000070.1:0-17292 GCA_036558345.1 Gemmatimonadales bacterium | reverse complement strand
AGATCATCATCGTGACCGGTCGGAGAGGACCGCGCCACTGACCGCGACATCCTCGGCCCTGGTGTTGGCGATCACCGGTGCCTCCGGCGCGCCGTACGCCGTCCGCCTGCTCGAAGTGCTGGCCAACCATCAGGTGCCGACGTGGCTGCTCGTCTCGTCGCACGGCTGGCGACTGCTCGCCGAGGAGTGCGGTATCAAGGACGAGACCGCCCTCAAGAAGGCCACGGGCGGCGAATGGCACAGCATCCGCACGTTCAACGACACCGATCGCGGCGCCGAGCCGGCGTCGGGATCGGTGCAGACGCTAGGCATGGTCGTCTGCCCCTGCTCGATGGGAACGATGGCCGCGATCGCACACGGCACGAGTCGCTCGCTGATCGAGCGCGCGGCCGACGTCACGCTCAAGGAGCGGCGCAAGCTCGTGCTCGTGCCGCGTGAGACGCCGCTGTCGCTCGTTCATCTGCGCAACATGACGCTCGCGGCCGAGGCCGGCGCGACCATACTTCCCGCGGCGCCGGGGTTTTACCAGCGGCCAAAGGAGATCGGCCAGCTCGTGGATTTCATCGTGCAGCGCGTTGTCGACCACATGGGACTCGGGATTCAGTTGATCAAGCCCTGGCAGGGATGAGCGAAGTTCGCGAGCTGCTCGCGCGCGAGGTCACTCCGGAGTCGTACCGTGAGATTCGGGAGCTCTGGAAGGCACACTCGATCGCCGAAGACAAACGCGATATCGCGGGGCTGATCGCGACGCTCACACCCGACTGCGTGTACGAGGTCGTCGGTGAGGCCGGCGCGCGCTGGGAGGGCCACGCCGGCGCCACGCAATTCTACCTCACCCTGCTCGGTGCGATTCCCGATATCCACTTTGACCTACAGCAGATCGTGATCGGGCCACAGGGCGTGTGCGAAGAGGCCACGGTGACGGGAACGCAGCGGGGGGCATGGCTCTCGCGCGCCGCGACCGGTGCGCACGTCGAGTTTCGAGTCGTGATCTTCTTCCCGTGGGATCCACAACGCCGGAAGTTCAGGGGCGAGCGAGTGTTCGTGCAGGCATGAGCGCGTCGATCATGGTGCTCGGCCTGTTGCTTCAGTTGGCCGACTCGCTTCCTCCCAAACCCCCGCCTCCGCCCGCCGCACTGCGGAGCCGGATCGGCGCATACCTGAGCGGCACCGACACGATCTTCGTCTACGAGGATCAGGGCGCGTTGTTCGCGCGGGTGGACTCGCTCTCGCTCCCGCTCGCCGGCAAGTCGGACTCTGTGCTCGCGCTGTGGTCGCGGCTATCACTCGGACCGGCCGACGGCGGCCAGTTGCGGATCTCGCCCGTGCGCCCGGTTGCGCAGCTGTTGGTTGAGGACCGATCGCTCACGCCACCGGCCGAGAGCGGGTCGTTTGTACCTTCCGACCTTGTGGAACCGGCGGGTCTCGACCCGACGATCCACCTCGACATCCGCTATGCCACGACGAACAATTTCCTGAGCAGCGTCTTCTATTCGTCCGCGCATGCGTTCCTGCAACGTCCCGCCGCGCTCGCGCTCGTACGCGCATCCGCCGCGTTGCGAGGGCTTGGCTATGGCCTGCTGATTCACGATGCCTATCGGCCGTGGTACATCACCAAGGTGTTTTGGGACGCGACGCCGCCCGCATCGCGCTGGCTGGTGGCCGATCCGTCCAAGGGTTCGAAGCACAACCGCGGTGCCGCCGTGGATATCACGCTGTATGATCTCAAGACCGGCGCGCCCATCGAGATGCCCTCCACGTATGACGAGGCGACCTCCCGCGCCTACGCCGATTTTCTCGGCGGCACGTCCTTGCAGCGCTGGCATCGCGCTTTGTTGCGCCGCATGCTCGAGCGCGAGGGCTTCACGGTGAATCCGAGTGAGTGGTGGCACTTCGATTTTCAGGGCTGGGCGCGGTATCCTATTCTCAACATTCCATTCGAACAACTACTGAGACCATGACCAAAACCCCGATCCTGTTGCTCATGACTCTGTCGTGCCCGCTCGCCTTTGCCGGCGCGCAGGACACGACGCACTACACCCACGCCGATACGCTGCGCGGATCCAATGGCCCCGCGCGCGCCTGGTGGGACGTGCAGTTCTACGATCTGCACACCCGCGTGAATCCGGCCGACTCCACCATCAGCGGATGGAATGCGATCACCTATCGCGTGCTCCAGCCCGCGCGAGAAATGCAGATCGACCTGCAGGTGCCGATGCAGGTCGACAGCATCGCGCAGGATCGAAAGAAGCTCACGTACAAGCGAGACGGCAACGCGTTCTTTGTGACGCTCAAATCGCAGCCGCGCGCTGGTTCCACCGGGACTATTACGGTCTGGTACCACGGCAAGCCGCGCGTCGGCCGCCGGCTGCCCTGGGACGGCGGGTTCACCTTCCCCAAGGACAGCCTGGGGCGGCAGTGGATCGCGACGGCCAACGAAGGGCTCGGCGCCAGCGTGTGGTGGCCGATGAAGGACTATCTCGCGGATGAGCCGGATAGCCAGCGTGTGGCCATCACTGTGCCCGATCCGCTGGTCGATGTCTCGAACGGCCGGCTCCGCAACATGACGAAGAACGGTGACGGCACCACGACGTACGAGTGGTTCGTGACGAGCCCGATCAACAGTTACAACGTCACGATCAACGCCGGCGGCTACACGCACTTCAGCGACACGCTCGAGGGCGAGGCAGGGCGCCTATCGCTCGATTTCTGGCCGCTCGACTACCATGCCGACACCGCGCGGAAGCAGTTCAGGCAGGTGATTCCCATGCTCAAGTGCTTCGAGCACTGGTTCGGTCCGTATCCGTGGTACGCCGACGGCTACAAGCTCATCGAGACGCCGCACCTGGGCATGGAGCATCAAAGCGCGGTCGCCTACGGCAACCATTTCCTCAACGGCTATCTGGGCCGCGATCTCTCGTACACGGGACTCGGCCTGCAGTGGGATTTCATCATCGTGCACGAGAGCGCGCACGAATGGTGGGGCAACAACATCTCGGCGCAGGATCACGCCGACATGTGGTTGCACGAGAGCTTTGCCAACTATGCCGAAGGCATCTACACGGAATGCATGATGGGCAAGATGGCCGGCGCGGCGTACATGATCGGCGCGCGCCGGGGCATTCGGAACGACCGTCCTATCGTGCCGGTGTTCGGGGTGAATGCACAAGGGTCGGGCGACATGTACCCCAAGGGCGGGAACATGCTGCACACGATCCGCGCGATCATCGATGACGACGCGAAGTGGCGCGACATCCTGCGCGGGTTGCAGAAGACCTTCTATCACCAGACCGTCACCGGCAAGCAGGTGGAGGACTATATCAGTCGCGAGTCCGGGATCGATCTGAGCAAAGTCTTCGCGCAATATCTCACCACGACCAAGATCCCAGCGTTCGAGTACCGCGTGGAGGGGAACACGCTCTCGTATCGCTGGTCGAATGTCGTGCCGGGATTCGACATGCCGGTGCGCGTGAACATTCCAGGCCTGGGCACGCGGCTATTGAAGGCTACAGAAGCATGGCAGACGCTCGACGCGTCGCCCAAGGCTTCGGAATTGACTGTGGACGAAAACTTCTACGTGACCGTCGCTTCAACACCCGGGCGGTGACGAGGCGCTGCTACGTCCTGAGCTCCTTGCTCGCGTTTGCGGGTTGTGGCCACGGAGCGCCGCCCCCCAAGTCGGCTACGCCGGTAGTCGTTCGACCGCCGCCACCGCCCGCGCCGTCGTCGACATTGGAGGCCATGCTGCATGACGACCTGGCTGCGGACTCCGCCTTCGCGTGGTCTCGGGCCAGGCGGCTCACGTGGAACGATTTCCGCGGCCCGCCACCAGGGGCTGGCGCTGAGGTCGCGAAAACGGCCTATGCGCTGTTCTATGCGTGGAAATGCCGAGGCGACGCGTTCGATTTCCGCGTGGTAGCCGCGTTCCGACCGAGGCAGTCGTGGGTCAAGACAATCGCGCTGCGTGACACCGTGCTGCGCCGCACCGCGTTGCGACACGAGCAGACGCATTTCGATCTCGCCGAAGTACACGCGCGCCGGATGCGCCGCTACTTTGCCGCGCTCGGCGGCGCCTGCCGCAAGACGGATTCGGAGCTCACCCACCTCGCGGAACAACTGATCGACCAAGAGAAGGCCGAGCAGCAGCGGTACGATGCCGAGACGAACCACGGGCTGCAGTCGGACAGGCAGGCGGCGTGGTCCGCGGACGTTACTCGTCGGCTCGCGCCGTGAGACTCGGCGTCATCTCGGACACGCATGGCATGCTGCGGCCGCAGGTGTTCGAGATCTTTCGCGAAGTCGATCACATCCTGCACGGTGGCGATGTTGGCCGGAGCGACCTGCTGGTGGAGCTGCGGGCGCTGGCCCCGGTGACGGCTGTGTACGGCAACACCGACGGGTTCGATCTTCGGAAGCAGCTGCCGCAGATCGCCGAAGTCGAGCTGGACGGGTTTTCGATCGTGGTCACCCACGGCGATCAGTTCGGCAGCCCCACTCCAGCCAAGCTCCATGAGGCGTTTCCGAGCGCCGAGATCATCATCTTTGGGCATAGCCATCGCCCGCTGCTCGAGCTGGTGGACAAGACGATCACGGTGATGAATCCCGGAGGAGCGGGGGCGCCGCGGTTCGGGATTCCGCCGAGTGTCGGGATTCTGGAGCTCGAGCCGGGCATTCCGCCGCGGGGCAGGATCGTGATGCTGAATGAATCTTCGGCTTGACCGGTCGCGTAGGCCGTCTTAGTTTGCGCGTAGCCACCCAAAGAAAGAGTCTTCGGACTGAAATGATTCGTCAATCCACCGTTACGCCAATGCTGCGTCGCCTGTGGGCGAAGCCGGGCACGAAGTGCCTGCTCGCGCCATTTGCCGACGCCCGTGGGCGTATTGCGTCCGGCATTGCCGGCGCCGGTGGAGGTGGAGGAGCACCCTAGAAGTCGATCGGATCTTATCTGTGCCGTGATCCGGCCTTCCGGGTGCTTCATGGGACCTGGGGGGCCGTTCTGTTATGGGTTCCCCCTCTCCTGAAAGGAGAGGGGGTCAGGGGGAGAGGATCATGAGCACGCTGCAACAACTCGACGACCACATCATCGAGCGCTACACCTCACAGCCGACGCGACTCCCAGCGGAGCTGCGACGGGAGATCGAGCACGCCTGGAAGGGCGAGCCGGTCCAGCTCTACGCGCTCGCCGACCTCGACCAGAGCCTCCAGCTCACGGAAACCTGGCTCGCGCTGGGGCCGCGGCACGTCGCGATTGCGCGGCGCGAGGCCGGAGACTGGGACGTGCGCAGCGTCGAACGGTCGCGCATCGAGGCGATTCGCGAAGCACCCGGCCTGTCCGCGAACACGCTCACGATCCTCGGCAGGCCCGGCGAGCCGGCCCTGGCGCTCCTGCGCTACACGCACCGGCAGCGCCGCGCATTCGAGAACATCCGGTTCGTGCTCGACGAGCAGATCCTGGGTCACGCGCGTGCACTCGCGGACGGCGACGCCGATCGTCTGTACGTCGAGAGCGTGGCGCGGCCGATTCGCGACGCGCAGGCGCTCGTGTCGGGCCGCCAGACCGCCGTGATTCGGCGCCTGCTCGGCTATCTCAAGCCGTACAAGCGGCAGCTGACGCTCGGCATGGCTGCGGCCACGGTGATCACGCTGGTCAGCCTGATCCCGCCGTACCTGGCGGGTTACCTGATCGACCGCGTGATCCGTCCGGCGCAGGCGGGTACCCTTCCGCTCGCGCGGGCGGGGACGATCGCGTGGATCGCCGTAGCGGCGATGGCGGCCGTGTACCTGGTGAAGCAGGCCGCGGCGCACATCCGGCTGCGGCTGATGGCGATCCTGGGTGAATGGGTCGCGCGCGACCTGCGGGACGAGCTGTACGAGCACATCCAACGGCTCAGCCTGTCGTTCTTCTCGCGCAAGCGAACCGGCAGCCTGATCACGCGCGTCTCCGCCGATACCGACCGGCTCTGGGAGTTCCTGGCGTTCGGCGTCGTGGATGTGTCGCTCTCGCTCGTGATGTTGACGGGTCTGGGCGCGGTCCTGCTCACACTCGACTGGCGGCTGGGTCTGGTGATGACGCTGCCGGTGCCGGTGTTCTGCTGGTTCATCTACCGGCATGGCGAGGACATCAGCCGGCTGTTCATCCGGGCGTGGCGCAAATGGTCGCGCGTGACGGACGTGCTGTCGGACACGATTCCGGGCATTCGCGTAGTCAAGGCGTTCAATCAGGAAGATCGCGAGATCGAGCGTTTCGGCGAGCGGAATGAAGACGTGACGGCGGAGTTCAACCGCATCCACCGTTCGTGGACCACGTTCTGGCCGCTGCTTGTCCTCGGCGTGCACGCGATGACGGTGACGGTGTGGATGTTCGCCGTGCCGCGCCTCTTGGGGCACGGCACACAACTGCCGGTGGGAACGTTCGTCTCGTTCCTGCTCTACACGACGATGTTCCTCGGGCCGATCGACGTGATTGGGCAGATGGCGCGGACCATCAACCGCGCGACGACGTCGGCGCACCGCGTGTTCGAGGTGCTCGACACCGAGCCGGAGATCCGCGACGCGGCGGAGCCGGTGCGGCTCGAGCCGGTGCACGGCCGAGTGACGTTCGAGCACGTGACGTTCGGGTACGACGGCGTGCGTCAGGTGCTGCGCGGCGTGAGTTTCGACGTTGCGCCAGGCGAGCTCATCGGACTGGTGGGGCCGTCTGGCGGCGGCAAGACGACGATCGTGAACCTGATCGCGCGCTTCTACGACGTGACCGGGGGAGCGATTCGCATCGACGGCGTCGACATCCGGCGCCTCGATACGGGCCACTTCCGCCGGCAGATCGGCATGGTGCTCCAGGATCCGTACCTGTTTCATGGAACGGTGGTGGAGAACATTCGGTACGGCCTGCCGGACGCGCCTCTGTCCGCCGTGGTCGCGGCGGCGCAGGCGGCGAATGCCCACGACTTCATCACCAAGCTGCAGCACGGCTACGACACGGTGGTGGGTGAGCGCGGGCACACGCTGTCGGGCGGCGAGCGCCAGCGCGTTTCGATTGCGCGGGCGATCCTGCACGATCCTCGGATCCTCATTCTGGACGAGGCGACGAGCAGCGTGGACACGGAGACCGAGCGCGAGATCCAGCAGGCGCTCGAGCGGCTCGTGTCGGGGCGGACCGTGTTCGCGATCGCGCACCGGTTGTCGACGCTGCGGAAGGCGTCGCGGCTGTTCGTGATCGAGGATGGCCGGTTGATCGAGCACGGGACGCACGCCGAGCTGTTGAACATTCGAGATGGGAAGTACCGGCATTTGTACGAGCTGCAACTGCAGCTTCAATAACAATGTCCAATGATCATTGATCATTGATTATTGAGAGAGGAGGTGCCATGACGCTGACTCTGGGCAAATCGGCAACCGTCACTCGAGCTTTTGCGCTCGAGTGGCGGGCCGACGGCTCACTCTGGGCTATGAAAGGCGAGGAGGAGCGCGCGGTTTCGGTCAGGCGCTGCTTCCCCTGGTCGGAGCCCACCCGGCATTTTTCGTTGCGCGACGCGGATGAGGAAGAGTTTGCGTTCGTGCGCGATCCGGCGGATCTGGACGCCCGCTCCCGCGCCGCGCTGGAGGCCGCGCTCGCAGTGGCCGGTTTCGTGTTCGAGGTGACCCGGGTGCTCGAGATCGAGGAGGAGGTCGAGATCCGGCGCTGGCGGGTCGAGACTCGGCAGGGTCCGCGTACGTTCCAGACGCGGCTCGATGACTGGCCACGGGGCTTGCCGCACGGCGGACTGTTGATCCGGGATCTCGCCGGTGACTTGTATCATCTCGGTGCGCCCGCCGAGCTCGATCGCCACAGTCGCGAGTTGCTCTGGGCATTTGTGGATTGATGCAGTGGGAGTGCTACGCCGCGGGATCATGACTTTTAGCGCGCGGCGTAGCACTAATGCGTACTTTCGAAGTCACTCCTCATAGAGATTCCTTCCGGTATGCGCTGTGCGCTTTTGTTTGCGTCGCGATAGCACAAACTCTCTCACGCATTCCAGGAAAGGCTATGAAATCGACGATGTCTAGCGGCCTTTTGGTCGGCACGCCTTCCGCCGCTGGGAGGACGCAATGCCGGCCACCGCCGAGACTTGCTGTGGGGGGTTGTGGACTGAAGATTGGGTGATTCCCGACATCGAAGGTGGCGTGAAGACCAGCCAACCGTCGGAAATCACCCAACTTCTTGTCCAGCTGTCGCAGGGAAAGCGCGAGGCGCTCGATGAGCTCGTGCCGATCGTGTACGACCAACTTCGGGCTGTGGCGCACCGCCATCTCGTGGCCGAACGCAGTGGTCATACGCTCAACACGACGGCCCTCGTGCATGAGACCTACCTCAAGCTGATCAACGTCCGTCAGGTGCAATGGCGTGACCGCGCGCATTTCTTTGCGATGGCGGGACGCCTCATGCGCCGTGTGCTGATCGATTACGCGCGCGCGAAAAAGCGGGACAAGCGTGGCGGCGACCTGTGTGCGGTGTCGCTGGATGAAGAGATGGGCGTGTTGCCCAACCGCGTCGATGATCTCCTCGCGGTGGATGACGCTCTCGCGCGCCTCGAGGCCGAGAGTGAGCGGCAGGCGCGCGTCGTCGAATGTCGCTGCTTCGCCGGCCTGTCGGTGGAGGAGACGGCCGCAGCGCTGGGCGCGTCCGAGGCCACGGTCAAGCGCGATTGGGCATTCGCGCGCGCGTGGTTGAACCGCGAGCTGGGTCCGGAGTCGAGTTAGCGCGACGTGCCGGAGAACGAACGCAGAGAACGCCTCGAGGCGCTGTTTGACGAAGCGCTGGCGTTGCCGCCCACCGAGCGCGAAGCCTATCTGAAACGGGCGACGGACGACGCGGAGCTTCGATCGCAAGTGCTGTCTCTCCTTGGCGCCGCCGACCGGCCCGGTCCGCTGGATCGCCTGGCCTCGGTCTCCTCGCCTGACCCGCTGCCGCGACTACAGGCCGTGCTGGCCGACCACTACACCGTTGAGCGGGAGCTGGGGCGGGGCGGAATGGCCATTGTCTATTTTGCCCAGGACCTCAAGCATCGCCGGCCGGTCGCCATCAAGGTGCTCCGCCCCGAGTTGGCTGTGCATATCGGCACCCAGCGTTTTCTGCGGGAAATCGAAACCGCTGCCGGGCTCTCGCACCCTCATATTCTGCCGCTGCACGATTCAGGCGCTGCCGACGGGCTGTTTTGGTACGTGATGCCGTACGTCGAAGGCGATTCGCTGCGTGATCGTTTGACGCGCGAGTCTCAAATCCCGCTCGAAGAAGCGATCCAGATCGCGCGAGAGGTGGCGGGTGCGCTCAGTCACGCGCACAGCCACGGCGTTATCCATCGAGACATCAAACCCGAGAATATCCTTTGCTCTGGGGGCGGCGCGCTCGTTGCGGATTTTGGCATCGCGCGCGCTGTCGATGCCTCAGGCACGGCCCGTATCACGGAGACCGGGATGGCGGTGGGCACCCCGGCCTACATGAGCCCGGAGCAGGCGCGCGCCGGACGCGTGATCGACGCCCGCAGCGACATCTACAGCCTCGGCTGCGTCGTCTACGAGATGCTCGGCGGGCAGCCGCCGTTCACAGGTCCGACGCCGCAAGCGGTGCTCGCGCGCCACACGCTCGACCCGGTGCCGTCGCTGCGAACCTTGCGGCCCACTGTACCGGTCGCGCTCGAGGACGTCATCGAGCGCGCGCTGGCCAAGATGCCAGCCGACCGCTTCACGACGGCGCACGAGTTCAGTCAGGCACTGGAGAGATCGCTGCGTGGGCCGGCTGGGCCGCCGCGTCGCACCCGTCGCGTCGCCATTGGGACGGCAATCGTAGCGATCGCGGTCGTCCTTACTGTCCTCGGCCTCCGCGGGGTTTGGAGGGGAGGGCGGGAACAGGGCAGGGTAGCTGTTCTGTATTTTGACGATCTCTCTCCCGATTCCGCGGCGACGTACGTTGCCGATGGTCTAACCGAGGAAATCATCGCTCGTTTGGGCGGTGTCTCGCGGCTTGTGGTCCAGTCGCGCACCGCCGTGAAGCGGTTTCGCGGCAACACGGCCGACCCGGCGGAAATCGGCCGCGTGCTCCGAGTGTCGTATCTCGTCAACGGCAGCGTGCAGCTCATTGGATCGCGCGTGCGGGTCAGCGTGGAGCTGGCGAACGCAATGAACGGCGCCCGCGTGTGGGGCCGATCGTTTGACGGTGCTGCGACAGACATCCTTTCTATGGAAGACAGCATCGCGCAGGCGGTTGCGGAAGGCGTCGTCGGCGGATTGGCACCCGCAGAGCGGCGCGCCTTGACGACGAGCGTGACCCGCAATTCAGAGGCATACGATCATTACCTCCGCGGCAACTTCTACCTGAATCGACGCGCCGGGGTCGCCGACGGACGTCGCGCATTGGACGAGTACGAAGCAGCATTGCGCCTCGACCCCGGGTTTGCGGAGGTCCACGGACGCGTCGGACTGGTGTACGGCATCTACGCGAACTGGCCCTGGCCGTATCCCGGTCTTACGACGGACAGCTTGGTTGCCCGCGGTCTCGCGGCGGCGGACCGTGCCCTCGCCCTCGATTCCAGCGTCGTGGATGGCTGGCTGGCGCGCGGCTTTCTGCTCATTCCTCACCCACCGCAAGACGAATCGCAGATCGGGTTCCGTCTCGACCCCACGTTCTTCCAGGGCGTGATCTCGCTCGTCTGCCCGGTCGGCGTTCCCGACTGTGTCCGCGAATCGATCGACCTCCTCGCTCACGCTTCTCGTCTCGCCCCGAGAGACGCAGAGGTCTGGTATCAGTACGGGCGAGCGCTCGACGTGCGCTACCTCTTTGGGCAAGGGCCAGTGGCCGCGGGCGACTCCGCCCTGCGGCACGCTCTCGCTCTCGATCCCACTCGTACGACGACGGTCTGGCTCCTCAGCCTGTCATACCTGCGGCAACGGCGGTACCGAGAAGCCGAAGCTATGATCGATAGCGCGATGACCCTCGGTCGGCACGATCTGCGGGATTTTGCGCTGCGTTTGCACACGCGTTTGGCGCAGGGCGACGGGCCGGGCACTCGACGCGACCTCGACACCGTCACGGCCATGTTGCGTCCGTTGACGACGGTCCCGACTGCGGCGGCATATGGCACAACCATGCAGATCATCGTGGATCTCCGGCTGGGTGACTCGAGTGCCGCGCGCCGCCGGCTCGCGGCGTTAGATCGCCGTTTTGGTGTGACGACGACACAGTCGCGCCTCGTGCTGCTCTGTCTGGCTGCCGCGCACGCGGCCCTCGGCGGAGCGGAGCGGGAGCGCGGACTGGCACTGCTCGATCGGATCCCCGACCTGCGGCGCGAGGCACTGATCGCCCCCGTGTGGGATCCCCCGATCCAGTAAGGAGAGGACGTCGTGAAAATCCTGAGCCTGCTTCCACTGGCCGTCGTAGCCTGCACGGTCAGGCCATCAACCATGGTCTCCCGGGAAGGCTTTCTGCACGTGCCGGGGGGGCGAGTCTGGTACCGCGTGGTGGGCGGCGGCACCGGGACTCCCCTGCTAGTCGTGCACGGGGGCGGCGTGCCAAGCACATATCTCAAACCTCTGGCGGCGCTCGCCGATGATCGACCGGTTGTGTTCTACGATCAGCTCGGCGCGGGTCGCTCCGACCGTCCCACTGACACGACGCTGTGGCGTCTCGATCGATATGTCGATGAGCTCGCCGCCGTGCGCGAATCTCTCGGTTTGCGCGAGGTCCACCTCTACGGGCACTCCTGGGGGACGGTGGTCGCGCTCGAGTACGTCCTGCGACGTCGGTCCGGAGTGCGCAGCCTGACCCTTGGTGGCCCCGTGCTGAACGGCGTCCGTTACATGGAAGGCCGAGACAGTCTGCTTCGAACGATGCCCGACACGATCGCAATGACGATCCGCCGCCACATGCGAGACGGTACGATCGACGCGCCGGAGTTTCAGCAAGCGATGGGCGTGTATTTTCGCCGATACTATGCGCGTCGCCAGCCGTGGTCCGCGGATCTGGACAGTACGGTCGCCCAGCAGAACACCGGACCGATGAAGGTCCTCGGCCCCAGCGTGCTGATGCCGTACGACCGCACGGGCCGGTTAGGAGAGCTCACCGTGCCGACGTTGTTCGTGGTCGGCGAGTTCGACGAGGCCGCACCAGTCACCCGCGCATCCTACGGTCGGGCGCCTGGCGCGCGTTTGGTCGTCATTCCCAACACAGGGCATCTGCCGATGCAGGACGAACCCGCTCAGTATGTGGCCGTGTTGCGGCAATTCCTTCAGCATGCGGATTCGATGATAGGCGTGGCGAAGCCCTAATGCGCTAGCGCAAACTCGCGAATCGACGTCACCACGAGCGGGTCCGACATTGTGCGGCGGTGGTCGGCACCCGGAATGGTGGTCACCTCGACGCCAGGCTTGATCTGCCTGAGGGCATCCACGAGAACGACGGCGCCGCGATCCGCATCACCCACTACCGCGTGAACGGGGGTCGTCAGGGATCGGACCTCGGTCTCGGAGACCTCTAGCGCCGAGGCGCTACGCAGGACGGCGGCGAGCGCCGCACCGTCGTTGCGGTTGAGCATGGCGGCGACCGGGGCCGGTAGCGGTGGCTGATCGGGGGGCCGGAGTGCTTCGGCGATGCTGGTATGCTCGCGCGCCGCGGTCTCGAGCTTCGCGATCCACGATACGATATACGGCGGTGGTGGCCCTCCCGGTCGCTGCCAGCCCGTTCCCGCCAGAACCGCCGACCGGACTCGTCCCGGATGTGTGGCGATCAACTTGAGCGCGATGATGCCACCCATCGAGTACCCGGCGACGTGTGCCTTCTCGACGTGCAGGTGATCCAGCAATTCGATCATGTCGGTGACGAAGCGGACGCCGTAGGCCGACGAATCGTGCGGTTTGTCGCTTCCGCCGTGCCCGCGAAGATCCGGGGCAATCACGGTGAATGCCTTGGCAAGTGAGTCGACCGCCCCAGTCCCGATCCAATTGAGCTCTGCGCTGAGTGCAAACCCGTGCAGCAGCAGTAGCGGCGGCCCGGCGCCGCGGGTGACGTAATGCACGCGCACCCCATCTGACGCCACGAACTCGCCGGCCGCTGCTTGCTGGCCGCGGACGTCGGCTGGGAGGGTGAGGACCGCGAGCGCGAGACAGACGACGAGGGGGTGGCGCACCGCACCGAATGTACCGTGAGCCCTGCCAGGCCGAAATAGCGCCTTTCAGGAAGACCACTTCTTGGAGGCCTTATGCAGTGTCGATCCCTCGCGCTCGCCCTTATGGCGCTCGCTTTCGCCCACCAGGCCGATGCCCAGCAGCAGCGGTCCACCCATTTCGGCGTCAAGGCCACCTTGATGATGCCCGGCCAAGCCTACGTCGAGGAAGTCGACGGCTTTTTCGACATCGACATGAGTATTGGCGTCGGCGGATTCGTCGACACGCGACTCGGCGAGAAGATGCTGGGAGGCGCATACCTCGATCTGCTCAGCGCGCATGCCTATGACGAATCCGCGCTGCTCGTCGACGCCGGGATTGCGCTCAAAGCGGACCTCGGCGGCGCCAAAGGCGGACCGCGGTGGCGCCCCGGATTTGGTCTGGGCTATGGCTCCCTCTCGGACGTCGGCGGAATCGGCGCGACACACTACCTCACGCTGCGGGCCGGCGTGGAGATGCTCTTGCCGTCGCAATGGCTCGCCGAAGTGTCGATCCACGGCGCTCCAACCGGTGGTAACCAGGATGTGACTGTCTCCTACGGGCCGATGGTAATGCTCCGCTTCGGCCGCGTCTTCTAGCTGCATCAGACCGCGGAGGCGTTATGCGTTCTCGTCGCTTGCTACTCGCGCTCGTCGCGCTCGTCGTGTCGACGTCTCTCGTTGCATGCGGAGGCCACGAGCCGACGTCCATTACGCCACCCCCGCCGAGCCCGCCGGCACCTCCACCGCCACCGCCGCCGCCGGCAGGACCTGTGATCCAGGTGTCGGCAGATAGCGCGGCGTTCACCGGAACAGCAGGTGGTGCGGATCCGGCGCCGCAGGCGATTCAGATTACCAACGCCGGCCCCGGAACGCTGGATAGCTTGATCGTGAGCCAAGAGGTCCCGACCGGCCAAACCAACGTTTGGCTCTGGTGGCGCATTTCGGTCCGTTCCGCACCAGCAACGCTGACCATCGAACCGAGGATCAGAAGCCTTACGCCCGGCACGTACCGGGGGTCGCTGTTTGTGCAGTCGCCGCACGCGACCAACGGACCCATCGAAATCGCGCTGACCCTCACTGTGTCGCCGGCGGATAGTCCCGCAATCGCGTTCTCCGCCTTCGACCATCAGTTCAATGCAGTCAAGGGCGGCGCGGAGGCGGCACCGGCGACGGTGCAAGTGACAAACGCGGGGAAAGGCTCGTTGACCGGGCTCGGGACGGCGATCCGCCATCTCGTTGGGGAGCCGACAGAATGGTTGACCGCCACGCTCAATCAGACGACCGCACCCGCGACGCTCACGGTCACCGCGCGCATGGGCAGCCTCGCGCCCGGGCTGTACCACGCCCTGGTCGAGGTGACGTCGCCCGTCGCAAGCAATAGTCCGCAGCTCTATGCCGTCGTGTTCGACGTGTCACAGACAACGGCTGGAATCGGCGTGTCGCCGACGAGCGTTGAATTCAGCGCCGTACAAGGCGGCTCGGATCCGATCGGCCGCAATATCTTGATCCTCAATGTCGGTCCAGGGTCACTCACCGGTTTGACGCAGGAGATCGTGTACGCGGCAGGGCAACCGACCGGCTGGCTCTCGGCGAGGCTGCGCGGGACCTCGGCGCCGGTCTACACGGACATTGCAGCGAGATTAGGCGCGCTGCCGCCAGGCCGGTACACAGCAAATGTCTTGATTCGCTCGCCTGACGCGCCGAACAGTCCACTGGCGCTGCCGGTCACGTTTGCGGTTGAGAGCAATACGCCGAGCATCGTGCTGAATCCCTCGGTGCCGCGGAACTACACCTTGTCGCCGACTGAGAACACGAAGAGCGAAGACATCGCCGTCACAAATGGCGGTGGCGGTACGTTGAGTGGTCTCGCGACGAGCATCACGTACGACCGCGGCGCGGGTTGGCTGCAGGCGCGCTTCGCGGCGACGACCGCGCCAGCGACTTTGAGTCTCACCGTGTCGCGCGGATCGCTGGCGGCCGGCATTTATCAGGCGTTGGTGTCGATCAGCGCCCCCGGCGCCAGCACCAAAGACCTTCTGGTACAGCTGACCGTACAAGCTGCGGCGCCGCCCAGTATCAGCGTGTCAGTCACCACCCGAGCGTTTTCTGCCACCGCGAACGGCGCAAACCCGCCCGCGCAGCAGGCGGGGATCGGCAACTCAGGAGCCGGCACGCTCTCCGGGCTCACGGTGACGGCGAATCCCCCGGTGTCGTGGCTCGCCGTGAACCTGTCGTCCACGACCGCTCCCGCGACCGCGACGTTCCAGGTCACGACCGGTACGCTCGCGGCCGGGACGTACAGTACGACGGTCAATGTCTCGTCTGCGGTCGCGAGCAACAGCCCGCAATCGGTGACCGTGACATTCACCGTGGCGCCCCAGCCCACACGGCCCACGACGCTTCGGATCATTAACGATCTCCCGGCGGACGTGGTCGGTCCGAACGACTGGAGCCGGATGAACACCGTCATCCGATTCCGCGTGGGTCCGACACAGACCTCCGTGATCAACCTGACCGGCGGTGCCGTCGAGCTGTTGTATCCGGTGGACTACACCTCGGATGAGGCGAATATCCTCGCGATCGCCCCCGGACATGAGCCAACCTTCGACGTCTCGAGTCTCACCGGTGAGTACTGGATCTATGTTCAGACGGGGTGGTGGGAATACACCGACGGTCTGTACGAGAAGCATATGACCCGGGTCGTGGGCTGCGACGGCGTGAGCACGGTCTACAAGTGGACCACGATCCGGGTCTATGCCCCCTTCGGTGATCCTGAGGTGATCCGACTAAGCGACTTCCTCCCCATCGGCAACTACTACCTGAGCCCGTTCTGCCCATGAAAACTCTTCTATCTAGTCTCCGACTGATCGTCGTCGTCACGGTCTTCGCGTGCGGCGAAAGCAGTGGACCTGACGGCCGCGTCGCGTCGGTCCGAATCACCCCTGGCGCCGACACCCTCGGCGCCTTGGGACAGGAGCGTCGCTATTCGGCCCAGGCGCTCAACGCCGGAGGCGATCCCATTCCCGACAAGACGTTCACGTGGAGCGCCGCCGACCCGTCCGTTGTGGCGATCACAGCCCATGGCGTCGTGAGGGCTCTGGCCAATGGTGCGACGCGCGTGCGCGCTAGCGTCGCCGGCGTGGCGGGGGAAGCCGTGGTCGTGGTGGCTCAGCGAGCGGCGACGGTAACCATGTCACGGGCGACTCGGTCTTTCGCTGCCGTGGGTGACACCGGCCGATTCGTGGCGATCGCGCGCGACGCAAACGGCAATGCGATCGGCGCCGCACGATTCTTGTGGGCTTCGGCGGACCACGGCATCGTCGTCGTGGATTCGGGAGGGCTGGCGCACGCCCGCGGTAATGGTGGGCCCGAGCGGGTGGTGCAGTAACCCGACAGACATCGTCAGCGTTGGCAGTGGCGGCAGAAGGTCGTCGTGCGTTGGTCGATCTCGTGGGTCTCTACGAGTTTCTTCCCGCACTGCACGCACTTCTCGCCGCCACGGCCATAGGCGCGCAGCTCGAACTGAAATCGCCCCTCCTCGCCCGTGCCGGTGCGGTAATCGCGGAGTGTCGTGCCCGACGACGCCAATGCGCGTTGCAGCACATCCACGATCGCCGCGTGCAGTCGTGCGAATTCTTCGAACGACAATGTGCTGGTGGATTTTGCTGGATTGAGCCGGGCGTCGAACAAGGCTTCATTCGCATAAATGTTGCCGACGCCGGCGACCCGCCGCTGGTCCATAATGGCTTTCTTGACGGCCGTCCGCGTGCCTTTCAGCCGCTGCGCAAACATGAGCGGCGTGAACGTTTCTTCCAGCGGCTCCGGCCCAATGCGGCCCGTGTAGGCGATCCACCCGTCCTCATCCAGCAGCCAGATTGTGCCGAGACGCCGCACGTCACGGTAGACAAAGATGCGCTCGTCGCTCAGCGTGCACAGCAGCACGGCGTACTTCAGCTCGGCGCGCGTCAACGGCGTGTCGTGAATCAAGAACGATCCCGTCATCCGCGGCTGGATGATCATCCGATGCCCGCTCGCGAGGCGAAACACGGCGTGCTTCGCCCGGCGATAGACCTGCTCGATGGTGTTGCCGGTGAGCGTCTTGGTGAGGCGGGCCTTGGTC
>DATBFV010000069.1:0-28922 GCA_036558345.1 Gemmatimonadales bacterium | reverse complement strand
GGGGAAGGCCTCGTACTCCCCGCCGCGCTCGGCGTAGTTGTACCAGTTGAAGTAGCGGACCTTGTACGGACAGTTGTTCGAGCAGTAGCGCGTGCCGACGCAGCGATTGTAGACCTGCCCGTTCAGCCCGTCGGGCGTGTGGTACGCGGCGTAGACGGGACAGACCGGCTCGCACGGGGCGTTGCCACACTGCTGGCACAACATCGGCTGATTGACGGCACCGTGCACGTCGCCGTGCTCGTCCTCGCGCCAATACCGTTCGAGCCGCAGCCACGCCATCTCGCGCCGCCGCTCGGTGAGATCTTCACCGACGGTGGGGATATTGTTCTCGGCATAGCAGGCGGTGACGCAGGCCGAGCAGCCCGTGCACTTCGAGAGATCGATCGCGAGGCCCCAGCGCGGATTAGCGCCCCGGTAATTGCCGTGCGAGGCCTTGTCGTGCTGGCGCTCGCCCCACCACTCGACCGCTTCCTTGGCGTATTCCGGCGTCTCTTCGAAGTGGAAGGGATGGTCGCCCTGGTGGAGCGTCCTGGCTTTGGCCAGCGGCAGCACTTCTGTCGTCCCGATGCCAAGCTCGCGCGCGTTCCCTTCGATCGTGGCGAGACGCCTTTGATGATCGCCGGTCTTCGTCGCGGTGGCGCTGACGAGGAACGTGCGACCACCGTATCCGTTGGCTTGGGCGCCGAGCAGCTCGAACGCGTTCGCGGAGCGATCCTTCGCGTAACGACCATACGCCGTGTGCCCCTGCCCCGTCGGCACAGCCAGCACGTCGGGTCGCACCGACTTCGTGATCCAGGCGGGGAATTGCACGCGTCCGAACCGCGACTTCAGCGCCAGGAAATCCCCCGTCGCGAGTCCCCACTTTCCCGCGGTGTCGGGGTGCACTTCGACCCAACTGTGCCAGGCGATCTTCGAAACCGGATCCGGCAGCTCCTGCAGCCACGGCTTGTTCGCGCCACGGCCGTCGTGCAGCACGGGATGCGGATACACGACGACTTGCTGCTCGGCGCTTGCCGCCGGTTGGCTGAACGTCAGTCGCCCGACGTCAGCGAGCCGCGTTGGACGCGAGGGCGCTTCCGCGTAGATCCCGCCCTTGGCCAGCGAGTCGATCCAGTATTGATCGAAGTTTGCCGGATGCCGCGTCTTCCACTTCGCCTGCAGATAATCCTCGAACGTCCCGGTCTTTCCCGAGAGCTTCAGAATGACGTCGCCCGTAGGACGAGTGGCGAAGACTGGCTGTACGACTGGTTGCTGCAGCGCGGTGACGCCGGCGCGCGGACGGCTGTCGCCCCACTGCTCGAGCGAATGATGATCCGGCAGGATCATGTCGCAGGCGGCCGCCGTCTCGTCCAGATACGACGAGAAGCTCACCTTGTACGCCACCTTGCCGAGCGCCTGCTGGAACGCGCCCGGCAGCGAGTGCGCGGGATTGCTGCCGTGCACAAACAGCAGTGAGACTTTTCCCGCCGCCATGTCCGATGTGAGCGCCGTCAGGTCGCCGAAGGTGTTCGTCGCGCCCACCGCCAGATCGGCGCCGAACTTCACCAGGGTACCGACCGCGCCGACCAAGTAGTTCAGGATGTTGACGGCCGCCACGATCTCCGCGCCATTGGCATATTGCGCCGCCATGCCACCCGCGACCGCGAGGCCGCCACCGGAGCGCCCAAACTCCTGCGCGAGCCGGACGATCGCATCCGGCTCAATGCCGATGACCGGCGCGACGGCGCGCGGGGTATAGGCGCTCAGTGTGCCGACGAGCCGACTCGCGTCAGCCGGAACGCGCGCGAGGTGCTGGCTCATGATGACCTGCGCCATCGCCAGCGCGAGCAGACCTTCGGTGCCCGGTTTTGCGGCGACCCACTGGTCGGCGTTCATGCCCGTAAGGGAGAGCCGCGGTCCCACGTAGACGAACTTCGCCATTTTGGCCGAACGACTGCCGTCGAACGCATGCGATTGCGAGAAGCCGTTCTGGAATTCGACGGGCGAGAGCCAGGTGTCGAGGAAATCGGCGCCGAACGAGATCAGATACTTCGCGTTCGCGAAGTCGTAGGTCGGCAACGCCGTGGTTCCGAAGGTCAGGCGATTCCCGGCGCGCAACGCGTCGAATCCGAATGGCTCGTAACTGATCCGGCGGCCGCCGATCTGCTTCATCCACTCATCGACGAGATCGCCGAACGAGGACCGCTCAGCGCCGGTGAGGAAGACAATCCCTTTGCCGGCCGCATCGCGCACTCTGCCGGCGAGTCGCTGGAGCGCGCCGTCCCAATCGATCTCTTCGAATGTCCCATTCGCGTTGCGCACCATCGGGTGCGGCACACGGTCGGGATTGTAGAGTCCCTGCAGCGCCGCCTGACCGCGCGAGCAGAGCCGGCCCCGGTTGATCGGCGAGTCGGGATTGCCCTCGAGCTTGACGGCTCTGCCCTCGCGCACGCGCACGCGCACGCCGCAACCGGCCGCGCATTCACGACACGTGGTGGCGTAATACGTCGCGGTCCCGGGAATCTGGTCTTCGGGCTGAACCAGGTAGGGGATCAGCCGCTCGGTGGGCTCGGGCCCAATCCCGCATGAGGCCGCGGCGGCTCCGGCGCCCGTCACGCCGAGGACCTTCAAGAACCGTCTACGATCGAGAGCGTCGGTCATGTCAGTAATGGCACACGCTGCAGTCGCGCGTCACGTTGTTCTCAATGTGACACCGCACGCACCAGCCCATGCGGAGCGTCGAGACCTGCTCGATCTGCGGCATCTTCTGCACATCCCCGTGGCACGTCAGGCACGAATTGGTGCCGAGCTTCTTGATGTGTCGCATGTGCGGGAAGCGCGCGAAGCCCGGCAGAGCGTACACCCGCACCCACTCCGGCGGTTTCCGTTCCCGCCACGCGTTGCGGACCTTCTGGATCTCGGCCTGGTGCGTCGGCGTCGAGCCGCCGACCAGCTGATGACACCCCATGCACGTCTGGAGCGCCGGAATCCCTGGCTCGCTCGAAATCGCCGCCGAGTAATGGCAGTACATGCAGGGGATCTGGTCCTGGCCGGCATGGATGTCGTGCCGGAAGAAAATTGGCTGGCGCGGTCCCTTGAGTTTCCCCGTATCACTGATGACGGGTGCGATGTATCGGCCAGGTTGCGAAGAAGTCGTTTGGACCTGCTGGCTGTTAAGCACCGCAGGCGGGAGGGCGAGAATCAACACCACGACCGCAGCTGAACGCAGATGGCCTCTAATGGAGGATTAGGGGTGATCCGCTGGCCCCCGAATGTATTGCCCCGGGGGAATTCGACACAAGGGCTATTCGGGGCGCGCCAGCAACTGGTATTTCAATCTGACGACGTCGACGAACGCCTCGACCGCGTCGAGATCCGCGAACTCCATCCAGCAATGGCGCACGCCGTCGAGCAATGCACCGTCGCGCACCGCCTGCTTGATGACACGCGGCAATCCGTTGGTGGCGCTGATTTCCTGCTCTTCGGACCCCGACAACACAAACGTGCCGCTGACGCCCGACCGCATCGGATGCAGATACCCCAGCTTCCGGCCGCCGACCTCATACATCCACACCCATTTCCACGTGGTGCCGAGGTAGACGACCTGCTCAGTCACGTGCCGGAGGCTGCGGAGGTTCTCCCGAGCCTTCTTGAAGCGCTGGGCCGCGCGCGGCGACAAATCCCGAACCGGTTGGTCGGGCTTGGGCCGCTGGCGCGGGCTCAAATACAGGTGCGCGGCCCAATAATCATTGTTTGGCTTGTTCATCGCGCCCCAAAAGTACAGGCGTGGTCAAGAGGCGAAATCGGCCGGGATCGAGGAGCCGGCCGCACGACTGCTCTGGCACCGCCATACGTCCGTCGCGCCCCATGGTGAGCTTAATGACGTCACCGGTGCGCCCCCGCCCCCGCCCCCGCCCGAACCAGCGGCTCGAGGGCTCCAGATCCGAGGGATAGACGAAGCGCGGCAGCGCGGCGGCGGCCAGCGCGGCCTGCGAACCGATGCCCGATTCCGGCATCGTGCCGGCCCAGAGTTTGGCGCCGTGCTCGACGGCAATCCGGTAAATGCGGCAAACTTCACTCAAACCGCCCACGCGATGCACCTTGATGTTCCAAACCATAGGGCCGCTCAAGGTGACGATCTGCTCGGCCGCGCGCGCATCGCGCAGCGTCTCGTCGAGGCACACAGGGGTTCGCAGATTCTCGACGAGCAGCGCGTGCCCGATCAGCTCATCCGGATGCAGGGGCTGCTCGATATACAGCAAGTCGGAGTCGTCGAGGAGTCGCAGCACGTTTTCGTCCCGCGGCCATTCGTAGGCGCCATTCGCATCAACGGTCAGCGGCAGGTCCACTCCCGCCATTCCCTTACGCGCGGCGGTGACCGCGTCGATGTCCCAGCCGGGCGCCACCTTGATCTTCACTCGGCGGTAGCCACGCTGCACCGCCTCGTAAACCCATTGCGTCAAAATGTCGGGGCGCCGGTCGGGTGGGATGCCGAGCGCGACGCCGCACTCGACGACCTTCGCCGCTCTCACACCCAGCCGCTCGGCGAGCAGCGTCGCGAGCCCGGTGCCTCGCGCATTGGCCTCGAGATCCCAGGCCGCCGTCTCGACACCGGCGCGCGCGAACCAGTTGCCGCGCACGCCGTCACACAGCAGCGCATCGACCGCCTCCGGCAGCGGGTGCGGGCCCGGAAAATCGCGCTCGACCACGCGCGGCAGCAGGACGCGCGCGATCATGTCGCGCGCGCTCGTGAGTGTCTCTTCGGAGTAGAACGGGAACTGAAATGGCGGCGACTCGCCGTAGCCCACGTGGCCGGCGTCGTCGTACAACGCCACTACCAGCGAGCGTCGCTCAGTCATGGTGCCACCCGAGATGACGAACGGCTCCACGAGCGGCAGGGTGAGCTCGAACAGTTCAGCGCGGACGATACGCATCAGGCAACAGATCGAGGAAGTGGAGCTCGCCGCCACGACGCTCCAAGGCGCCGGACTGCTCGCGCTCGAGCATGACAGCAATCAACCCCTCGCGCGGCTCGAAGATGAGATAGTGCAGCGCCCGCTGCGTGCGCGAGCCGTCCGTCGCCGGATATTCCTCGAGCGGGAGCTGAAAAAACGTGTGTAGTTGGACCGAAGAGCAGCCGCGCTCGGCATATTCGACGATCCTCCGGCCGCTGTTCACGTTGCCGGTGCCTGAAAGAGGACGGTAAGGGACGGTGAGGGACCGTGGGGGACGGTAAGAGTCCAACACGCGGAGATTGCGGTCGCTGAGGTCTTGCCCACCGTAGGCAATACACCGTTCCACGTCGTATAACCTGTTGAACACGGTCAGGGTGTCGGCACCATTCGCAGCGTCCATCATCTCATGCTGAAAATGGTCATCGAAGCGCGCGTTCATGAGCTTCATTGCGAGTTTCACCGGCGCGTGGGCGCGAATCTGCCCAGGCACTTCGCGTAGCCAGCGCAGGATTTGCGACTTTTCATCCGACAACTCATCGCCAGCGAGTGTAGGCGAGAAGTCTTTCTCGACGAGCAGCGGCGGCTCGCCCCAGGCCTCGGCCAGGGCGTGAGTCGTGAATGCATACTCCGCATCGCGAAACGGCTCGTTCAGACGCGGCAAATGATACTTGACCGATGGTATCACCAGCAGCCGCCCGTCGCGCGTGAGATCGCGGCCCGCGCGCACCAGCGCGAGATAATCGTGGAACGAGCGATCCCACCCCCTGCCCTTCCACGTCACCGTCCAACCGCCGCCGAGCCGCTCGACTTTCATTTTTGATTCGTGAATGGCCCAGGCCGCCATCGACTGATCTCCGGCGGCGTCTTGCGCGATCACGGTCTTGAGAATGGCAAAGGCGAGACCCGCTTCAGCATCCGCCTCGAGTTGTGCGGGGTTCAGCGAGAGCTGGCCCGAGCCCTTGCCGATCGGATGCGGCAGCGCGTGTCCGAGATAACGCGCCGACAGGTCGATGCGATAGGCATCGCGCACGTAACCCGGAAAGTCGCGCGGCAGCGCGCGCTTGAACCGCTCGAAGTCGCTATGGAGCGAAGCGCGAGAGGCGGAATTGGTCATTCGGCGCTTCTCCGGTGAGCACCAACCGAGCCACCAACTCTCCGACTGCCGGGCCATGCTTGAAGCCGTGGCCCGAGCCGCCGCCGAGCAGCCAGGTGTTCTGGGCGCGAGGATGGCGGTCGATGATGAAGTGCTCGTCGGGCGACTGCTCGTACTGACACACGCGGAATTCGAGCAGCGGCGCGCCCTTCAAGGCGGGGAATCGATACGCGAGGTAATCGCGCGCGATCTGCAGCGCCGCGTCCGTCAGCTCGCGCTCGCCGGTTGTTGGATCGAACGCCGGCCCGCGCGTGTCGTCCGCGACCTTGAAGCCGCGCCACTCGTTGCCGGGAATGCCGTACATGAAACGGGTCCCGTGGTCGGCCCAGACGGGCAGCGCTTCTTCGGTGAAACGGCGGTCGCCCGGTGGCGTGCCGAAGAAAAACACTTCCTGGCGCGTGGGACGCACGCGTTCGCCGATCACGTCGGGGAACAGGGCGCCGAGCCAGGGACCGCAGGCAAAGACATAGCCATCGGCCGTCAACCGACTGTCATCGGTCAGCGTAACCGTAGAGAGCTCACCGCCGCGCGACTCGATCGGTCCCTGCACACCGACTTGCTTATATTCGCCGCCCGCCGCGATGAATGCCTCGAGCACGGCCGCGCAGGCACGGCGGGCGGTGAGATAGCCGGCGTCCTTTTCCAAGATTGCCCACCGCACCTGCTCGCAGTTGATCTGCGGATAACGGCGCGAGACCTCGGCGCCTTGCAGCTCTTCGAAGTCCACGCGCGCGTCACGCAGGATCGGCAATGCCGCCTTTTCGTATTGCTCGTCGTTTTCCACCAGCCAGAGGACGCCAATCTTGTGATAGAGCTGCCGGTGCCAACGCGTCTCATGCTCTTTCCAGAGTGCGAGCGCACGCGCGGCCATGTGGGTGTACACCGCGCGTGTACCGTACGTGGCGCGAATGACGCGCGTCTCACCGCCCGAGCTCGCACGCGAGTTGCCGGGTCCCCAGGCATCGACGAGTGTCACGCGCGCGCCTCGACGACGCAGGAACAGCGCCGTCCAGCCGCCGAACGCGCCCGCACCGACCACGACGATGTGCTTTTGCTTGGCCTGTGGCATCAGGAGTCCCCCGAGCGCGACTGTCGCACTCGAATGTATGAAGGAGCGGCGCGTTAGCACCCTCGAACCTCGCGCACGGCGCGCCGGACCGCATCCCGCTCGGCCGCAGGCAACGGTGGCCCCCACGGATCGTCGCAGGCGTCGTCCGGGATGATTCCGTCGGCGGCCAAGGACCAGAGCATTCGCCGGATGTAACCTTCCATGGGCTCCCGAAAGGTCGCCTGACCAAATGCGTCCAACTGCGCGGAGAGGCGCAGGAACGCGCGGTCGTCTCCGCGCCTGGTCGCGTTCAGCAGCCCAACCTGGAGATCCGTCACCGCGGCGCCCATGCCGATCAGTGCCGCGCGCGCGCCGAGCATCAGAGAGTAGCCGAGAAATCGATCTTCGCCTGTGATGAGCAGCTTGTCCTGATGCTCGCGCATCACCATGGCGATTCGCTGGAACGTGATGACCGAATCGAGCGTCGCGACCTTGATGCCGATCACCGCGGGTACCGACAGGACCTGGTGCAGTGTGTCGTCATCGTAATTCACACCCCCGGCCGCCTCATAGAGATAGAAGGCGATGACCGGCAGCTCGTGCCCGAGCTCGGCATGATATTCGGCCGCGCGCTCGCGCCGCGGGAATGCGAGCAAAGCGTCGGCACCGCCCTGTTTCGCGTCGCGCGCCATTTCCAGGGAGTTCGCGCCGGCCACGATGACCTTGTCGGGGAGCTCGGCCCGCCAAACGTCGAGGACGCCCCGCCGCTGTCGCGTCGACAGGTGCGGTCCGCGCCCGGTGTGCGCCCACACCGCCACACCTGCGATTGCCTGCTTCGCCATCCAGCGTGCGTAGTCGCGCTGCGCGTGCTCATCGATCGTCGACCCGCGGAACGGCACGGGCACGGCGGGAATGAGTCCCCACTCCAAGCGCTGTCGGACGGTCTGACCGGACAGTCGGTCCGCCTACACAGAAGCGAGGTTCTGCAGGTTCCCCGACTCGATTGCGTCACGCGCTTCACGCTTGATATCCAGCAAGTCGAGCTTCGCGACACTCGTTTCCGGCAGCCGCAACGGTTGTCCGGTGCCAAACACGAACCGGTCGGTGCCGATCGTGTCGAGCAGCAGCGACAGGTGATCCTCCGGCGGCCCCCAGATCCACGAGATGTCCCACCAGATGCGTCGTGCTTCATCGGGAGTCGAGCCGAAATGCACCTCTTCGATGAACGAACGATCCGCGTGTGTGACGAGCAGCCGCACAGCTCTGTCGCTCCGTATCAAGGCACGTACCGCCGCCGCAGGAAGCTCAGCCACGCGATCGTTGGTATGGCGCTGGCGACCGTCCTCGAGCCGCACCGCGAGCATGAGCGGCAACCGCGCGCCGCCACACGCCGCTGCGAGCGCGCGCATCTCACCGCCCGCCGGCTCGAGCCCCAGATACAATGGATCGCAGCGCACCGCCGGCGCTCGGGCCTTGACCGCATCTGCAAGCACCTGCTCCCATGAGGGCAACGCGGGATGAACCGTCGGCACTGGCTTGAAGCGCTTCTCCTGGCGCGCCGTGTCGTAGAGCCACGCGTTCCCTTCAGTCGGATCACGCCAAAACAGGCCGGGCAGGTGCGTGACCCAGGCGACGTCGATCTTCGTGCGCCCCAGCGCCTCTATCAGCGCATCGGGGGAGGTCCCCGGGACCTTGCGCCACGGGTATGCACCGAGGAAGGCGTTGCAGTCGATGCGCGGCATCAGTCGCTCGGGAATGCTCCAGGAGGGAAGAGTCTGGCGGCGTTCTTCCAGCGCACCAGGTCGAGGTCTGCCGCCGGCAGCAGAGTCTCGAGGTAGCGCAGCTTCGCCCAGCCCGTGTCCATCGTGATGTCGCTGCCCCAGAGCAGCCGGCTCACGCCGACGCTGTCCAGGCAAGCCTCGAGCATGCCGCCATCCACGCCGCTGCCGGACAGGTCCACGTAGACATTGCCGACGTCACGCACGGCGTGGAGCGAGTGCTGCCAGTCTCCGCCGCCGCCGATATGCGCCAGGATGAACGCGACGTCGGGATGGCGGCGCGCGAGCGCGCAGAGCTCCACGGCATCTGAGGCTTCCTGTCCGGGCCAGTCGCGACGCCGATTCTGCCAGATGTGCTGCAACACCGGAACACGCCGCTCCCGCGCCAGGACCGCGATTGGATCGAGCAACGGATCATCGGCGCGGCGGCTCGCGGCCAGCTTGATGCCGATCATGCCCGCATCGAGACAGCGCACGATTTCGGCGCGCGCATGGGCGGTGTAATTGGGGTTCACGCACACGTAGCCACGAATGCGATCGGGGTGCGCGCGTTGCAGCGCGAGCAGTGCGTCGTTACCCGCCGTAACGTCGCGCGGCGAGGGAAAATAGGTCGGCGAGGTGTAACCGAAACTGCCCAAAATGGAGGCGACATGCGCGGTGATGCCGATCTTGTCACCGGCGGTCAAACGGCTGGCGTTGCGCTCGCGCCAGTCGGCGCGCGGCGTCCGGGCATGGTAGAAGTGGGCGTGGACGTCGATCAGCATTGCCGAAAAGCTAGATGCTCTGCCGCCGAGACGCTAAGCCGCTGCAGCAAGCGAAGCTGGAAAGGCTGGCGTGAGGGAGTCGGACTCCTATCTTGTGGGGTCCTTCGCAAGGGTAGATCCCGATGGAATCGCTGGCGAGCCGCGCGAAAGGCTTCCTGTTCGAGCCGCGTGTTACGTTCAAGGCAGTCGAATCCGAATTCACGAAGCCGGGCGAGATCTGGGGGAAGTACGTGATCCCACTCGCCTTGATCGGTCCGGTGGCGGGCGCACTCAGCCGACTCGTCTTCGGTACACGGTTGGGAGCAGCGACGCTGGGCCGTCCGGTGGCGATCGCCGGGGCGCTGATGTGGGGCGCGGTCGCGTTCGTGATCGCCCTCGCCGCCATTTTCCTTCTCACGCAGATCATCAGCCAACTGGCGCCGCAATTCGGCGGGCAGAAGAACGACGTGCAGGCGCTGAAGGTTGCCGCCTATGCCAGTACGCCGGCGCTGATCGCCGGCATCTTCAACCTTCACGGCGTGTTCTACGTCGTCACCATTCTCATCTCGATCTACAGCCTCTATCTCCTGTACCTGGGGCTGCCGATGCTCATGAAGGTCCCGCAAGATCGTGCGATGGGATATACGGCGGTGGTAATTATCGGGGCGATCGTCCTCTTCCTGCTCCAGAGCGTCCGCGACTACATCACCTTCTAGCTGTTCTTCACGGCATCAGACAATTGCGCGAGGGCACGGTCCACCGTGCCCTCGTCGTGTGCCAGGGACACGAAATTGTAGGCGGTCCGCTTGAACAGCAGACCCCGCGACACCGCTTGCTGCGCGGCCGTGCGTGATACCTCCTCGCTCGCGTAGTGCAGAAAGCACATCTCCGCGATCCCGGCGACCGCCGTGACGACCTGCGGGAACGCACGTTGCACCTCGTGCAGGCCATGCAGCAATCGCGTGCCGACGCGATGGAGATGCCCGCACACATCTTCACGCTCGAACACGTCAAGGGTGGCTCGCGCGGCGGCGAGCGCGACACCCTCGGTCGCGAGCGTCGACGAAATCCACGTGCGGTTGGCTGCCGCCATGAGGTCCGCCCGTCCGCCCACGACGGCGAGCGGAAAGCCGTTGCCCAACGCCTTGCCGAGCACGACGAGGTCGGGAGGCGTTCCCTGGAGCTCATAGCGTGCGACTGCGCCACCGATCGCCAACCGGAAGCCCGTCTTGATTTCATCGAAGATGAGAATTGCACCGGCACGCTGGGTTTCGGCACGCAGCATCTGGAGCCATTCGCGCGACGGCTCCGTCACGATGACCGGCTCGACGACCACGGCCGCCAACCTGGACCCCCGTGCCCGGATCATCTCGCGGCCTTTGGCGACATCGTTGAACGGCAGCTCCGTAAAGAGCCCACGAACCGCGGCCGGCACGCCTTCCGTCGCGCCCTGGCACCAGTCCAACCACCCGTGATAGCCGCAGCCGAGGACGTCGTCGCGACCGGTGGCGACGCGCGCCAGCCGCACCGCCGCCGCGACGGCCTCCGCACCCGTTTTGAGGAATCGAACGCGCTCGAGCCAGGGGATCTGCCGGCCGAGCGCCTCGGCAAGGTCTTCTTCGGCAACGGGAGGTAATGGGCCGACGACGCCGGCCGCGATCGCCGCCTCCGCGGCACGATTCACCGCAGGATGGCCGTAGCCCAACGCCACGGCGCCGAGCGCCATGACGAAGTCCACGTACTCGCGCCCGGACTCGTCCCACACGCGGCAGCCGGACGCGCGTGTCATGCGCGCGGGCGTCCCGAACAGTGCGTCGGGGCGCTTGCTACCGGTTGACGTGAATCCCGGAACGCGCCAGTCGTTCACCGTATTTGGTCACCTCGATGGCCATCGCACGCAGCAGTTTGACTTCGCGCGTGTCCAGCGGCGTGCGGTGCGCGATTTCCCGGATGGTGCGCATCACCGCGTCGGCGTTGCGCGTCTTGAAGAACTCAATCGCCTCCAAAGCACGCGCGATGTCGGCGAACAGCCGCTCCAACTCGGCGGCATCGGCCGGCTCGGACACGCGCCGCGGCGCCTTGAAGGGCAACGCCTCGGCACCACGCGCCATGGCGAGCTCATACAGCATGATGACGACGGCGTGCGCGAGATTGAGCGACGCATAGGCCGGATCGCTGGGAATCGTGACGACGCGATGACAGCGATCGAGCGCCTCATTGGACAGCCCCTTGTCCTCCCGGCCGAACAGCAAGGCCACGCAACCGGCGTCCGCCAGTTCGACGATCTCCGCCGCCGCCTCGCGGGGCCGCTGCAAATTGCGCTTGGCCGTGCGGCCGCGCGCGGTGAATCCGACAATGTGCACACAATCGGCGAGGGCTTCTTCCAGTGTGGGCACTACACGCACACGTGCCAACACGTCCTGAGTCTGATGCGCGATCCCCTCGACGCGATAGGCTTCGTACTCGCGCGGATTCACGAGCCTCAAATCGCGCAGCCCGAAATTCTTCATAGCGCGAACGACGTGCGCAATGTTCACCAAATCCTGGGGCTCATGAAGCACGACGACGATCATCCCACGAGCTCCAGTACGCCGAACCTGCTGGGATCCTGCCGGTCCCCGCGCAGCCACACCCAGCCTCCGCCGCCGCTCCACACCAACTGACCGACGCGCCGCAACCGGCCCGGCAGCATCTCGTTCACGATGAGATCGAAGTGCACGCGGCTGCCGGCATGCGGGTACACGCCGGAGGGCCACGGAATCGCAATGGTCACACGGTATCCGCTATCGGTGCGACGCCACCCGCCTCGTACCGGACGGTCGTCGCTCGCGCGACGGGTATCGCTCGTGGCGCTGACGCGCACCGAGTGTCCGTTCGGATCGGGCACAATGAGATAGCCAACCGGAGCGACGCCGTTGCTCCCCGACGCGCCTGTGAAGCCCGACGGGGGTGGGGGTGGGGACAGGGGCGGGGGCGCGACATAGACTTGGAGACCATCGGAGTGAGTGTCGTCGGGCTCGTTGTCGAGGTTGAGCGGCGCGGCATCAGCCGGACGAAGCACGAGCTCAGGCTTGGTGATGTCCACTGCCAGATAGAGCATCGCCTCGTCCCATGCGGCGAATGCGACGGCAGACAGATCGGCGGGACCCGGATACGGATCCTCGCTGCGGCGATACTGATCTTCGAGATTGAGGTTGAGCGACTCCGACACATCGAAACCTTCGAGCGTGCCATCGAGCGGCGGTGGATGCCCGACCTTGAACGCCGCCGCGGCGACGGGCGTGGGCGGGTCGATCGTAACGAGGGGCACGAAGGGCATCGGCTCGTCCCGGTGTCCGCGCAAGGCGACCGCGGGGCGCCCCTCGCATTCCACGATCCACTCGGCCCCGCCAAAGCGATGCCGGTGCAATCCGGCGCTGGTTTCGATTTCGATCGTATCGCCACGCGCGCGCACGGCGCGAATCGTCGACTGATCAGCGGGCGTCTCGATCACCGCGATCATGTGAACGCTGCGCCCCTTGCCGCGCCCGAGATAGAAGGTCGCGCGTTTGCCGGCGTCACCGCGCTCGCCAGGGAGTCCGGGCGCCTCCATTTGCAGCAAATCGCCCTCGAACAGCAGATGGGCCATGAGCTGGGAACCGTCCTGCACATGCGCCAGCACGATGGGAGCGCCTGGCACATCCGGGACGAAACGCTGCACGTGCGACACGAACTCGTCAGGCAGCGTGTCGTCGACCCACCGCCCACGCGTCTCCACCGATCCACGGCCTTCGAAATGCCACGGCAGCTCGAGCTGTTGCTCTTCGCTCCCCGAGAACTCGACAACGTCTACGAGATAATCCGGTCCACTCACGACCATGCGTGACAGACCTTCGAACCGGCCGTGCACCCACGCCCATGGGGGCTGCTCGTCGAACGACGCGACCGTGGCATTGCCGCTGGGCTGCGATTCACCATTCAGGCGTGGCGCGTTGTGCGCCAGTGTGGACCGATACCAAAACAGATCCGGGGTGACGTACGGACCCGTTCCCGGATCAGGTAGCCAATACACACCACCGGCAAACAATGTCAGTTGGAGTCGGTCTTGATGACCGTGGCCCCCGCCCTGCGGGCCACACTCGAGACTGGCGTATCGTCCATTGTTGCGGAGGACCGCCAAACCCTGGCTCTCGAGCAGGACGGTCGGCGGATGCCAGCGCTCCTGCACCCGCGGCAACTCTGGGAGCATTTCGAGCAACGCCCACCACGAAAGCGTGGTCCGCGACGGTGATTGCGGCGTCCCATCGAGCGGCGCGTCGTGGAGATACGATTCCGACAGCTCACGCACGGCAGGCGGAGTCTCATACAGCGCGCGCAGCCAGGCGGGCAAGCTGCTGTCCTGTACCGCATCCGCCCGCGGCATGACCAGCTGCGCGAGCCCAATCTCCCAGAGCTCGAGATATGCCGGCTGGGCGAGCGAGACACCGAATTTCGAGTCCTTGCGCGCCGGGAAGGTGAGGTCCGGAAGCGCCGTCAGTGCGGTCGCCTGCAGCGCATCGTGCAGACGGGAGGCGAGGCGCTGGTCCTCTCGAAAATCGACGCCGGCCAGCCGCGCCCAGCCGGCGCCCGTCAACATGCCCTGCAGCGCAAAGAGGTGATAGTTCTCGCCTTCGTACCACAGTCCATCGCGTCCAAAGCCGCGCCGCAAATGCGCGATGAGCCCGGTGTCGCTTTCGATGGCGCGCTGCGCCAGCTCTTCGTCTTCAAACCAGACCGCCACTGCCGCGAGGGCGGCGTTATTCCAGGTTTGGCGATTGGAAAACCCCTCATCGTAATCCCCGATCAGCGTCGCGGCCTCTTCCGCGACCTGATTCACGCCCCGGGCGGTCGCGTCGTCGAGTTGACCACTCCCGCGCAACAGCGTGGCGGCCGCGACGTAATTGCATGTCCAGATCGATTCGAGATACGTGGAAAAGAAGAGCCGGCTCGGGCCCAGCACGTTGTCACGGTTTGGGTAGCGCCAGTAGGCGTGCGCATACGCGTTGAGGATGTCGCGCGCGCGAGCGGCCGCGCCCCGGTCGTCGTTCTCAGATTTCCCCAATGCCGCGATGGCGGCGAGGTGCGCAGCACGCTCGGCAAGCCAGAGGTGCTGGAACCGGGCCCAACTCCAATTGTGGCGCTCGCCGCTCCACGTCTTGCCACATCGTGGGCAGCGATGCTCGGTCGGACTCCACGGATCGAATGCCAGCGCCGCACCGTCGTCCGAACAAAATCCTCCGCCTTTGGTAAGCTGGGCTTTACAGTCGGGAACGGTGGGCATGCGTTCCAGCACGGGCCGCGCCCGCTCGCGCAAATGGGTCAACAAAGCGCGCAGATCATTTGACTCATCGATCGCCGCGGCGCGCGCGGCCAGCTCTTCCGCAGTCACCACGTTTGGATGCCTTCCGCGGACCACGCCAATGGCAGCACGCGTGTGCCATGGCCGGCCGCTGCGATGCGGTCGGCGGCTGCTCGCGCATCACCGCGCATAATGAAGAACATGCAGCCACCGGCGCCGGCCCCCGCGGCCTTGCCGCCGAGCGCGCCGGCCTCCTGCGCCGCGGCCTCGAGCTCCGCCATTTCGGGAGTTCGCATACCGGGATCGAGCGCCTGCTGGTGTTGCCAGTTGACGCTGAGCAGCGCAGCGACGCGCGCGAGGTCGGCGGCGCGGAGCGCTTCGGTCATGGCCTCGCCAGTTTCCTTGAGCCCTCGCAACGCTCCGGTGACCTGCCGATCGCCACGCTCGTACGCACCCATGACGCGTGATATCGTGTCTCCCGACACACGCGACTTGTTGGTGTAGCAGATCAACGTCTGCCGCTCCAGCGCGCCGGCAAAGGCGCGATCGAGTGTAACGGGCTCGATGCCGACGTCGGGATCGCGGAACGTGAGTCGATGAAATCCGCCCAGCGCGGCCGCATACTGGTCCTGTTTCCCCCCAGGCAGCCGGGCCTCGATCGTCTCGACGTGCCAGGCATGATCCGCCACATCCGGTTGACTCCGCATCTCCTGGCGCGCGCGCGTCAGAACGCCGACGAGCGCGACGCCGAGTGCACCCGAGCTGCCCAGTCCTGAGCCGGGCGGCGCGTCACAGCGCGTGGTGAGTGTGAAACCGCCCAGCACGGGAAACATGCGCAGCGCGGCCATGAGCAGCGGCAGCTTGCCATGTCCCGAGAGCCCGCCCGCGTTCGCGCATTCGAGTGTCTCGCCCATGTCTTCCGCTACGAATCGCAGCAGCGGTCCGCCGAGCTGGAGTTGAACGTGTGCGCGCAACCCGATCGCGCCGTTGACGACAATGCCGCCTTCGCGTGCCGAGAACGGCGGCACGTCGGTCCAGCCGCCCGCAAAATCCAGTCGCATCGGCGCGCTCGCGCGAAACGCGGTGGGGAGGTCGCGCCGCCTCATGGGGTCACGCGCCATGCCGCGACAGTAGGCAGCTCGCCGCGCATGTCCATGCGGACGCCATGAACCCGCTGGTTCATCGCCTGGACGCCGCGGGCGTGATACAGCCACACCACCGGCAGCGCATCCGCAAATACCCGCTGCGCCGCCTCGGCATCGGCGGGAATTGAAACGCCGGTGACGTCCCCGAGCGGCTGGAGGAACGCGAGGCCGGGGTCGCCCGGAATTCCGCTGACCGCCGCGGTGAAGTCGTGCCGCGGTCCGAACACACGGCTCAAAAATGTAGCGTTCTCGAGTTGCCGTATCGTCACCTTGAATCCGACCGCGCTGAGTCGCGCCTGCAGCATCTGCTCCAACGCCCCTTCGCCGCTGCCGACAGTCAGCAGCTCGAAACTCAGTGCGGAGTCGCGGCTGATGGCCTGCACAAGCCGGCGCGCCGAGTCCGGCACGAGCGGCAGACGTGGGGACGGGACGTAGTGCGGCAGACCGGGCGGGACCGGACCATCCGCGACGTCCGCGAGTCCGAACAGATAGCCGTCGACGATTTCCTGCCGATCGATCGCCAACGCCGCGGCGAGTCGCGCGCGCCGGTCATTGAACGGCGGCCGCCGCGTGTTGAAGAGGAGACCATACGGAAAAATCAGCGGATACTCGCGAATTCCGATCGTGGCATGCCGGCGAACGAACGCCACATGCTGCGGACTGATGCCCGCGAAGTCGAGCTCACCGGACACGAGGGCCGAGAGTTTGACCATCGGCTCGTCCACGACGACGACGATCAACCGCTCGACGCTGGGCGCGCCACCCAAATCAGCCGGAAAATCGGCGTTGCGCGCGAAGACCCAACGCCGATTCGGCTCGTGCGTGACGAAGCGAAACGGGCCGTTGCCCACAGGATGCACGTTCCAGGATGCCTCGCGCAGACGATCGTGCGGTACGGTGTCCAAGAGGTGTGCCGGAAGAATCGCCAGATCGGTAAATACGAACGCGAGATCGCCCGGCGCATGCGGGTGGGAGCCGGACGCAAAGTGCAGTTCCACGGTGGAATCGTCAGGCGCGGCAACGCTCGTCACGCCTTGCAGCTCGTTGAGACGCGGATAGCCGGTGGCGGGATCGCGCGCCGCGTCCAGCGTCCACACCACGTCGCGCGCCGTTGTCGGCATGCCGTCATGCCAGCGCACGTCGGTGCGCAATCGGAACGTGAGCGTCCGTCCATCCGTCGACCAACGCCAGCTCTTCGCGAGATAGGGCCGCGGCACGAGCGCCGAATCGTAGCGAGCCAGCGTCGTGAGCAGGACGTAGCGCTGCACTTGGCGCGCGAGCGGATGAATCGTGAGCAGAGGATTGATGCTCTGGAGATCGGCGCCCGACGCGAAGAGCACGGTTGCGCCGCGGCGCGCGGCCCCCCCGCCTCCGCCGCCCCCGCCGCCTCCCCCGCACGCGAGCAGCAGCGCCACACTGAAAACCCCGGGAATCGTCACGCGCGACACGCACGGATTCTAGCGGCGCGCGATAGGCGACGCGAGATTCCCGGGCGTGCTCGCCAGGTTAGGACATCGCCTGCTCGCCGGCGTGGCCGTCGTGCTCGGCGTCGTCACGCTCACCTTTCTCCTGTTACATCTCGCACCCGGCGATCCTGTCGACATAATGCTGGGTCCGAGCGCCACCGCGGCGCAGATCTCGGCGCAGCGCCGCGCGTTGGGACTCGACCGGCCGGTCCCCGGACAATTCGCGAGTTGGCTAGGTCGTTTCGCGCGGGGTGATTGGGGGACGAGCATCGCCAAGGGTCGTCCCGTCCGCGCCATTCTGGGGGAAGCGTGGCCGGCTACCGTACGCCTCGTCGTCCTCTCTTTGATCCTCAGCTACGTCATCGGACTTCTGGTAGGAGTGGTGCAGGCGGCGCGCAGCGGAACTCGCACGGATACGGCGCTGTCCGTCTTCACCGTCACGCTCTTTGCGATCCCCGGCTATTGGCTCGGCTTGATGCTGATACTGATCTTCACATACTGGACCCAGGCGTTGCCCGCGTTCGGCGCTGCGGGTCTCGATGCCGATTATTTGCGGGGTGGGAGCTGGCTGCTGGATCGGCTGCGCCATCTCATCCTGCCGCTCACGACGTTGACGCTCATCGGCGTCGGTGGGGCCGCGCGATTCGTACGCGGCGCCATGCTCGAGACCCTCACGCTGCCGTTCATAACGACGGCGCGCGCCAAGGGACTCACGACCCGCCGCGTCGTCGGACGGCACGCCCTCCGCAACGCACTCACTCCAGTCGTCATTCTGCTCGGCCTGTCGTTGCCGGCGCTGTTTTCCGGCGCCGTGTTCGTCGAAGCCGTCTTCGCCTGGCCCGGCGTAGGACGGGTGCTCGTCGAAGCCGTACAGGCACGGGATTATCCGGTAGTCATGGCGGCAACGGCAATCAGTGCCGCACTCGTCGTCGCCGGTAACATCCTCGCGGACATCCTGGCGGCATGGGTCGATCCACGCCTCAGGGAGCGCGCGTGAGCCGGCTCCTGCGTGACAGGCGTGCCGCATTTGGCTGTAGCGTGCTGCTGATCGTGCTGATCTGCGCCGCTCTGGCCCCATTCGTGACGAATGGCGATCCGGCGTCGCAGCGCGACATCGTGTCGACGCGGTTCGTCGCGCCACTCTCGCCCGACGCACACGGCGTGTTTCACCCGCTGGGCACCGATCGCTTCGGCCGCGACGTGTGGACGCGTCTCGTGTACGGCGCGCGCATCTCGATGGGAATTGGCGTGCTGGCGGTGCTCGTGTCGCTCGTCGTCGGAATCGTGGTCGGTGCCGTGGCGGGTTACTGGCGCGGCCCGCTGTCGCTCGCGCTGCTGGGCCTGACCGACTTCGCGCTGGCGGTGCCGCGTGTCGTGCTGCTCCTCTTACTCGCCGCGCTCTGGCAGCCAAGTACGGCGCTGGTGATTGCTGTTCTGGGACTGACGGGCTGGATGGGCATCGCACGGCTGGTGCACGGCGAAGTCCGCTCACTCGCGGCCAGGGCCTTTGTCGAAGCCGCGGTCGCGCTCGGGGCGCGGCGGCCGCGTGTCCTGATCCGCCACATTCTCCCGAACGCTCTGACCCCCGTCATCGTCGCCGCGGCGCTTGGCATCGCCAATGCGATCACGCTCGAGGCCGGTTTGTCCTATCTGGGCCTGGGCGTCCAGCCACCAACGCCGTCGTGGGGCAACATGATCGAGTCGGGACGCGACACACTGGTGAATGCGCCATGGGTCGCAACGGCTCCTGGTGTCGCGCTCGTGCTCGTCGTGATCGCGTGCACGCTGCTGGGCGACGCGTTGCGCGATGTGCTAGACCCGAGGACCCGCCAACCGTAAGAGTGTCGGCGCGTCGATCTCGTGACCACCCTCGAACGAGACCAGCTCGTAGCGGATCCCGTGCTCGCGCAACCGGTCCTCGTTGGCGGCGACGACTTTCGGCGTGAAATACTGATCGCGTGTGCCGTAAACCAACAGCAGCTCGGGCACACGCAGCCGCTTCAGGTCCAAATCGGGCGGCACTTCCCCACCCCACAGAATCAGGCGATCCACGCGAGCTGAGCCGAGCGCCGCCCAACGAGCCACGGTCGCGGTGCCCTGCGAGAATCCGAGCGCGGTGACCGTTGCGTTCTTGGGCGCGGTGCTCGAGTAAACCGCGTCGAGATAGCGCACGTAGTCGTCGATCTCGTGGAGCCGGTCTTCGCTCGTCATCCAGCTTGCCCCCACGCGGCGCTCCGACGGACTCTCGGTCAAGTAGAAGCGCGACATGGCTTCGGGCGCGACGACACAGCGTCCCTCGGCTTCGATCGGACGAAAGCGTTCGAGAAATCGCGATGCGAGCTGCGCGTAGCCGTGACACACGATCCAGAGCTCCGCGGCGTTCTCCGCGCGACCCAGCGTGAAGTAGCGCGCCGTTCGCGTCGTGCCGAGAAAATGCTCGCGCATCACGTCACCAGAATTGAAACGATCTCATGCGGTTCGGCGACGAAGCGCACGACGTTTCCCCGCTGCTCGAGCACCAGGGCGACGGCCTCGCGCTCGTCCGCCCGCACGCGATGAGCGGTCTTTACGCCCTGCCCAAAACGCCACGCACCCGCCGTCTTGTGACTCGTCGCATTGTAGCAACGCAACACCATGGGTGAACCCACCTGCGCCGGCTTCAGGCCGGAAAACACGAGGCCGGCCCCTTCGAGTCTGATCTCCTGACGCGCCGGCGTGAGCCCCCCCCGGCTCGCGTCCCGCAGCCAGAGCGGCTGCAACGGCAGGAACGCGTCTTCCCACAGCTGCGGCAATACATCGCCACGTTCGATGTCGGCCGCACTGATCGGGACGAGCGCGAGATCGATGCGCGTGAGGCCCAGGCATTGCGCGTCTGGGATCGCGGTCGGCCAGCCGGCGTGACCGGGACGTGTGGGCAAATCGCTCCGCGACAGATCGCCAATCGCGCGCAACAGCGTGAGCAGCAGATCCCCCTCTGACGTCCACTCGTACTCGAAGAACGCCGGCGCCAGCACTGCCACACCGCGCCCACCGCGCGCGGCTGCCACGAAACGCTGCGCCGGCGCCGTTTGCACCGGAGTCTCGCGTGGGTACGCGGCCGGATCGACCTGCACCGCAGTGCGCTCGACAGTCCCGAATGCGGTACCCGCGACGACCGGCTCACCGGCCAGGCCGGTGGCGCAGCGCGCGCGCAGCCGGTGATAACGATTGCGATTATCGACCTCGATGCAGACACGGACAACGGGACTGTCGGCAAACAGTTGGACGACGAGGCGCACGTCGATGCCTCGCACCAACTCCCGGCGAGCTTCGAGCGCGGCCACCAGAGGACCGGCCGCGAGCCGGCGCACAGAGATCCGAGCGCGGCCAGGCGTTAGACGATTCTGAACCGGCGGGCAGTACGTGTACGCATCTCCGGCATCGCCGGCATCTTCGAGTTGCAGCAGCGCCCCGTAGCGCTCGCTGTGGCGCCGGTCTACCAGAGTCAACGCACCATTCGACTCGACCGTCACCTCAACGAACCGGTTCACGATTGCGCGGCCCCCGCGGCCCCCGCGGCCACCGCGGCCCCGCACGCGTGCCTCGTCCCCGCGCGGAAACGGTGCTGGACTTCCGAGCGTCAGGGCGGCGAGGCCGAGCCCGGGCGATGTGGGTGCTCGGAAGGCCACGCGGACCTGGTCGACCTCGTCCTGGTCGGGATAATGTCGCATCGCATCACGCCGCTCCTGCTGCGATCGCACAGCGAGTACCTGCACGGGAATCGCTTTTCCGTCAGGGCCCGCAAGTGAGAACGGGCGATATCCGGGGCCCTGGCGCGGGAGCCGTCCGGGCCCCGGCGGCCCTACGAGCACGTCGCGGCGAAAGAACGTCACGTCGGCGACGGTCACCCCGCCGCGTGGGTGCGCCGCGGGATTCCACAGCGCGAGCGTGGGCTCTGCGCTTCCATCCGCTCGCTCGCGTGCGCCATCGGGATCGTAGCCCGTCAGGTCGTGCAGGGCGCCACGGGTCAACTCGGCGGCATATGCCGCGACGGCGGTGAGCCGCGCTTCCGCGGCGAGCGCGACGGCGTCGGCTGTCGTTCCGGCGATCGTGTCGTGGAACTGGGTTTGCAGCAGCGTCCGCCAGGCGATTTCGAGAATCGGCCGGCGGTCGCGCGTACTTCCGGGCGCCCGTGCGTAGCGCGACAGCGCGACGAGCGGCTCCGCAATCCGCTCGAGCCACAGCTCAACTTGACCATGGCGCCGCTTCAGCGGCGCGCGCGTGCTGTGTACTCCCTGCAGCGTCCAGGTGTAGCCGTACGACCAGCGCAGCTCACCCGCGATCTGTTTGGCTGGCGTGCTTTCGGCGGCCTGGAAGAACTCGTCCAGCCGCGAGACGCGAAACGCGCTCTCGGGCTCGAGCTCGGCCAACAAGTCACGAAGTCGCGGTAGCGCGGGATGTGGCGCGTGATGATCCGCGCCGATGAACACCGGGATGTGCTTGCCGGCGCTGCGTTGTGTCAGAGTCGCGCGAACCTGCGCCCAGAGATCAGGCAAACGTGCGCCCGCGCCCGGCAGCGCGGCGCCGATCTCGTAGCCTTCGGGTGGGAGATGCCAGAACAGGATCTCACGATTGCCGGCGCCGCGCCAGCGAAAGAAATCCAGCTCCCCTCCCGGCTCGCCGCCCCCCCCGAGGCCCCGCCACAGGACGCCGTACTTCATGCCGAACTCGCGGCCCAGCGTTGGCAACACGCCCGGATGGCCGAAGGCGTCGGGAGAATAAATGACGTCGAGCCGTCCGCCGAGCCGGTCCGCATCGGCCGCGCCGAGCAACAGGTTGCGGATCAGCGACTCGCCGGACGGAATGAGCTCGTCAGCCAGTACGTACCAGGGACCAACTTGCAGCCGGCCTGTCTTCACGAGCGCCTTGACGTCGTTCTCGCGCTCGGGGCGCGCGTGGAGATAGTCCTCGACAAGCACGGTTTGCCCATCGAGCAGGAACGTGCGCAAGGCCGGATCCGTCTGGAGGCGCTCGATCAACTCGTCGAGCATTTCGACCAGACGCGCCTGAAAGGCCGCACGCGGCAGGTACCACTCGCGGTCCCAATGCGTGTGCGGTATGAGATGAAAGATGTAGGCCGTCACGGGGGGCTGAGCCGTGCAATCTCCGCGGTGCTCGAGAGATGGACGTGCGCAACGCGCCGGCCGCGCGCGAGCAGGGCACGGATGTCACCCCGTGCCTGCGCGCGGTACAGTTGGCCGAACGTCCACGCCATCTCCGGAATGTCGAAGTCCTCCGCGGGATCGACGGTGACGACGAGAAACAAACCGCTCGGAGGTCCGCCTTTGTGCAGCTGCCCCGTCGAGTGCAAATAGCGCGGGCCGATGCCAAGCGTCGTCGCGCAACCGAGCGTCCGGCCCCACGCGGCGCGGACCTGCTGCAACGCCTTGAAGACCGCCGGCTTGGGCGGTGCGTACGCCAGGATCGCGAAGTAGTCTCCCGGACGAAAGGCCGCACGGAGCTGCGCGGGCGTCAGTGTTCGAATGGGTTCAGCCTGCTGCGCTGCTCCACCCTGACGAGTCAATTCGGCACGGGCGAGCCGTTTGGCCTCCTCCACGTCGGGCTGGTCGAACGCGTTCACGCCGAGGCGCTCGCACAGCGCCGCAGTGGCGTATTCCCAGCGCAGGAACTCGAGGCCGAGGTCGAGCGGATCGGGCGAGAAGTTTTCGGGATCGGCGGTCTGCGAATCCGGCAACGCACCGCCACTCGTGTCCTGCACGACTGGCACGACGCCCCGGCCATCCTTACCGGAGCTCTCGGCAATCAATTGCTCGATCCAGGAAGCAAGTGAGGCAATGGCTTTGGGCGGATTCACACAGAGCTTGTCTCGCCCTGCCTGCGCTCGCTCCGCAATCGCGACGCCCATGGCCTGCGCTGCCGGAACGTCGATACGGCGAGTGCGTTCGAGCAACGTCCGCCCGTCGAGCCCTGCGAGGGCCGCCGGCACCATGCCGATCGCCGTCAGCGCCGAGTAGCGTCCGCCCACGTCGGGCGGATGCGGAATCGCAGCACGAAATCCGCGCCGGCGCGCGAGTTGATCGAGCGGACTTCCCGTCTCCGTGATGGCGATGAACTGCTCGGGGCGCGCGTGCGCTAGGAAGTAATGACAGAAGGCGAGGGTTTCGACGGTGTTGCCGGATTTGCTCGAGATGACGAACAGCGTGCGCGCGAGATCGGCGGGGCGTCCCGCCGCCCGAACCGCTTCGGGATTCGTGCTGTCCAGGACGTGGAGGTCACGAGCGCCGAACGTTTCCGCGAGCACATCGGCGACGAGACTCGACCCGCCCATTCCGCAGACGAGCGTTCGCGTGAGTCCGTCCGCACGGATCGCGGCGGCCAGCGCGACGTGCTCCTCCCATTGCGCCAGCGACTCGTCCGGCGCGCGCATCCAGCCGAGCAGATTCATGGCGGGCAAACATAATGCCTAGAACCGCGGCTTGAGGCCCACCACGAGATCCGAGCGTCCGATACCATTCGGCGTCGGCGCGAGAGTGAACCGCACGGGCTCGGCATCAACGGCGAGCGCATCCAGTACCTGCTGCGCAACGGTGAGCTCGTAGTCTCCCGGCTTGACTCCCATCAAGTAGAAGCCGCCGTCGTTGAACGTCACGAGCGTTCGATGGATCCCGGTGCGCCGGTCGGTCAGCACGAGCGTCACACCGCCCTCCCCGCGCCCGTTGCGCACGACGCGGCCTTCGATGACGCCGGCTTCTACGACCGGAATGTCGAGACTGCGGAAGCGATTGGGGCCGGGCACGATGCTGGTGCGCGCGAACATGGGTACGAGCAGCGGGGACTCGAGCGACAGCGAGTCGAGACTCACCATCACCGGCTCGAACGGCACGAGGTCCCAGATGTGATAGGCACCGGTGGAGTCGGTGGTCGCGGACAGCGATCCCACGAGCACGCGCGCATCGGCGAGCGCCGGCTCTCCGACGTCCCGCATGCCGTTTGCATTGAGGTCTTCGAAGACGTGACCCGAGAGCCCGGAGCGCTCCACCGCGGGCCCGGGTGCGACACCGAGCCGCTCGGAGCGGCGGTCCCAGAGCACCGCGCCCTGGATGAACTGTGTACCACCTACCGGTTGGCCGGGCGGCGCGAGCAGTGACGTGACCGCACGCATCGCGGAGAAGTAGGACGTCAGCGTGAGCGTGTAGGTGACCCCGGCAGCACCGCGCACCCAGCCTCCCCCCACCTCGACGCGTACGCCCGGCGCGACGGGGTGCGACATGAATGCCGACCAGGACACCAGTCCGGCTTCGCGCTCGAACTCGGTGGTGGTGTGGAGGAGCACCTGGCTCAGGAACACGCCCCAACGACCCGGTGGCATGACGAAGGAAGCCAGACCGGCGAACTGGTGGTTGCCGCCGAACGCGGCGCCGTCCTCGGTACGGACATACGGCAGCAAGCGCACCGCATTCGATTGCAGGGACGCACCCACGCGCGCCCGCGTGAGGTTCCCCGCGTCCGTGCTGATCCGCTCGAAACTGCCGTCGAAGAAGAAGAATCCGTGTGCCGTCCGGGGCCGCACGAATCCATCGAGCGTCAGCTGCGAGCGGCGTCCCGGCACGACGAGAACCGACACGGAATCGTGCGCGAAGTGGATGTACTCGCCTTCCAACCGCAGATCGACCGACGGCTCGTACCGTAGCGTGCCGCGCGCGAGACCGCGCCCGATCAACTCGCTCGAAATCGCCCAGTCATTGTTGGGATTGCCCACGACGGCCATGTACGGATGGGTGCGATCCGGAAGCGAGTCACGCCAAAACTGCTCGACCCCTCCCTGCACCGTCCAACGCGGCGATGCGCCATAGCGCAGATCCAGATTGCCCGTCTGATTGCAGATGATCGAAGGCTGCGGGCAGCCGCCCCCCGAGAGCCCATACTCGAACCGTCGCGCGGGAAGCAGCTCGTTGGAGACGCGATAGGTGCGGTTGAACTCGCGAATCTCACCGAACGGACCGTAGGCGACGAAATCCACGGGGTTCTCACCATAGCGCACCGGCAGGTCGATCGAGAAGCTGCCGGACGGATCGGCGGAGTCGTAGGCTACCAGCTCGCCGCCGCGGTAGGCCTCGACCGACCAGCCCGGCTCGAGGCTGCCGGCATACCGCAGCGCCCCCACGAGCGACGGGCGGACGAACGGGGCGTTCGTGATCGCCACACCCTCGAGCGCGCGTGAACGCGGGCCGGTGGACGCGACATCCCCCAGATGGAGCTGCTTGACCCAGAGATTGTCCCGCCACACGCCGGTCCAGGATGCGTCGAGATGCACCTGGCCCAGCTCCGCCGGTCCGACGCTCTGCCCCAACATCTCGAACGAGCCGCCGGCGACGTCCGCGCCAAGGCCAAAGCCATACCGGGACCCGGCGACCAGATCGTCGAACGGCGCAAAGAGTGAATAGTCCGCGACGATGCCGTCCCACGACGGGTGCTGCAACCCGAGCATCACGTCGGGCCGCATGCCATCCGCGTGGCGCAGATACGCCTCGCGGGCCGCCTCCCGGCGCAACCGATGCGCGATCGGCAAGCCGCTGGGGTCTACGACGGTGGCGCTCAGGTCCGACCAATCGACGGCGAACATGACGCCGAGCAGGTCGCCCAAGCGTTCACTGCCCAGGTACAGCTCGGGGAGAGCGGGCGGCACATCGGCGCGGAGAAACTCGCGCTCGATGGGTACCCGCCGATTGCCGTACTCCATGGAATCGCGGCGGGGATCGATCAGAATGCGGACGTTGCCCGGATCCACGACGGCTTCGAGCCGCCCGTCCGGCGTGATCCGATGCCGGATCTCGGCAAGCTGGAAGAATTGCGACAGCGGCAGCAGCACTTCGGAACGCACGCGATAGGCCTGTACGGTCGCTGCGCTGATGCGACCGATGCGCAGCTCGATGACCACCGGCTCAGGAACAGGAGGAGCAGTATCCTGCACCGTCGGCATCGCGTGCAGCGCCGCCAGGGCAGCGAGCGCCGGGCCGAGCGGTAGCATGGCTTACTGGTAGATCAGTGAGACGATGACGTTGCCTTGATAAATCCCGGGCTTCGCCGCCGCCGCGGGATTCACGGTGCCGCCCAGCCAGATATACATGTTGGGATTGCGGCGCGGACCGAGCCGGCCCACCGCACCGGTCGCGGGATTGAACGCGTGTCCCGCACCGGCGTTGTTGTTCGCCCGATTCCACCGCGCCGACGTTGCATTGAAGGAGATCGGAATCGCAGATCCGGGGAGGGCCTGGATGTTCGTGAGCTGGGTCGGCAGGGTAAAGCTGATGACGACGAACGCATTCCGGCTTCCCGTGACCTGCAAGGCGCCCGCGGTCGCGCCGGTCGGCTGCACCGTCGTCGCGACACCCTTGATCACCGTCCCGAAGTCCAGATCCCGCAGCTTCGAAAGCGTCATCCCCGTGGTAACCACGATCGCCTCCGCGGTGACCGTCGAGCCCGCCTGTGCCGTAAGGGAGGCGGGAAGCGCGAGCAGGGAAGCGCAGTACAGCGCGCGTTTCACGGTACAATCACCTGCACGGAGTCACGAGCGGCGGGCGCCGGCAAGACGAGTTTAGGGTCGAGATCTTCGCGCTCGGCGACAACTTCATACCGCAGCCAGTAACGGCCGCGCGGCAATCCCGGCTTCGCAAGCGCGCTCGCGAGCCGCGGCTCCATAGTGAGATACACGCCGACCGGTGACTCGTAGGTCATCACGAGCGAGTCGCCGAGTTGTTGTGCGCGCACGGCGCCGGTCGAATCGACCAGCGTCTCCCGAATGGTGCCGATGAACGCCGCATTGCCCTGCCGCTCGATCCGGGCCCGGGTGATCAACGAGTCGCCCACAACCTGCGCGCGCAGGGTCGACAGCGAGACGCCGGTGTGCACGGCGCCCTTGCGGTAGTTCACGCCGATGATGGTCCGCACCTCGAGCGTCAGACCGATCTGGATCGCCGTCGTGTCGGCCACGCCCGTGATCGGCACGCGACCGGCTTGAGCGGCGATGACGAGGCGCAGCCAATACTCACCGTCGGCCAGCGCGGCGGGGGGTCGTGCGAGCAGTCGGATCGTCTGCCGCTCCCGTGGGCCAACCGTCAATCGGCGCGGAAACGCCTGGATCCAGGCGAGCGCCGACACGGAAGAATCAGCCGCGAGCGTATCGAGTCGGATGGCGCCGGTGGAGTCGGTGACGGGGTAGCCGAAGATCGTCGAGATCGTGACCTCGACCGGCTGCGTCCCTGGGTTGTAGAGCAGCACCGACCCGCTGCGCTGCGCGTGGCTGATGAAGACGACGTGCGGCGCCACCATCACGCCCTGCGCACATAACGACAAAGTTGCAAGTGACAGCAGGAAGGCCACGCCGATCGCGCGCATCACAGCACCGTCACGGTGAGAATGATCGTCGCCGTGTACGCGCCGGCGCGTTGATTCGGGGTCGGACTCGCGGTAGCACCGAGGAACACCGAGGCACGGCCGTTGGGCGGCAGCGTCGCAGTGAACGGCTGCTTCGGATCGAAGCCCACCTGGCTCCCTATCGTCTGGTTCGCCGAGAAGCCGGCGTCACTCGCGCCGAAGGTGATGGGCATCAGCGCACCTGCCGGGCCAGTCATCTGGATCGGCAAAACAAAAGTCAACAATACTGGACCCCTTGGTCCTCGCATATCGATCTGCCCGCTGTTCGCGGGATCGGTCCGTAGTATGACGCGCGGCACGCCTGGCAGCACGGCTCCGAACGTCACGCCGCGAATACCCGTGACGGTGAGCGGCCTGCCCTGCGCCCCCAGGGGCGCGCCGAGCAGTAATGCTCCAATCACCAGGAACGATTCGCGTTTCATGTCGCGCGTGGGTCTCCCGTACGACAGCGCCGGCAGAGGAATTTGCATCCTCTGCCGGCGCGCCATCAGCTCGACGCCACCTTGCAGTCGCTTAGTAAACCACCGTCATCGTGACCGAACCAGTGTAGACACCAGCCGCCTGGTTCGTCGCCGGCTGGACCTGGGCACCAATCCACACCCACAGGGCACCAGAGCCGTTCAGGGTCGGCGTTGCCCCAGACGCCGGAGTAAAGACCGTGGGGGCCGTCTGCGCGTTATCCGGAGCATGCACACCCGTATAGCTCACGATCGGCATGGTATTACCGCCGGACGAAAGCGTCGCGGGAAGGGTGAACGACAGGGTCACCGGGGTGTTCGCCTGCCCCGTGACGTCAAAGCGGCCGGCGTTCACCAGATCCGTCGCCGCAACCGTCTTGTTCACCCCCGGGAACACGTTAGCAAAGTTCAACTGCTGAGCGCCAACGACGTTGATCGGCGTCTGG
>DATBFV010000068.1:0-27190 GCA_036558345.1 Gemmatimonadales bacterium | reverse complement strand
CCCGCTGCGTTGCAGATTGGCGAGCAGCATGAGCGGCATGAGATTGCCGAGCTGCAACGATGGCGCCGTGGGATCGAAGCCGCAGTACGCCGTGACCTGACCTTTGGCGAAGTGCGCGGCGAGGCCGGGCGTCGCCTGCTGGACGAAGCCCCGCCACTCCAATTCTTGCAATACGTTAGCCGTCGTCATGGCGGCGAATTTATCGCCTCATTAGGTTGTAACACAGATGGCATTACCCAATCGACCGACGCCTGCGACGCCCCCTTCACCGCCGTCCGCCGCCCGCCGCCACCCGTTTTTCATTCGGTGGTGGTACGATCCCGTCCAGCGGCGGAGGGCCATCATCGCCACAGTCATGGCGTTGCTGTATGGCACCGGGCTGGCGTACGGCTCATGGACGCGGGTGTGCTCCGGGGAGCGCTGCCCGAGCATCACGCGTATCGACCCGCGCACCGGGCACAACGTGCAGGTGCAGACCTCCAAGGTCTACGCCGCCGACGGCCGGCTCATTTCGGAGCTCGGCATCGAGCGGCGAACCGTCCTGCCGCTCGAGCAGATCCCCGTCTATGTGCGTCAGGCGTTTATCGCGGTTGAAGACAAGCGCTTCTATTCGCATAGCGGCATCGATTACTGGCGCATCCTCGGGGCCATCAAGGCCGACGTCCTCTCGATGTCCTGGGCCCAGGGCTTCTCCACGATCACGATGCAGCTCGCCCGCAACGTGTTCCCCGAGCATCTCGGCCGCGAGAAACGCATTACGCGCAAACTGCGGGAAGCGCGGGTGGCCGTCGAGCTCGAGCGCAATTTCCCGAAAGACACGATCCTCGAGCTCTACCTCAATCAGATCAGTCTTGGCCCGAACGTCTCGGGCGTCGAGGCTGCGGCACAGGTGTTCTTCGGGAAGTCCGCGCGCGACCTGAACGTCGCCGAGGCCGCGACACTCGCGGCGCTCCCCAAGGCGCCCGGCACGTATAATCCGCGCACGCACCCCGACCGCGCGGTCCGCCGGCGGAATGCCATCCTGTCGCTGATGGCCGACCAGGGCTTCATCAGTTCCGAAGACGCGGAGTACTGGAAAGCTTTCCCCCTGGTGCTGACGACGCGCCGCACCAGCTACGGCGATGTCGCGCCGTACTTCGTGGAATGGCTGCGCTCGTCGTTCCTCGAGCCGCGCTTCGGCCGGGACCTCTACGAGAAAGGCCTGCGGATCTATACGACGCTCGACCTCGACATGCAGGAGGCGGCGGAGCAGGCGCTGGAGTCGCAGCTCAATGAAATCGAGTCGGGCGTGTACTCGAATGGGAAATTCGAGGGAACTTCCTACCGCGATTACATCGAGCAAGGCCGCGCGACGCCCGACGATCAGGGCCCGTTCGCGTCGTATCTGCAGGGCGCGTTGCTCGCGCTCGACGCCAAGACCGGCAACATCCTGGCGATGGTCGGTGGACGCGATTTCGTGGACTCGAAGTGGAATCGCGTGACCCAATCGAAGCGGCCGCCCGGCTCGACATTCAAGCCGTTCGTGTACTCGGCGGCGGTGCGCGCGGGGTTCCCGGTGGACACGATGCTGGACGATTCACCGCTCAATCCGCCGGTGATCCAGCTCGACAGCTCGCTGTGGCAGCCCAAGGATTACGACGACACCACGCTCGGCCTCATACCGATGCGGATGTCGCTGTATCTCTCGCGGAACCTTTCCACGATCAAGCTGGGCATGGGGATCGGCGAAGCGGCCGTGATCGGTGAGGCGCGCCGCTACGGCATTACCACACCGCTGCCGCCCTATCCGTCGATTCACATCGGCGCGCGCGAGGCCTCACCCATGGAGCTGATCGCGGCGTACACCTCGTTTGCCAACAACGGGACGCGCGTCGAGCCGATCGGCATCCAGCGCATCGAAGACCGGCAGGGCAACATCCTGTACCAGTCCACTGTGAAGCGCGAACAGGTACTCGATCCCGAACACAACTGGCTGATGCTCGACATGATGCGCGACGTGATGCGGTGCCAGCCGGGCACGGGACCGCACCGCTGCGGCACCGCGGCCGGCGCGGTCGGGGGCCTGCGTATTCCGATGGCTGGCAAGACCGGCACAACGGACGACTATACCGACGCGTGGTTCGTGGGCTTCACGCCCGAGATCGTCACCGGGATCTGGGTCGGGTACGACCTGCAACGGCGCATCATGAACAACGCCGGCGGCGGCCGGATCGTGGCGCCCGCCTGGACGAAGTTCATGCGCGACGTCTACGAGCGGCGGCCGCCGCCGGCCGATTGGGTGCGGCCCGATGACCTGGTCACGCGCGAGATCGATTGGTCGAATGGATTCCTCGCGACGCCGTTCTGCCCGCTCGAGGTCCGGAGGTGGGAGTGGTTCTATCCCGGCACCGAACCCACACAGGTTTGTCAGGTTCACTCGCCATTTGGGGTTGGTGTGAGCCCCTGAGCTTCGTGTAGCTTCAAGCTCGTGCTGAGAATCCGAGCCGGTATCGTGCATCCCGCAACGGCGCCGTCCATCGAGGACGGCGCCGTTCTCGTTGACGCGCGCGGCCGCATCTCGGGCGTAGGTCCAAACGCGAAAGTCAGCCAGCCCCGCGGCGTTCCGTCATTGCATTTCCCCGATGCCGAGCTCATGCCGGGACTCATCAACTGTCACACCCATCTCGAGCTGACGCATCTCGGCGGCGGCATGCAACACCGCGAGCCCGAGTTCATCAAGTGGATTCGCCGGATCCGCGAGCTCAAGGATGCCACCAGCGCCGAGTCGTTTCACGACGCGGCGGTGGCCGGCGTGCGCGACTGCTGGGCGCGGGGGGTGACCTGCATCGCCGAGACTGGCAGCAGCGGTGCCGTCATGCGCGCGCTCCACGAGCTTGGAGGTCGGGGAATCGTGTATCACGAAGTGTTCGGACCCGATCCCATGCAGTACGCGTCTAGCTTGACGGAGTTGGACTTGACGGTGTCGCAGCTACGACGTCTTGCGACGTCTCAATTATTTGTCGGTGTTTCCCCGCACGCTCCCTATACGGTCAGCGCGCCGCTCTATCGGGCGGTGGCGGAATTCGCGCGCCGGCAACGATTGCCGATGGCGGTGCATGTGGCGGAATCGTTCGAGGAGGCGGCGTTGGTGCGCGACGGCGCGGGGCCGTTCGCCGAAGCTCTGCGTGCGCGCGGCATCGACATCGTGGCCCACCGCTGCTCGCCGATCGAGTATCTCGTGAATCTCGGAGTCATTCGTCACGGCACGATGTGCATTCATTGCGTGCAAGTGAATGATGCCGATGTCGAACTGCTCCGTGCGACGCGCGCGACGGTGGCGCATTGTCCGCTGTCCAATCGCGCGCATCGCCACGGAACGCTGATGCTCCAGCGCTTCAGGAAGGCCGGCGTCGCGGTCGGAATCGGCACCGATTCGGTCGTGAGCGTCGGCGAGCTGAACCTGTGGGCGGAAGCCGAGGCTGCCGGTCTGCGCGGCGATGCCGCCATTCGCGCGCTTACAATAGAAGGGGCACGCGCTCTAGGCTGGAGCCGGGAGATCGGTTCGCTGGAAGTCGGAAAAGCCGCCGATCTCGCAGTCTTTCCCTCCGGTGTCCTGCGGCGCTCTCCGCCGCCATCCGCCGCCCTTACAGTAGTCAGCGGACGGATCGTGCATCAGATTTCCGCCACATGAAAACACAGCGTCACGCGGCCATCCTGCGGATCGTGCGCGGGGAGACGGTCGGCAGCCAGGAGCAGCTGCGCGCGCGTCTCAAGGCCGAGGGGTTCAACGTGACGCAGGCGACGCTGTCGCGCGACATCCGTGAGCTCGGGCTCGCAAAAGTCGCCGCACCGGACGGTGGGTCGCATTACGCGGCGGCGCCCGAGGGCGCGCCGGGCGTGCGGCCTCACCTGGAGCAGCTCCTCCCCACGATGCTCGTCTCGGTCGAGGGGGTCGGCCCATTGCTCGTCCTGAAGACCACCACGGGCGCCGCGCAGGCGCTGGGCCTCGCCCTCGACGGCGCCGGGTGGAGTGAAATCATCGGCACCATCGCCGGCGATGATGCCATCCTCGTCATCTCACGCAGCGAGCGAAGCCGCCGCGCCGTCCAGACGCGGCTGCAGGAGCTTGCGGGACTTCCCGCATGAAAACTCGGATTGCCGTCGCAGCGCTATTTGTGTTCGCCGTGTCTTGCAAAGCTCCTCCACCGTCCTCCACGCACGCGTCCGAGAATACCCTGAGCGATGCGGAGAAAGCAGCAGGTTGGCGCTTGCTGTTTGATGGGAAGACAACGAATGGCTGGCGGAATTACGGCAAGACGACGATCTCCGACGGCTGGACCGTCCAGGACGGGGCGCTCACGCGCACCGGCGCGGGCGGCGACATCATCACGACCGACGAGTTCAAGAACTTCGAGCTCAGCATCGATTGGAAGATCGAGATTGGCGGCAACAGCGGAATCTTCTATCGCGCGAGCGAAGACAGCGACGCCATTTACTGGAACGCCGTCGAAGTGCAGGTGCTCGACGACGCCAAGCATCCCGATGGGCAAGATCGCATGACGTCGGCAGGTGCGGCGTACGACCTGTACCCCTCGCCAAAGGGGCACGTCAACCCCGGCGGCGAATGGAATACGGCGCGGCTCGTTGTGAACGGCAACCATGTGGAACACTGGCTCAACGGCGTGAAACTGCTCGAATACGAGCTCGGCAGTCGCGACTGGGACGCCAAAGTCGCGGCGAGCAAGTTCAAGCCGCATCCGCGCTTCGGCAAAAACCCGCAGGGCCACATCGGGCTACAGGATCACGGCAACGTGGTCGCCTTCCGCAACATCAAACTCCGGGTACTGCCATGAAACGTCGTCGATTCATACGCGACGTCGCGAACAGCGTCGCTTTCACGATCGTCTCGCCCCATGTGCTCGGCGCGCGCGGACGTAATCGCCTTGCGCCAAGTGACAAGCTCAACATCGCGTGCATCGGCGTGGGTGGCATGGGCGCGAACGACGTACGCGGCGTCGGCAAGACCGAGAACATCTACGCGCTGTGCGACGTGGATGACCGCCAGGGCGCGCAGTCATTTCAGGCCTTCCCGCTGGCGAAGCGCTACAAGGATTTCCGCATCATGCTCGATAAAGAAGGAAAGAACATCGACGCGGTCACCGTCTCGACGCCCGACCACGTTCACACAGTCGCGGGCATGGCGGCAATGAAAATCGGCAAGCACACGCGGATCCAAAAGCCGCTCGCGCGGACGCTGTGGGAAGTGAAGCAGCTCGAGGACATGGCGCGGAAATCGAAAGTTGCGACACAGATGGGCAATCAGGGCCACGCCGAAGAAGGCACACGCCTGATTCGCGAATGGGTTGAAGCGGGGCTGATCGGCACGGTGCGGGAGATCCAGCTCTGGACCAACCGGCCGATCTGGCCGCAGGCGATCGATCGGCCGCTCGAGCAGTACGCCACGCCCGACACGCTCGACTGGGACCTCTGGCTCGGGCCTGCGCCCGCGCGTCCGTACAATCCCGCATACGCACCGTTCAAGTGGCGCGGCTGGTGGGATTTCGGCACCGGGGCACTCGGCGACATCGCCTGTCACTCGATGGACGCATCGTTCTGGACGCTCGGACTTGGCTATCCGACGCGCATCGAAGCGGAGTCCACCAAACTGTTCACCGAGACCGCACCGGCGTGCTCCCGGATCGTCTACACGTTCCCCGCGACGGCGAGCCGGCCGTCCGTGACGGTCGTCTGGCGCGACGGCAGCCTGTACCCGCCGCGCCCACCCGAGTACACCGATCCAGCCACATGGCCGTTCGACACGAGCGGGCAGCTGTGGATCGGTAATCAGGGCCGCCTCGTCGCGGGGATCTACGGCGAGAATCCCAAGCTGCTCGATGCCGCGAAGATGGCGGAAGTGACGGCGCATCCGGTGGCGCAGAAGTATCCGCGCACCGAAGGCGTGTACGCCGAATGGATCGCCGCGTGCAAGGGCGGCACGCCGGCGGGGTCGAACATACCGGACCACTCGGGGCCGTTGACCGAGATGGTGCTGCTCGGCAATCTCGCGGTTCGCACCGCGCAGCCCATCGACGTGAATCCGCAGACTGGTGTCGTGCTCACCGCGGGGATTCCGGAGGAGTACATCAAGCCCAAGTACCGGCAGGGATGGGGTTGGTAGGGTCCTTACCCCCTGACCCCCTCTCCCGCGGGAGAGCGGGAACGGAGGGTTGCGCAGCGATACGGCCTTGGTGTATTTTTATGCACTTATATGCATAAATCTGACAACGGCAAAACCGGCCCCCTGGTCGTGCTCGCCTACTCGGGCGGGCTCGATACGTCCGCTATCGTCCCCTGGCTGCGGGAGCAATACGGCGCGCGCGTCGTGTGCTTCGCGGCCGACGTGGGGCAGGGTCTCGGCGAGCTCGATGGGCTGATGGCGAAGGCCAAACGCTCCGGCGCGGAAGATTGCATCATCGAAGACCTGCGCGAAGAATTCGTCCGTGACTTCGTCTTTCCCACACTTCGCGCTGGCGCGATCTACGCCCGCACCTACCTGCTCGGCACGTCCATGGCGCGGCCCATCATCGCCGCACATCAAGTCTCGGCGGCTCAGCGGCTCGGCGCCGATGCGGTCGCCCACGGCTGCACGGGAAAAGGCAACGACCAGGTTCGCTTCGAGCTGACGTTCGCCGCGCTCGCGCCCGAGCTGCAAGTGATCGCTCCGTGGCGCGAGTGGAAATTCCAGAGCCGCGAAGACCTGATCAACTATGTGCACGCCAAGGGCGTGCCCGTGCAGGCGACGGCTGAGAAGCCGTATTCGACGGACCGCAACCTCTGGCATTGTTCACATGAAGGCGGGATCCTGGAGGATCCGTCGCAGGAAGCGCCCGAGCACATCTTCGTGATGACGAAGAATCCGCTCACGGCGCCCGATGAGCCGGTCGTCGTGACGATCGGTTTCGAAGAAGGCAATCCTGTCAGTGTCGATGCCGTCCCACTCGGTCCCGTCGAGCTCATCGAACAACTCAACGACATCGCCGGTGAGCACGGCGTCGGCCGTGCCGACGTCGTCGAGGACCGGCTGGTCGGCATGAAGTCGCGCGGCGTGTACGAAACGCCGGGCGGCACGCTCCTCTACGCGGCCCATCGCGAGCTCGAGCAGATGACGCTCGATCGCCGCACGCTCCGGATGAAAGACGAATTGGCGCTGCGCTATGCGGACCTGGTCTATGACGGCCGCTGGTGGACGCCGGAGCGCGAAGCGCTCGACGCCCTCGTCACCGCGACGCAAAAGAACGTGACCGGCTCCGTCAAACTGAAGCTCTTCAAGGGCAACGTCATCGTCGCAGGTCGCGAGAGCCCCTACGCACTCTATCAGCCGTCCTACGCGACGTTCGGCAAGGATAACGTCTATAACCAGAAGGACGCCGAGGGCTTCATCCGGCTGTACGGGCTCGCCAGCAGGATCGCGGCCGGGCTGGAGGCCGAGCGGACGGATGTCCCAACACGCTGACACGCATCACATGTGGGGAGGGGGGGGGCGCTTCGCTCTAGGTCCGAGCGAGGCGCTCGATGCTTTAAACCGGTCGCTTCCCGTCGATCATCGTCTATGGCCGCAGGATGTCTTCGCGAGCAAAGCATGGGTCCACGCGCTCTGCCGTGCCGGCGTCCTGACCACCAGCGAAGAGTCGCAACTGCTCGACGGTCTCGACCGCGTCGCGGAAAAGCTCGCGGACGGCGCCGCTGTCGGCGCGCCGGACGAAGACGTGCATACACTGGTCGAGCGGTTGCTGTACGCAGAAATCGGCGCGGTGGCCGGCAAGCTGCACACGGGTCGCTCCCGCAACGACCAGGTGGCGACCGACCTCCGGCTCTGGACCCTCAATGCGATCGACGAGCTCGATGCCGCCGTAGCGGTGCTCGGTCGCACGCTCGTCGCCAAAGCAAAAAACGGACTCGACGCGATTCTACCCGGCTACACGCACGGCCAGCGCGCGCAACCCGTCCGCTGGGCCTACGTCCTCCTCGCTCACGCGTGGCCGCTCGTGCGTGACCGCCAGCGCCTCGCCGACGCGCGCCGCCGCACCGCCGAGATGCCGCTCGGCTCCGGTGCGCTCGCGGGTTCGGGGTTCCCCGTCGATCGGGTGCTGCTCAAGGAGGCGCTCGGCTTTCGCGCGATCTCCGCGAATGCGCTCGACGCGACGGGCGACCGCGATTTCGTCGCGGAGGTGCTCTTCGCGATCGCGCTCATTGGCACGCACCTCTCGCGCCTCGGATCGGAGCTGATCACCTACGCGAGCGGCGAGTACGCATTCATCACGCTGTCGGACGCCTTTAGTACCGGTTCGAGTCTGATGCCTCAGAAGAGAAACCCCGACGTCTTCGAGCTGGCGCGTGGCAAGGCGGGACGGATGCTCGGCGACTGCGTCGCCCTCCTCACCACGCTGAAGGGGATTCCCGCCGGTTATCAGAAAGACCTGCAAGAGGACAAGGCGCTGCTCTTCGACGCGTGCGACACGCTCGCGACGGTGCTTCCCGCGGTCACCGGTGCGATCGACACGCTGACGGTGAATGTCGAGCGCATGGCGGCCGCCCTCGACCCAGCGATGCGCGCCACCGATCTCGCCGATTTGCTGGTCGAGGCCGGCGTACCGTTCCGCGAGAGTCACGGACTGGTCGGAAGACTGGTGCGGGCGGCCGAGCAGGCGGGGGTGACGCTCGACAAGGTCTCGCCGCAGGTCGCCACCGGCATTCATCCTGCCCTGGGGCCGGCGCTGGCGCAGCTCGGCACATGGGAGAAGAGCGTCGAAAGCCGTGCCACGCCTGGAGGTGCATCGCGCGCGTCGGTCGAGTCGCAGCTCGACGAGTTACGGCGCCTGTTTCAGCCCGCAGCAACGGCGTAAGCGCGTCCCTTGCTGCAACTTGCTGTCCGGTATTAGCATATCGCATGCGCTGCCTAGCCCTCAATGCCTCGTTCGAGCCGCTCACCATGGTGCCTGTACGCCGGGCCCTGCGGCTCGTCATCGACGGCAAAGCCGAGGTTGTCGAGGCCGAAGGCGCGCTGGTTCACTCCGAACGAATGGCGGTGCCACGCCCGGCTGTCATCCGGTTGGTCCGTTTCGTTCATGTCCCTCGCCGCTTCCGTCGCCAAGTCACCAACACATTCCTGTTTGCTCGCGACAACTACCGCTGTCAGTTCTGCGGCCGCTCGCAGCAGGAATTGCGACAGCGTGAGTGCCTGACGCGTGACCACCTGGTGCCGTTGTCACGCGGCGGAACGAACGCCTGGACCAACGTGCTGACCGCCTGCTCGAGCTGCAACACGCGTAAGGGCAACCTGCTGCCCGAGGAAGTCGGGATGCATCCGCTGCGCGCGCCGCACGAGCCGCATTTCGTGCATCTCTCGTGGGCCGTGCGCCGGCTGACGCGGACGCAGGCGAAGTACATTCGGCTCTTCTACGGAGCCGATGTGCTGGCCACGCTCGAAGCGCTCTAGATGGCAAAAGCTCCGTGGATCGTCGCGGGCGCCGCGGCGGTGGCGCTCGTCGCCGTGATGTTCTACACACGGCCTGCAAAGGGCTCGATTCATCCTGATCCACGGCCCGGCATCACCGCCGACAAGATCCTTCCGAACTTTGCCATTCCCAGGAATCCCGGCGCGGTGGAGGCGTACGCCGCGGCGCGCAGCGCAGCCGCGACGCTCGACGGCGTGTATTGCCATTGCGATTGCTCGAAGCATTCGGGCCACCGGTCGCTCTTGACGTGCTTCGAGTCGGATCACGGTGCCTTCTGCGACATCTGCATGGGTGAGGCGATGACCGCGAGCGAGATGGCGGCGCGGGGCCAGTCGCTGATGGAGATTCGCGCCGCTATCGATCGGCAGTTCGGAACGTAGGACTCCGCGCCTCGAGCCGCTGCCTGGGCAACCCCGCGAGCCGGACCAACACCCGCTGTGCACCGCGCGCCAACGCGTCGCCGAAGTTTCCGCCGCCGCTGACCACCGGCCCGACTTCACCCGAGAGCCAGCGCGACAATTCCTGAAGGTCAGTGTCGTTGAGCGTCGTCACCTCGAGTCGCGCCACGAAGTAGTAGCGCGCGCTCGATGACCCGCTCGGCCGGAGCGTGACGGTGTAGGGAATTTCGAGCGCCGCCGCGAGCTCTTCGGCCGTCGCATAGCGAGTCACTTCGCCGCCCTGACGGATCAGGACGAAGTCGTCGGCCAGAGGATCGTTGCGCGCGACGGCATCCCAGCTGACTTCCCGGATGAATTGATCGAACCAGCTTCCACGGACGCGCCACAGCTCGAGGCGGTAATGCAGCCGCAGCGGGAATCCCGAGCGCATCAGCCCGGCGAACTTTCCGTCCGCGAGGAGTCCCGTGCTGCGGACGCGCGGCAGATTGTTCTGCAGCGTGACGGTGAGCGTGGGAGACTGTGCGACCAACCTTCCAGGTGCCGTGAGCACCAGGCTGGCTGCCGCTAGCCAGGCGAGGCGCACTCTAGAACCGGTGCTCGAGCCGGACCGTGAAGCGCAGTTTTTCGCCGGTGGTTACCGCCTTTGCGATGTAGACACCAAATCCGCTCCAATCCGCGCCCAAACCCACATCGACCAGCCAGCTCGCCAGCTCGGGGATGTGACCAGCCGGCACCTGTCCCGGGTTGTTGCCGACGAGCCACGCCTGGCCCGTGTTGGCGAATACGACGAGGTCGAGACCTTCGAGCCAGAACGGAGAGTGCTCCTCGCTCGGTGGCTCGTCACGTGTACCACTGGTAGGCGAGTAGCTCCAGTTGAGTTTCACGTGCCCGCGATACTCCGCCTGAAATGCCAGCACGCGATCGCAGGCCGCGACTTTCGAGTTGGCGAAGGCGGGATCGGTGATGTTGCCGTTGCATGCCGCCTTGCGGAACGGCTCACCCGGCATCGGTTCCGGACCGCCGAGCGACAGCCGTTGCTGCAGCGGGAGCGGGTCGCCGCCCATCCAGCCGCCGGCCACCATCCGCAGGTGGATGCGTCCCGACGGACTAATGCGCGCGTAGTGCCGCACGTCGAGAAACATGCGGTTGAACTGGTAGGAACCGTCCGTTGGGATCGAGTCGCGCACCGTCGTGGGAACGCCAGGGTTCGGGACGACGTCGGAGCTGCGCGAATTCTCAAAGGTCAATTCGGCGAGCCATCCCGCCGTCGGGTCCTCCTCGTCGTTGCGCGTGTCGAGTGTCACGTTCCCTGCGATCGTCGTGTAATGACCTTCGTCGATCGGCGGATTCGGTCGCCACGTCTCGGCGTTCCGGAAGATCGTCCAGGGATCCTGCACGCCGACGCCCGTGTGCCACTCCCGGCGGCCTTCGAGCGACAGCGACAGCGGCCGCTCGGGGTGTACGAAGACCCGCGCCCCCCACCCCTTGTTCAGGTAGTAGTCGCGGTAGTCGCGAGCGAACAGGAACGAGCTCCACCCGACCTCGTTGCTGTGCAATCCCCAGTCCTCCACCGGCGACACGACATCGAAGGCGCGCAGCGTGACCCCGACCGGGCGCACCTCACCCGACCGCAGCTCGCTGCGGAACATGTAGCCGAGATCGCTGCGCTTGTCGGAGAGGTCGCCGGCCGAGCGAAAGACGCCGAGCGCGTCGAGGCGCAACCGGAAATTCTGCTGCAGCTTCCAGTCGAATACCGGCCCGAACACGATCGGCAGGCCTTCGACGCGGTTGAAGGTGCCACCCGTCGCGATCGTCAGTGAGGATCGAGAGTCCGCTGTGCCCCACGAGACCTGCGCGCCGAGCGTCGGCAACCGCCGGCGGAGATTGGGCGCGTACTCGATCGCGTCGCCCTCGCTGCGCAAACGATAGAAGAGTGGCTCGCGATACTGCCGCAGCTCGCCGGCGATCTTCGCCTTGGCAACCGAATCGACGCTGCCGCCCACGACGATCACGTCGCCGCTGACCGCGGCGCCCGTCTGGAATGTCAGATCGCCGTTGATCACGACGAGCGTACCTTGGACGGTGCCCGCGACGAATACGGGACCAAGGCGCACCGCGACATTGCCGCGCCACTCGTTGCCATGTGGCAGCCGTGTGCGCCCGACGAGACGCGTCGTGCTCGAGTCGTTGTAGAAACGGATGACTTCTTCGGACACGAGGCGGGGCAGCGTGCGCGCTTCGAGCGCGGCGCTCGAGCTCTCCGGGCGGATGACGATCGTCGTGTCCTGCAGCGCCGCCACGGCCAACAGCATAGCGATCATAGGTCAGCTTTCGAACGAGTCGAAGGTGGTGCGCGGCGGCTCGATGCCGAGCCGGCGCATCCGGCGATAAAGGTTGGCGCGGTCGGTCTGGAGCCGGCGTGCGGCCTCCGCGACGTTCCCGCGCGAGACGGAAAGCGCTCGCGCGATCAGCTCGCGTTCGTACTGATCGAGCGTTTCGCTGAGCGCGATGTCCCGCCAGGGCGCCTCGGCGGTCGGAGGTTGTGCAGGGCCAGGGTCGATGCGCGGCGCGGTGGCGTCGGCCGGCAGCACCCGCGCGACGGCCGCAGTCGTGATCGTGTCGTCGGGCGCGAGAATCGCGAGCCGTTCGATGATGTTCGCGAGCTCCCGTACGTTGCCCGGCCAGCCGTAGCCGGCCAGCAGCGGAACCACGCCCGCGTCGAGCTTGATCGAACGCCGGAGACGGACAGCGCACCGCGCGGCAAAATGGCGGGCCAGCGGGCCGATGTCCTCGGGCCGCTCGCGCAGCGGCGGGATGTGAATCGGCAACACATTGAGCCGGAACCAGAGATCCTCACGGAATTGTCCCTGCTTCACCGCCAGGCTCAAATCCTTGTTGGTCGCGGCGATCACGCGAACATCGACGGCAAACGGCCGTTCGCTGCCCACGCGTTGGACGACGCCCCCTTCGAGCACGCGGAGCAGTTTGGCCTGCGCCTCGGCGCCGAGGTCGCCGACTTCGTCGAGGAAGAGCGTCCCGCCGTCGGCGAGCTCGAAACGACCTTGCCGTCGTTCGGTTGCCCCGGTGAACGCGCCGCGCTCGTGGCCGAACATCTCAGACTCGACCAGATCGCGCGGCAGTGCCGCGCTGTTCACCGTGACAAAGGGCTTGTTGCCGCGAGCGCTCAAGCGATGGATCGCCGACGCGACGAGCTCCTTGCCGGTGCCCGATTCGCCGGTGATGAGGACACGCGACTCCGTCGGTGCCACGCGCGCGATCAGCGCGCGCAGGTCCTCCATTGCCATGCTGTCTCCGACGAGGGGATCGGCGTGGCCCAGTTCCTCGTGCAGTCGTTTGTTCTCGGCGAGCGTGCGGCTCAGTTCGAGCGCGCTGCGTAGCGCGACGAGCACGCCTTCCGGGGTGAGCGGCTTTTCGAGAAACTGGAACGCGCCCAGCTTCGTCGCCCGTACCGCGTCGGCGAGATTGGCCTTGCCGCTCATCATCACGACGGGCACGTGCGGTGCGCGCTTGCGGATCTGTTCGAGCGTTGCGAGCCCGTCGGGTCCAGGCGGCATCATCAGATCGAGCAGGACAACGTCGGGCAATTCCTCCACAAGGCGCACGAGCGCGACATTGCCGTCGGGCGCCTCGACGGTTTCGAACCCGTCCGACTGGAGGAGCGCGCCGACCATCCGTCGGATGTTGGCCTCATCGTCAACGAGCAGGACACGTGGGCTCATCGGGCCTCACCCCCTGACCCCCTCTCCATACTGGAGAGGGGGGACGGCGGAAAAACGATTGAGAATGTCGCGCCGCCGCCGGGCGTCTCACTCACGCTGATCGTCCCCCGGTGCGCCTCGAGTGTGACGCGCACGAGTGCCAAGCCGAGCCCCGTGCCGTCATCCTTCGTGGTGAAGTACGGCTCGAACACACGCTGGCGGAGCTCGACCGGAATGCCGGGCCCATGGTCCGCGATCGTCACGGCCAATCTCGACTCGTCGCCGGTGACGGTCACATCGATCGTCCCATTGCCTTTCATCGCCTCGGCCGCGTTGCGATAGAGATTGGCGAACGCGCGCCGCAGCGGCTCGTAGTGGCCGAGCAGGGTGCGCGGCGCCCCTCCGCCGTTCGTGTGGACCGTGACGTGCACGCCATCGGGTACGCCCGTGCGGCCCAGCTCCTCGAGCAGCTCGACGAGATCGACTTCACTCTGCGGTCCCTCGGGAAGTCGGCCGAACTCGGAGAACTCCCTGGCCAATCGCTCCAACCGGTCCGTTTCCGATTCGAGTACCTGCACGGCAGTTACGGTCCGACTGTCGGATGGACCGGTCCGGCGCATTTGATCCACGGCGATCCGCATCGACGTCAGTGGGTTCTTGATCTCGTGGGCCACACGGCGCGCGACTTCCCGGAATGTGCGCAGGCGCTCGGCTTCGAGCTCGCGTTCCCGCGCCGCGACCAGCGCCGCCGCCAGCTCGCGGAGCGCCTGGCGCAGCGCCTCGAATTCCGGTGCGCCCCGGCTCGTCGGACCCGCGGGGAGCGGCTCGTGCCGGCGAATGAGGGAAGTCCACCCGACCAGCTCGTCGATGGGTCGCGACAGTTGCCGCGACAGGTGGCCGGCGAGGTTGACGGCGGCGTACAGCACCGCGGCGCCCAGGAGCAGGATGACGACGGCAAAGCCGGCCGTGTAGTAGCGAAGGAATGTCTCGGCGCGCCGCGCGAGACTAACCGAGGCCGATACTTCGGCCAGGTGCTGGCGCAGCAGGGTCCGCTCGCCGACCGTGAGATGCAGCGTATCGACGCCTTCGAGCAACGCGCGCGCGGTGGCGGCGACACGCTCGGTAGACGCACGCGCCCCAGCCGCGGGCAGCAGCCGCCTGACCGACAGCACCCAGCCCGCGACCGCGAGCACCGTGGGCACGACAGTCATGACGACGAGGATGAGGAAGATCCGGCGTCTGAACGGAAGCGCCATATTTTGCGCCAATTTAGGGATTCAGTTTGGCTGTGACAATTCGACACGGGGGATTTGATGAAGTCCCGCACGGAATACCTCTGGTTCAACACGAAGCGGCGTCAGGAGATCATCGACATCACCGACGCGGTGGCGAAAGAGGTCGAGGCGAGCGGTGTGCGCGAGGGGATGGTACTGGTGAGCGCCATGCACATCTCGGCGTCCGTGTTCGTGAACGATCACGAATCCGGGCTCTGGGAAGACATTCTGAAATGGCTGGAGGGCACGATCGCGCCGTGGGATCCCAAGCGCTATCGCCATAACGAAACCGGCGAAGACAACGCGGCGGCGCATCTGCGCAGCCTCACGATTGGTCACGAAGTGATCGTCCCGATCACCGCGGGGAAGCTGGACGTTGGACCGTGGCAGCGGGTGTTTTATGGCGAGTGGGATGGACAGCGGAAGAAACGAGTGATCATCAAGGTTCTGGGGGAATGAACCATGACGCTGGTACTGCTTGCGATGCTCCTGGCGGTGAACCTGCAGGATCCCGACACGAAAGCGGTGCTGAAGCTCGAAGATGATTGGGCGCGCGCGCTGGTGAAACGCGACTCCGTGACGTTCGAGCGCCTACTGGCAGCCGGCTTTGTCTACACGGAAAACGATCAGACCATGGATCGTGCGGCGGTGATCAAATCGGTTGTTGCCGGAACGGATACAGTCGATGAGGCGCACAACGAAGAGATGCAGGTGCATCGCTTTGGAGCCACGACTGCGGTCGTGACCGGCTGGCTTATCGTGGACGGACGCGGCTCCGAAGGCGCTTTCACGCGTAACTATCGGTTCACGGATACGTGGGTGAAGCAGAGCGGCAAGTGGCAGATCGTGGCCGCGCAGGACTATATAGCCGCGTCGCCGGACTAGGCGGTAGCTTCTGTGCCGTGATCCAGCCTCAACCTCTGGTGCTCGAGGATCATGGGGGGGGCATTCGTCTCGAGCCGCTCACCGAATCACACAGCGACGCGCTGGCCGCCGCGGTCAGAGACGGTCGCCTGTGGGAGCTTTGGTATACGGTGGTGCCGCCGCCCGACGGCGTCCGGACCTACATCGCGGATGCTCTCAAAGGGCAGCGCGACGGCGTCATGCTCCCGTGGGTGGTGCGTGATGTCGCGAGCGGCACGATCGTCGGCTCGACGCGGTATCACGACATCCAGCCCGCGATCGATCGCGTCGAGATCGGCTACACCTGGTACGCGCACAGCCGCTGGCGAACGAACGTCAACACCACCTGCAAACTGCTGCTCCTCGGCCACGCATTCGACACGCTGGGCTGTAAGGTCGTCGGCCTGCGCACCGACAATTTCAATTTTCGCTCACAGCGAGCGATCGAGGCGCTCGGTGCCAAGAAGGACGGCGTGATCAGGCACTTCGGAATTCGGCGCGACGGCACCCCGCGCGACGTCGTGATGTACAGCATTCTCGCCGGTGAGTGGCCGGACGTGCGCCGGCACCTCGAGCTGCGTCGCGCCCGCCATCAGGAGGACTCGTAAGCTCGCCGCCGACTGGCACTCCGACGCTGACGCGCCGCTTCGGCCTGCTGCACGCCACGGCGCTGAACATGACGAACATGATGGGCATCGGGCCGTTCATTACGATCCCGCTGCTCATGTCCGCGCTCGGCGGTCCGCAGGCGATGCTGGGTTGGGCGATCGCGCTCATTCTCGTCCTGTGCGATGGCATGGTCTGGAGCGAATTGGGCGCGGCTATGCCGGGCTCAGGGGGATCGTTCGGCTATCTCCGGCAAGGGTATGGCCCGCACACGCTGGGACGATTGATGGCGTTCCTGTTCGTCTGGCAATTCGTGTTCAGCGGGCCGCTCGAGATAGCCTCCGGCTACATCGGGTTCTCGCAGTACCTCGGCTACATCTGGAAGGGCATTACGTCGTGGGAAGGGTTGCTGGTCATCGCCGTGGTCGGGGTGCTGAACATCGTGCTCCTCTATCGTCGCATCACGTCCATCGCGGCGATCACGGTCACGCTCTGGGCGGGCACGGTGCTGACGGTGGTCGTGGTGATCGTCACCGGCGCGCTGCATTTCGACCATCATCTCGCGTTCGATTTTCCGCCGGGCGCCTTCAATTATTCGCTGGGGTTTCTGCTGGGACTTGGCGCCGCGTCTCGCATCGGCGTCTACGATTATCTCGGGTATTACGACGTCTGCTACATCGGTGACGAAGTCGAGAACCCCGGGCGTGTAATTCCCCGCTCGATCATCCTCAGCACGATCGCGGTCGCTCTGATTTACATCGCGATCAACTTCTCGATCATCGGTGTCGTACCGTGGCGCGAGTTCGTTCCAGCGGACGCGCACCCGCAGGCAAACTTTGTCGTTTCGATCTTCATGGAGCGCATCTATGGATCGAGGATCGCGACCGTGTTTACGGCGATGATCCTCTGGACCGCGTTCGGCTCCGTATTTGCCCTGCTGCTCGGATATTCACGCGTTCCCTACGCCGCTGCGCGCGACGGCTATTTCTTCCGGGTTTTCGCGCGCCTGCACGGGTCCGGAGGCTTTCCTTATGTCTCGCTGCTCGTCCTGGGCATCTTCTCCATTCTGGCCGGCCTCGTTTCCCTCGGTACCGTGATCGACGCGCTGGTCACGATGCGCATTCTCGTGCAGTTCATCGGTCAGATAGGCGCGGTGACGCTGCTGCGGCGTCGTGCTCCCGACATGCCCAGGCCGTTTCGCATGTGGCTGTATCCGCTACCGAGCCTGATTGCGCTCTTGGGGTGGCTTTTCATTTTTGCGACCACGCCGCGGACCGTGCTGCTGTGGGCACTGGGTGCGCTGCTGCTGGGCCTGGTGTGCTTCGGGGTGTGGTCCTGGAAGGGAGGCACCTGGCCGTTTGGCGCGAGGCGGATAGCGGAGAGTTGAAGAGAGACGTGATTTCCAGCTCTGGAGACGAGGATAACATGGATCGACGTGCGTTCATCAAGGGGGCTGCGGCATCGGCCGCGGCGATGCAGCTGCCGATTGGAGCGATCGCGGACACGCCGCAGGGGCCCGCGAAAAAAGGGAAAGTCATTCTGTTTCAGGGCGATTCGATCACCGACACGGGCCGCAATCGCGACAACCACGACCCCAACGCCGCCGGCGCGCTCGGCAACGGATACCCCCTGCTCGTGACGTCAGCCGTGCTTGCGGCGCGAGCGGCGGAGGGCCTGCAGTTCTACAATCGTGGCATCAGCGGCAACAAGGTGCCCGATCTCCAGGAGCGCTGGGCCACCGACACCATCGAGTTGCAGCCCGACGTGCTCAGCATTCTGATCGGCGTGAACGACCTCTGGCACAAGTTGGGCGGCCGCTACAATGGAACGGTGCAGGATTATGAGCGGCAGTACACGGCGCTACTCGGCGAGACGCGCCGCGCGTTGCCGAACGTGCACATCATCGTGCTCGAGCCATTCGTGCTGCGCACCGGCGCGGTGGACGCGCGCTGGTTTCCGGAGTTCGACGAGCGCCGCGCGGCTGCGGCGCGCGTCGCAAAGGCCGCGAAGGTGACATTCGTGCCGCTCCAGAAAATGTTCGATCAGCACGCCCGTACTGCACCGCCCGCGTATTGGGCTGCGGACGGCGTGCATCCGACCCCGGCCGGTCACGCGGTGATCGCGGAGCAGTGGCGTCATGCCGCCGGCCTCTAGCCGGCGGTCGCGCTCTGCGCGGGTCGCTAGATATCTCGTCCTGATCGCCGCGGCCGCGGGCGCCATGGCGTGCGCGGCAAACGGGAGTGTTGCTCCTCCTCCTCCGCCGCCGCCGCCTCCTCCTCCTCCGTCACCACCGCCCGTATGGGTCCAGGTGTGGCACGACGAATTCGATGGTCCCGCGGGCACCAGCGTGGACACAACCAAGTGGGGGTTCGATCGGGGAGATGGTTGCCCGAACGTGTGTGGCTGGGGCAACAACGAGAAGGAGCACTACAGCTCCGATACCGCCAACATCCAGTTGAACGGCCAGGGTCAACTGCAGATCGTCGCGCGTGTCTCGACCGACACGACACTCCATTGTTACTACGGCACCTGCGGTTACACGTCAGCCAAGATCACGACGCGCGGAAAGCTGCCCGTAGCACCCGGCAGGGTCGAAGCGCGCATCAAACTGGCGGCAGGGCAAGGACTCTGGCCCGCGTTCTGGTTGCTCGGCAATAACATCAACACCGTAGGCTGGCCCACGTGTGGCGAGATGGACATCATGGAAAACAAAGGCAGTCAACCTACCGCCACGAGCTCCGCGGTCCATGGCCCGGGGTACTCCGGCAACACCCCGTTCGTCAACGTTTACGGGACGGGCCCGACGACGGAGTTCCATGTGTACGCCGTCGAGTGGGACTCCCAGTCCATCCGCTTCTTTGTCGACAGCATTCAGCACTACGTCGTGGCGCGCGCCACTGTGATGCAGCGCGGGCAATGGGTGTTCGACCAGCCGTTCTACGCGATCCTCAATCTCGCGGTCGGCGGCAACTTCGATCACGATCCGGCGTCCAACGCAATCTTCCCTGCCACGATGCTGATCGATTACGTGCGGATCTACACGAGGCAGTAACGAAGAGGCCTACGGGCCTACGGGTCGGTATCTCACATCCATGACACTGAGCCGAGCGAAGTGCTTCGTGAGCCGCGCGGTGAAATCGGCGAAGTCCTTCAGCTCGCGCGGCGTCCATGCGACTTCTGCCAGCGCGACGAGTCGGGGAAATACCATGTACTCGACGTTCTTTGGATTGCGCTGGTATTCGGTCCAGATCTGTCCCTGTGTGCCGAGCACGTGCTTGGCTTGCACGGAATCGAGCGCGGGCGGGATCGGCTCGTAGGCGTACACAGTGTCGAGTGGGAGAAAGCCGCCGATCGCCAGGGGCTCGTGTTGCTGGTCCTGCGACTGGTAATAGTCGAAATAGGTGTTCGATGTCGGCGTCATGACGACGTCGTGACCGGCTTGCGCCGCTGCGATGCCGCCCTGGATCCCGCGCCATGACATCACCACCGCGTTGGGCGCCAGCCCCTCGGTCCCGCCCTCCAGAATCTCGTCCCACCCGATCAGCGCACGACCGCGCGCGGCGAGCCACTGACTCATTTGCGCGGTCATCCAGCTCTGCAGATGATTCTCATCACGCAGGCCGAGCTCGCGAATGCGCGCCTGCGCGACCGGACTGGCCTGCCACTGCGCTTTCGGCGCTTCGTCGCCGCCCGTGTGAATCCAGTGACTCGGGAAGAGCGCCAGCACTTCAGTCAGCACGTCCTGCATGAAGCGGATCGCCGAGTCGGACGGGTTGAGAATGTTCTGGTCCACGCCCCAGTGGTTCAGGACCTCGAGTTGCTGTCCGGTGTTGCCGAGCCAGGGGTAGGCGGCGATCGCGGCCTGCGCGTGGCCCGGCATCTCGATTTCCGGAACGACTGTGATGTAGCGCGCGGCAGCGTAGGCGACGATTTCCTTGACGTCGTCCTGCGTGTAGAAGCCGCCGTGCGGGATGTTGTCGAAGACCCACTGCGTCGTGTCGGCGTAAGCGTGCTGGACGCCGACGAGTGAATTGCGCCGCCATGCACCCACGCCCGTCAGCAGGGGATACTTCTTGATTTCGATGCGCCAACCCTGGTCGTCGGTGAGGTGCCAGTGGAAGCGGTTGAGTTTGTGCAAGGCGAGCAGGTCGACGTACTTCTTGACGAACTCTTTCGGCATGAACGAGCGCGAGACGTCGAGATGCGCGCCGCGCCACGCAAAGCGGGGCTGATCCTCGATGTCGACAAGTGGGATGGTCCACGGCAGGCTATCCACCGGCGCCGCGCGGAAGATGTTGGGCGGGAGGAGCTGACGCAGCGTTTCGACACCGTAGAACACCCCGGCCGGATGCGGCGCGCGGATGGTGATCCGCGTGCCCGTCACGGTGAGCCGATAGCCTTCGTCGCCCAACCGCGCGAGCGCCGGATCGATGCGCAGCGTAATCGTGCGCGATGCGGTTCCTGCTGCCGCCGCCACGGGTAACCGGTAGCCTGTTGCCGGCTGCAACCAGTCCGCGAGCATATAGCCGATCTGACGCGCCGCGCGATCGGTGACGATTGCGGTGGCCCGCGTAAGAAGGAACGCACCGGATCCGCGCGTGACGTGTACGGGTCGAGGAATGACGGCGAGCGAGGTGTCCTGCTGGGCCCCCCCGCCGGAGACGAGCGCGACGAGCGCAACGAGGGTGATCATGGCCGCAATGATATCGCTCGCTCACTCGTTCAGCGACCGGTAGATTCTCGGCGGGAGGAAACCATGCAACGACGTGACTTCATTCAGACGCTGGGAGCGGCCGCCGCGGGCGGCATGCTCGGGGGGGTGGGGGTGGGGGTGGGGGCGGGGGGTGGAGAGGCGCGCGTTCCCGTCAATGCGTTACCGAAGAAGCTCGATCGCATTGGGCTCGAGACCTACGCGGTGCGCCACGCGATGGCGCAGGACCCCGAGCGCACGCTCGCGCAGGTGCGCGCGATCGGCTACACGGATGTCGAGCTGCTGTGGTCGTTCAATCTGTTCGGGCGCACGCCACAGCAGGTTGCGGCGACGCTGAAGAATGAGGGACTGCGTGCACCTTCGTGTCACATGTCGGCCGACACGATTTTCGTGGGCTGGGAGCGCAGCCTCGAGATCGCCAAGGTCCTGGGACAGGAGCAATGCGTGGTTCCCGATTTCGAGGACTGGACCAAGCAAACGCTCGACGACTGGAAGGAGTGGGCCGATCGCTTCAACGTCGCGGGTGCGGTCGCGCGCAAGCATGGCATCTGGCTCGCCTTCCATAATGAGGCCTATCATCAGAAGCCGATCGACGGCAAGGTGCCGTTCGACGTCTTCATCGAGCGCCTCGATCCGTCCGTCACCCATGTTCAGCTCGATGTCGGCAACATGCTGATCGGCGGTGGTGACCCAATGCAGTATCTCCAGAAGTATCCGAACCGGTTCTTTAGCTTCCACCTCAAAGACGCGCTGCCCGACCGTTCGAGCGACACGCTCATCGGCAAAGGAATGTTCGATTTCAAGAAGTTTTTGGCGGCCGTGCCGGCGATCGAGCAAAAGACCGCGTTCGTGGAGCAGGAAACGGCCAAGGACGCCGCCGGCGATCTCGCAGACGCCAAAGCCAATTTCGATTACCTGCACTCGCTCGAGTTTTGATGCGGGCGTGTGCGGCACTCCTGATGATGACTGCCGTTTCGCCGCTGGCGGCGCAGCAACATAAGCCGCCGGCGAAGCACTACACGTACGTGCTCGTCCACGGTGCGTGGGGCGGCGGCTGGGACTGGCTCGCCGTCGATTCGATGCTGACGAGCCACGGGCACAAAGTCGTCCGGGTCACGCTGACCGGGCTGGGCGAGCGTCACCACCTGGCCTCGCCCAACATCGGACTCGACACGCATATCGAAGACGTCGTCAACGCCATTCTGTGGGACAATCTCCATGACGTCGTGTTGATCGGGCACAGCTACGGCGGCATGGTGATCACGGGCGTCGCCGATCGCGTGCCCGATCGCATCAAACGTCTCGTGTATCTCGATGCGCTGCTGCCGGACTCGGGTGAGTCGGTGATGTCGATCCCGGATACGGGCCGCGCGCATTTCGTGGCCAGCATCACGCGGGACGGCTATACGGTACCGGTGTGGGTGCAGGATACGACGGTGATTCCGCGCGATGTGCCAATGTCCTTGAAGACGTTCACAGACACCCTGCGGCTCGTGAACCCCGCCCGACTCAAGGTACCCAGCACCTACATCTTGACGTACGAGCCGCAGATCACGCCCGATCCGTTCCAAATGTTCGCCGACCGAGCGGCCGCGCGCGGTTGGACCGTCATGAAGATGGTGTCGGACCACTTGCCCGAGCGGACGCATCGTGCCGAGTTGGTGACGCTCCTCGAAAAGGTTCCATGAAAAGGGAAAACGCATGACTCTCATTCGCTATCGGCAGCAACAGCCGGAAGTCGACCTCTCGAAGACATACGATGCCGTTGTAGTGGGATCCGGCGCCGCGGGCGGCATGGCCTGTCACGTTCTGACGTCGCAGGGAATGAAGGTGCTCCTGCTCGAGGCGGGGAAGAAGATCGACATCAACGCCGAGCTGCGGTCGATGCAGTGGCCGTACGAGCATCCGCGCCGCGGCGAGGCGCCGCCCGGATATCACGCGATTCGCTACAACGAGTACAACATCCGCCAACCGCCCTACGCCAAGAATTCATCGTTCAAGCACGTGTTTTCGTACGTCGGCGGGTGGGGCGGTTCGGACTACGTCAAAAACATTCTCGTCGACGAGAAAGACAATCCCTACACGGGCACCAAGTACGCGTGGGTGCGCGCGCGCATCCTCGGCGGAAAGACGAACATTTGGGGCCGGCTTGCGCTGCGGCTGTCCGATTACGACTTCAAGGGCAAGACGCACGACGGCTACGGCGAAGACTGGCCGATCTCCTACGCCGATATCGAGCCCTACTACGACAAGGTCGACCTGCTCCTCGGCATCTCGGGCCACAAGGAGAATCTGCCGCACCTGCCGGACTCGCTGTTCCAGCGTCCGAACAAGCTCACCAAGGCGGAAGTACAGCTGCGCAAGGCGCTGCAGGGGATGGGAAGGACCGCGACGCCGTACCGGGCGGGCGTGACCACCGATGGCGTGAAGAACAAATATCGCAGCAAATGTTTCGGCCGCGGCGCGTGCGGCCGGCGGCCCGGGGGTTGCGACATCCACGCGGCGTTCGACTCGCCGACGGGCCTCATCTATCCCGCGATGGATACGGGGAATCTGACGCTGCGCACCAATGCGACCGCGCACCAGGTGCTGGTGGATCCCAACACCGGTAAAGCGCGTGGCGTCTCGTTTGTCGATTCGCAGACGATGAAGACGTACGAGGCCAAGGCGAAGGTAGTCATCCTCGCCGCGTCGACGCTGGAAAGCGCGCGGCTGATGCTGCTGTCGCAGTCTCGGCAATACCCGAACGGCATCGGGAACTCGAGTGGGCACGTCGGACACAACTTCTGCGAGCACGTGATGGGTCCGGGGGTGACTGGATTGGTCAAGGAGCTGGTTGGCACGGAGCCGACGCTCGACGACGGCAAGCCGGGCAACTTCTACGTCCCGCGGTTCCGCAACCTTCAGGACAAACAGCCGGGCTTCATCCGTGGCTACGGCTTCGAGGGCGGCTCCGGATTCGGTATCTTCCCCGGCAACGCGTGGGACACGCCGGGGTTCGGTGGCCAGTTCAAGAAGACGGTGCGCGATCATGCCGGCGCGTTCATCGGCATGGGCGGCTTCGGCGAGGTGCTCGCGCGCTACGAGAACTACGTCGATCTCGATCCCGTCGAGAAGGATCGCTGGGGCATTCCGGCGCTGCGCTTCCATTATCAGTTCAGCGACAACGAGAAGAAGATGTGCGAGGACATGGTGGCGGCCGGGAAGGAGATGTTCGAGGCCGCCGGCATCGAAGTGATCGGCGAAGACAAGAACATCCTCACCGAAGGCTGGTCCATCCACGAGCTCGGCACGTCACGGATGGGCACGGATCCAAAGACATCGGTGCTGAACCAGTTCCAGCAGTCGCACGACGTGAAGAACCTGTTCGTGGTGGACGGCTCGAGTCATGTGAGCGCGTCGTGCCAGAATCCCACCTGGACGATCATGGCGCTCTGCTGGCGCTCGTGCGACCATCTGGCCGACGAATTCAAGCGGGGGAACCTATGACGATTTCACGCCGCAAGATGCTCCAGCAGACGGCGGCCGCCGCAGGAGCGGCGGCGGCACTGCCGCTGATCAGAGCGTTGCCGGCTTCGGCAGCGCCGCCGAAGTTTTTCACGCCGGCTGAATTCGCGCTGGTGGACGAGATGAGCGACCTGATTATCCCGACCGATGCGCAGTCCGCCGGCGCGCGCGCTGCCGCGTGCGCCGCGTTCATCGACAGCCAGCTGGCGGAAGCGTTCGAGAAGGACGAGCCGCAGAAGTGGCGCAGCGGCATCGCGGCGGTCGAGGCGCTGTCGCGCGAGATGAACGGCGGGAAGACGTTCATGCAGGCGACGCCGGAGCAACGCCTGGCGCTGCTCACGCGCATCGCCGCGGCGGAGAAAGATCCCAAGACCGACGCCGAGAAGTTCTTCAAGCAGATCAAGGGCTCCACGATCAATGCGTATTACTCGTCGAAGATCGGCATCCACGACGACCAGCACTACAAGGGCAATGTGATTCAACCGGGAGACTACGCCGGGTACGATGCCACATGATCCGGTCGAGCTGCACACGCCGCGGCTGACGCTGCTCGCCTACACGCCGGACCAGCTCCTGGTGCTCATCGAGGAGCCGCACAACTTCGAAGCGATCGTCGCGTTGACCCCCGCAGAAGGCCTGCGGGGGTTTTACGTCTCCGGTGACGTGTCGCCGCGCTGGCTCGAGGCGCTGCGCGGCGCCGTGGGGCAGGGGCCCAATCCCTGGCGGCACGGGTTCTGGATCGTCGAGAAGGCCAGTGGCCAGATCGTGGGCGGCGCCGGATTCAAGGGCGAGCCGGACAGCGATGGGATGGTCGAAATCGCCTACGGCGTCGTGCCGTCTCGCGAGGGTCGAGGATACGCCACCGAAGCGGCTCGCGCGCTGATTCGCTTCGCGAACGGCGACGCGCGGGTGCGGCTCCTGCGCGCGCATACGCGCCCCGAACCGAACGCGTCGACGCGCGTCCTCACGAAATGCGGCTTCGTGCACGTCGGACAGGTCGTGGACCCCGAGGACGGTCCGGTCTGGCGGTGGGAGCGGAGCGCGCAGCATATTGGGTCATCATGACCCCTGGCCAAGCGCTCTTCGTTCCCGGTGAGTGGCGCTCCCTCGCCAGCTGTCTCGGCCTGTCGCCGCGGGAATGCGGGATTGTCCGCGCGGTGTTCGACGGCAATTCGGAAAAAGACACCGCGGCGCGGCTCGGACTCTCGCCGCACACGGTGCACACCTATCTCTGGCGCATCTATCGAAAACTGCAGGTGCAGAGTCGCGAAGAGCTGCTGGTGCGGGTCTTCGCCGAGTTTCGCTCACTGCCAAAACGTTCGACGAGCAGCCGGAAACGGTTGGACATCAGACGTTCACTGTAGCCTGATCAGGTGACCCGGAGTGGGGGGCTTGTCGGCCCACCCCCAACGGCCAAGTTAGGTTTTTCCGTTACACGTTCGAGACCGTTCGTCAACGGGAGCAGCCGCCTATGCGCCTAGTCCGAACTGTCATCTGTTCTTGCTGGCTGCTCTCGGCCGGCGTGGTGACGTTGGTGTCGGCGCAAACCTACTCGGTCCCGACTTCCTCCACTGTATCGCTGGTCATCCGTGCTGACGACATCGGCATGAGTCATAGCGTCAACATGGCGATGCAGAAACTGGTCTCGACCGGGATGCCGGTGTCGGTGTCGGTGCTGTTCGTGTGTCCGTGGTATCAGGAAGCGGTCGAGATCCTCAAACAACATCCCAACGTCTCGGTCGGCATTCATTTGGCGTTGAATTCGGAGTGGAAGAACTATCGCTGGGGTCCGGTCGCAGGCAGTCAAGCCGTTCCATCGTTGGTCGATGAGAACGGCTTTTTCTTTGCGTCGTACGACGCGCTGCATCAGCACAATCCGCAACTCGCGGAAGTCGAAAAGGAATTGCGCGCGCAGATCGAGCGCGCGCTCCGCTCCGGTCTCAAGATCGACTATGTGGACGAGCACATGGGGACTGCGCGGCGGCCGGAATTCGAAGCGCTGACGGAGCGGCTCGCGAAGGAATACGGGCTGGGAATGTCGGGTTACTTCGGGGAGGCGATGGACGCGCCGCAGTACGCCGCGGCGCCGGACAAAAAGGCGGACAGTCTGGTCGCGTTCATCACCCGGATGAAGCCGGGTCTGAACGCGGTCGTTACGCATGTCGGGATCGACGACGAGGAGCTGGGCGCGCTGGTCGACATGAATACCGACGAGCCGCTTCCCGACATGAGCAAGAACCGCCAGGGCGAGCTGACGGCCCTGACGTCGTCACGGTTCAGCGCCGCACTCAAGGCGCGGAACATCCAGCTTCTGACGTATCGCGATGTGATTGCCCAGGAAGGCCTGCAGTCCATGCGGAGACCCGTCGACTGAAGGAGGCGGAGGAGTTCATGGAAAAGAAACTCATTCGTGCTTTCGCGGCATTGGGAACGAGCCTGCTGCTCGCGGTCACCATGACCGGGCGAGCGGTGGCTCAAGAGAGCCAGGTCACCGGCACCGTCACCTCGTCCACCGGCGAGCGCTTACCCGGTGTGACCGTGCAGGTGCGCGGGACCAACACCACGACCCAGACCGACG